>NZ_CP162023.1:2789611-3099568 GCF_041320275.1 Mumia sp. Pv4-285 | reverse complement strand
GCGACGTCCCTCATCCTCGCCAAGGCCCTGGGCACCCTCGAGTACGACCTCGTGTTCTTCGGCATGAGCTCGACCGACGGCACCATGGGCGTCGTCCCCACCATGGTCGCCGAGCGCCTCGGCCTCCCGGCAGTCACCTACGGCTCCGAGATCACCGTCGACGGGTCCACGGTCACCGTGCGTCGTGACGGCGACGTCGCGACCGAGACCATCACCGCCACCGCCCCCGCGGTCGTGTCGGTGACCGACCAGTCCGGCGAGCCGCGCTACCCGTCCTTCAAGGGCATCATGGCGGCCAAGAAGAAGCCGGTCGAGGACCTCACGCTCTCCGACCTCGGCATCGATGCGTCCGAGGTCGGCCTCGACGCCGCCTGGACCAAGGTCCTCTCGTTCTCGCCGCGCCCGCCGCGCAGCGCCGGCGAGATCGTCACCGACGAGGGAGACGGCGGCGTCAAGCTGGCCGAGTTCCTCGCGTCGAAGAAGTTCGTCTGAGGAGCAGCGACAGATGAGTGAGATTTTTGTTCTCGTCGACCACGTCGACGGCACCGTCCGCAAGACCACCGGTGAGCTCCTGACGCTCGCCCGTCGTCTCGGCACCCCCTCCGCCGTGTACATCGGCTCCGGCGCCGACGCGGCGCAGGCCTACCTCGCGCAGTACGGCGCGGAGAAGGTCTACGTCCTCGACGCCCCCGAGCTCACCGAGTTCCTCGTCGCTCCCAAAGCCGAGGCCCTCGCCGAGCTCGTCTCCAGCAAGCAGCCCGCCGCGGTGCTCGTCTCGAGCTCGGCGGAGGGCAAGGAGATCGCCGGCCGTCTCGCGATCAAGACCGAGTCCGGTCTGATCACCGACGCCGTCGACGTCCGCGCGGGCAGCGACGGCGTGGAGACCACGCAGTCGGTCTTCGCCGGCAACTTCACCGTCGAGGCGACCGTCACCAAGGGCACCCCGATCGTTGCGGTCAAGCCGAACTCCGCCGCACCCGAGGAGTCGCCGGCCGCCGGTGCTCTCGAACCGGTCTCGGTGACGGTCTCCGACGCCGCCAAGACGGCGAAGATCACCGACTCCAAGCCGCGTGCGGCCACCGGGCGTCCCGAGCTGACCGAGGCCGCCATCGTGGTCTCGGGCGGTCGTGGCACCGGCGGCGACTTCTCGCAGGTCGAGGCGTTCGCCGACTCGCTCGGTGCGGCAGTGGGCGCCTCGCGCGCCGCCGTCGACTCCGGCTGGTACCCGCACAGCTTCCAGGTCGGCCAGACCGGCAAGACCGTCTCGCCGCAGCTGTACGTCGCCAACGGCATCTCCGGCGCGATCCAGCACCGCGCCGGCATGCAGACCTCCAAGACGATCGTCGCCGTCAACAAGGACGAGGAGGCGCCCATCTTCGAGCTGGTCGACTTCGGCGTCGTCGGCGACCTCAAGGAGGTCCTCCCGCAGGCGACCGACGAGGTCAACAAGCGCAAGGGCTGACGCGCAGATCGGTCCCGTGCGCCCTCGTGCGTCGCAGAATCGCCACGTCTCCGGTCCGGAGGCGTGGCGGTTCTGCGTCTACGCGCCCGTGACTACGCCTCGCCAGTGATTCCAGTACCTCACAGCGCTCGAACGCCCCGCGTGATGTCTGATTTGAGGCGGTCTGATAGAACTCTTCCACGATCACAGGGCCGCGTTGTTGTAACACTTCGGTAAGTGTCTGCTCCCTACCCTGTTCTGGTCGATGATCCCGAGCAACCATGGGTCCGCGGAAGTTTTTCTGCGCGTTCCCAACACAATCAGGAGGATTCCCATGCGACTCTCCCGGCGTACTCGCCTTGGAGGCGTGGCGCTGCTCGCAGCGATCGGACTCACACTGTCCGCCTGCGGCGGCGGGGGAGATGACGACAGCGACTCGGGCAGCAGCTCGACCGATGCCGTCATCACCGCTCGTACCACCGAGCCTCAGAACCCGTTGGTGCCTCAGGCCACCAACGAGGTCGGCGGCGGCAACGTCATCGATCTCCTCTACGCGGGCCTCATCACCTACAAGGACGACGGGTCGCAGGAGCTCGAGGTCGCTGACTCGATCACCTCTGACGACAACCAGCTCTGGACGGTCAAGCTCAAGGACTGGACCTTCAGCGATGGCACGCCGGTCACGGCCAAGTCGTTCGTCGACGCGTGGAACTACGGTGCCCTGAGCACGAACGCGCAGAACGCCTCGTACTTCTACTACCCGATCAAGGGTTACGAGGCCGTGCAGGAGGAGAACCCGACCGTCAAGACGATGGAGGGTCTGAAGGTCGTCGACGACAAGACCTTCACGATCGAGCTGAACCAGCCCGAGTCGGACTTCCCCCTGCGTCTCGGCTACTCGGCCTACTACCCGCTGCCTGAGTCGGCCTTCGCCGACATCAAGGCCTACGGCGAGGCCCCGGTCGGCAACGGCCCCTACAAGCTCGACGCGTGGGAGCACAACAAGGAGCTCCGCCTCGTCCCGAACGAGGAGTACGACGGCGCTCGCAAGGCTCAGAACGGTGGCGTGACCTTCGTGGTCTACACCGACACCGACGCCGCCTACACCGATGTCCAGGCCGGCAACCTCGACGTCCTGGACACCGTCCCGGACAGCGCGCTGCAGACCTTCCAGGACGACGACTCGGTCCAGGCGATCACCGCTCCGGGCTCCGTCCTGGGTGCGTTCCAGTTCCCGAGCGACCTGCCGGGCTTCACCGGTGAGGCCGGCAAGCTCCGCCGCCAGGCGCTCTCGATGGCCCTCAACCGCGAGGAGCTCACCGAGAAGCTGTTCTTCGGCACCCGCACCCCGGCGAGCGACTTCAGCGCGCCGCCGATGCCGGGCTGGACCGACGAGATCCCGGGCAACGAGGTCCTCGAGTTCAACGCCGACGAGGCCAAGAAGCGCTGGGCCGAGGCTGAGGCCATCGAGCCGTGGGGCAACAAGAAGCTCCTGATCGCGACCAACACCGACGGTGCCGGCAACAAGGCCTCCGTCGACGCGATGTCGAACCAGATCAAGAACGCCCTGGGCATCGACGCGGAGCCGAAGTACTACGCCACGTTCGACGAGTTCCTCGACGACCGTGACAACAACAAGACCGGTGCCCTGTTCCGCGCCGGCTGGCAGCCCGACTACCCGTCGATCTCGAACTACCTCGGCCCGATCTACGGCACCGGCGCGGCTTCGAACGACGGCAACTACTCCAACCCGGAGTTCGACGCGGCGCTGGCCAAGGCGGCCGGCGCGACCAGCGACGAGGACCGTTACCAGGACTTCGTCGACGCGCAGGCGATCCTCATGGAGGACATGCCGGGTCTGCCGATGTGGTACACCGACGGGACGGGCGCCGCTGCCACCGGCGTCGAGAACGTCAAGTTCAACTGGCAGGGCGTGCCGATCTACCAGAACATCACGAAGTAGATCGCACACGACCGCAATGCAGGTCACGCGGGGTCAGCGCCACGGCGCTGCCCCCGCGTGACCCTGCGCGGGTCAACGGCACCCGATCGGTGTCAGTGGCCTGATACCTTTTAACCATTCCGTAGGAGGCCACTGATGTGGTGGTATGCCGCGCGGCGCATCTTGCAGACGATCCCCGTCATCCTCGGGTCGACGCTGCTGATCTATGCGCTCGTCTTCCTCCGGCCTGGTGACCCGATTCGTGCGATCTTCGGCGACAAGCCCGTCTCCGACTCCGTCATCGAACAGGTCCGGGCCCAGTACAACTTCGACGAACCCTTCCTCATGCAGTGGCTGCTCTTCCTCAAGGGCGCCATCACCTTGGACTTCGGTCAGTCGTTCACCGGACGCGACGTCAGCGACCTCGTCGCCGACGCCTTCCCGGTCACCATCAAGCTCGCCCTCATGGCCCTCGTGATCGAGGCCGTCCTGGGCATCGTCGCCGGCACGATCGCCGGCCTCCGCAAGGGCAAGCTCTTCGACTCGACGATGCTCGTCACGTCGCTGCTCGTGATCGCGGTCCCGATCTTCGTGTTCGGCTTCGTCATGCAGCTGATCTTCGGCGTCAAGCTCGGTTGGTTCCCGCCGACCGTCGGCGGCAACACGTCGTTCTACAACCTGCTGCTGCCCGCGATAGTCCTTGCCCTCGTCTCCTTCGCGTACATCGTGAGGCTGACGAGGACCTCGGTCGCCGCCAACCTCACGGCCGACCACGTACGCACTGCCCGCGCCAAGGGGCTGTCGGAGGGCGTCGTGGTGCGACGGCACGTGCTGCGCAACTCGCTCATCCCGACGGTGACCTTCCTCGGCGCCGACCTGGGCGCGCTCATGGCCGGCGCGATCGTGACGGAGGGCATCTTCAACATCCCGGGCATCGGCAACCTCGCCTTCAACGCGATCAAGCGTGGCGAGACACCGACGATCGTCTCTGTGGTGACGATCATGGTGCTCGTCTACGTGCTCACCTCGCTGATCGTCGACCTGCTCTACGCCTGGCTCGACCCAAGGATCCGTTATGCCTAAGCCCACGCTCCCGGGGCAGGAGCGCTATGTCGCCCCGATCGACGAGACCCCGCTCGCGGCGGTCGACTCCGTCCAGGTGGACGAGGCGCCGGCCAGCCAGTGGAAGGAGGCGTGGAAGCAGCTCCGCAGGAACCCGATGTTCTGGGCGTCGTCGGTGCTGCTGACCATCCTCGCGATCGTCATCATCGCCCCGGGTCTGTTCACGAACGCCGACCCGCGCTTCTGCGAGCTGAGCAACAGCCTGAGCCCGGCCGAGTCCGGTCATCCGTTCGGTTACGACAAGCAGGGCTGCGACGTGTGGGCACGGACCCTGTACGGAGCGCGTGCCTCGGTCGCCGTCGGCGTGCTGACCACGCTCGTCGTGGCGGGGCTCGGTGGCCTCACCGGTGCTTTCGCCGGCTTCAAGGGCGGTCTGTCGGACACGTTCATCTCTCGTATCAGCGACATCTTCTTCGCGATCCCGCTGCTGCTCGCCGCGATCGTCTGCCTCTCGGCCGTCAACAACTGGTTCCCGGACCGCGGCTTCTGGGGCGGCGTCCTCGCGGTCGTCGCCGCGCTGGGCCTGTTCGGCTGGCCGCAGATCACCCGCATCATGCGCGGCTCCGTCCTCGAGGTGAAGAACTACGAGTTCGTGGACGCGGCGCGAGCGATCGGTGCGACGAACCAGCGCAACCTGTGGCGCCACATCGTGCCCAACGCACTCTCGCCGGTGATCGTCACCTCGACCGTGTCGCTCGGCATCTTCATCGTCGCGGAGGCGACGCTGTCGTTCCTGGGACTCGGTCTGCCGTTCTCGGTGATCTCCTGGGGCAACGACATCAGCTCGGCGCAGGAGCTCGTCCGTTCGGGCACCTCGCTCAACGTCATGTTCGTCCCGGTGACCGCACTGGTCCTCACCGTGCTCAGCTTCATCCTGCTCGGTGATGCCGTCCGCGATGCGCTCGACCCGAAGGAGAGGAAGCGATGAGCCAGCAGCCACTCCTCGAGGTCCGTGACCTCGATGTCGCCTTCTACTCCGACAAGAAGGCCGTCCCGGCAGTCCGTGCCGCGAACCTGACCGTCTACCCCGGTCAGACGGTCGCCATCGTGGGCGAGTCGGGGTCGGGCAAGTCGACGACCGCGCACGCGATCATCGGCCTGCTCCCCGGCACCGGCAAGGTCACCGGCGGAGAGATCCTGTTCGACGGCAAGAACATCGCGACGTCGAGCAAGAAGGACTTCGTGGCCCTGCGCGGCGACCAGATCGGTCTCGTCCCGCAGGACCCGATGACCAACCTGAACCCGCTGTGGCGAGTCGGGGACCAGATCAAGGAAGCCCTGATCGCCAACGACATCGCCAAGGGCAAGGACGCCGACCGCGCGGTGCTCGCGCTCCTCACGGAGGCCGGCCTGAGCGACGTCGATCGTCGCGCGCGCCAGTATCCTCACGAGTTCTCGGGCGGCATGCGTCAGCGTGCTCTCATCGCGATGGGACTGGCGGCCCGTCCGAAGCTGCTCATCGCCGACGAGCCCACGTCGGCGCTCGACGTGACGGTGCAGAAGCAGATCCTCGACCACCTCGACGGGCTGACCGACGAGCTGGGCACGGCCGTCCTGCTGATCACGCACGACCTCGGCCTCGCCGCCGAGCGTGCCGACCACATCGTGGTGATGTACCGCGGCTCGGTCGTCGAGTCCGGACCGGCGCTCGAGATCCTCAAGAACCCCGAGCACCCGTACACGAAGCGGCTCGTGTCGTCGGCTCCGTCGATCGCCTCGCAGCGGCTCTCGTCGGTCAAGGCGCGCGAGGAGGTCCGCGAGCAGGCGGTGCAGACCGCAGGCGAGATCGCGGCCGAGGTGGCGACCGCGAAGGGTGTCGTCGGCAAGGGCGAGAACGAGATCATCGTCGTCGAGGGCCTGACGAAGGTGTTCAACCTTCCGGGCGACCGTCCGTGGCGCAAGACCGAGCTGCGTGCGGTCGACGACGTGACGTTCACGCTGCCTCGTGGCACCACCACGGCGATCGTGGGGGAGTCCGGTTCGGGCAAGTCCACGGTGGCGAGGATGGTCCTCGGGCTGCTCCAGCCCACCGAGGGCACTGTCCTGTTCGACGGGTACGACACCTCGCAGCTGAAGGGCAAGCGTCAGATGGCGCTGCGTCGACAGATGCAGCCGGTGTTCCAGAACCCGTACGCGTCGCTGGACCCGATGTACTCGATCTACAAGTCCATCGAGGAGCCGCTGTCGACCCACGGGATCGGGTCGGCGGAGGAGCGCGAGGCCAAGGTCCGTGACCTGCTCGAGAAGGTCTCGTTGCCCACGTCGCTCATGCGGCGCTACCCCAACGAGCTGTCCGGTGGTCAGCGTCAGCGTGTCGCGATCGCGCGTGCTCTGGCGCTCGAGCCGGAGGTCGTGGTCCTCGACGAGGCGGTCTCTGCGCTCGACGTGCTGGTCCAGGCCCAGATCCTGGAGCTGCTCAACGATCTCCAGGCCGAGATGGGTCTGAGCTACCTGTTCATCACGCACGACCTCGCGGTGGTCCGCCAGATCGCCGACGACGTGCTGGTGATGCAGAACGGCAAGATCGTGGAGGCCGCGAGCGTCAACGAGGTGTTCGACGATCCGCGTCAGAGCTACACACGCAAGCTGCTCGACGCCATCCCGGGGCGGGATCTGCTCGCCTCTGCCTGAACGCTGAGCCGGTGCCCTCGCCGCCACCCCGCTGTGCGGGAGTGACGGCGGGGGCACCGCTGTCTCGAGGGTCGGCTCCCAGTTGACTCTGTCGAACATGTGTTCGAACATTGAGGAGTGACGCTTCTCGACCAGTTGGCTGCTCAGGTACGCGCGATGGAGGGCTCGACCCCCGCGCGGGACCGGCTCCCTGCGTTGCCCGCACTGGACCGGATAGTCCCCGGTGGGCTGCTGCGCGGCGCCGCGTACGAGGTGACCGGGTCCCTCGCCCTCGCCCTTGCCCTGGCGGCCGGACCTTCTTCGGAGGGGGCCTGGTGCGCCGTGGTCGGCGTGCCCGAGATGGGAGCAGAGGCTGCCGAGGCGTTCGGTGTCGCCCTCGACCGGACCATGCTCGTGCCTGCGCCCGGAGAGCACTGGCCGCACGTGGTCAGCACGCTCGCAGACGTCACGGACGCGATCGTCGTACGCCCGCCGCTGACCGTCCGCGACGTCGAGGCACAGCGGATCGTGGCTCGGCTACGCCAGCACGCGACCACGCTGCTCGCCCTGACACCGCACGCCGGTGCGTGGCCACGTCCTGCGGGGCGCCTCGAGGTCACCGAGAGCTCCTGGACGGGCGTGGGCGCGGGGCACGGGCACCTGGGACGACGTCACGTCACGGTCACCGCGACGGGACGCTGGGGGCGGCCGCACCGGACCCACCTGTGGCTGGACGCGAGCGTCGAACCAGCTTTCGACGCCGTGCCCGCGAGCCCCGTGCCCACGAGCCCCGTACCCCTCGATGCTGTGTCCCTCGATGCTGTGCCCCTCGATGCTGTGCCCGCGACCGACTACGGGATGGCGAGCTGATGGCACGCACGCTCGTGGTGTGGTGCCCCGACTGGCCGGTTCGAGCAGTACGCCACACCGCTGCCGGCATCGACCTCCCACGGGGTGCACCGGTCGCCCTGTTCGAGCACGGCGAGGTGCGGGCGTGCTCCATGTCGGCGCGCGCCGAGGGCGTACGCCGTGGTCAGCGGATGCGTGACGCGCAGGCGCGCTGCCCCGACCTGGTGACGCTCGACTACGACCCGGGTCTGGACGTACGCGCGTTCGAGCCGATCCTCGCGTCGATCGAGGAGATCGCGCCCGGGGTACAGCCCTTGCGTCCCGGCACCTGCGCCGTACGCGTGGCAGGTCCGGGACGCTACTTCGGCGGTGAGCAGCACGCGGCTGCCGTGCTCGCGGAGTGCCTGGTGGGGCACGGCGTCGACGACGTCCGGTTCGGCATCGCCGACGCGGTCTTCGCCGCGGAGCAGGCTGCGCGGCAGGCGCTCGCCCAGGACAGCGTCGTGGTGCCGCCCGGGGAGTCCGCCGCCTTCCTCGCTGACCTGCCGGTGGGAGTCCTCGACAGGCCTGAGCTGGTGAGCCTTCTGCAACGGCTCGGGCTCCGCACTCTCGGGGCGTTCGCGGCACTGCGCTCCGCAGACGTCCTGACCCGGTTCGGGCCGGACGGCGCTCTCGCGCACCGGCTCGCCCGCGGTGTCGACGACCGGCCTTTCGCGGCCCGTCGACCTCCCTCCGACCTCGAGCGCGAGGTGACGTTCGAGCCGCCGTTGGAGGACGCCGAGGCGGTCGCGTTCAGCGTCCGTCGGACGGCCGAGGCGTTCGTCTCCGACATCGCCGAGCGGCAGCTGGTCTGCACCAGCGTCTGGGTGGAGGTGCACACCGACCGGGGGGAGACCTCGGAGCGGCAGTGGCTGCATCCGCGCTGGTTCGACGCCGGCGATCTCGTCGACCGCGTCCGCTGGCAGCTCCAGGCAGGAGCCTCGTCAGCGGTGGCAGCACCGGTGAGCGGGGTGAAGCTGGTGCCGGCCGACGTGGCCCCGGTGACGGACCACGCCGAGGGGCTGTGGGGGAGCGGACCCGATGCGCGTGTCCATCGTGCGGCGTCGAAGGTGCAGAGCATCCTCGGACGCGACGCCGTGGTGTCGGCCGTCGTCGGGGGTGGTCGTGGTCCGGCCGACCGGCGGACGCTGGTGCCGTGGGGAGACCCGCTCGTCCCGGACCGGGCGGTGGCACCGCCGTGGCCGGGGAGCCTGCCTGCGCCTGCGCCTGCCACGGTGTACGACCCGCCGCGGCCCACCCGGGTGGTCGGGGCCTCGGGGCAGCCCGTGATGGTGAGCGCCCGGGGGATGGTGACGGCGGCGCCGGCGCAGTTCGGAGTCACGGATTCTTCGGGCACAGGCCTGCAGCCCGTCGCCGCGTGGGCAGGCCCGTGGCCGGTCGACGAGCGGTGGTGGGACGCCGAGCATGCGTCACGTGCGGCACGTTTTCAGGTCGTCGGCGTCGACGGGAGCGCGTGGCTGCTCCGGGTGAGCGACGGCGTCTGGTGCGTGGAAGCGAGGTATGACTGATGCGGAGCCGACTGATGTGCGGAGCCCGCTGATGCGCCGACTGATGCGTGGAGCCGGCTGATGGGGTTCAACAACCCGGACATGCCGTGGTCGGAGCTCGAGCGCCGGCTGTCGGGTCGGCTGCTGCCCGAGGAGCAGTTCGACAAGCCCGACGGCGGTGACGGGCCGGCGTTCTCGCGCAAGCGTGGTCCGTACGAGCCGCCGACGGCGGGCGGCCCCGAGGCGGCCGGGCCGGACGAGCCCTACGTCCCGTACGCGGAGCTGCACGCACACTCCGACTTCAGCTTCCTCGACGGCGCGAGCAGCCCGGAGGCGTTGGTCGAGGAGGCGGTGCGTCTGCGGCTGACCGGGTTGGCGCTGACCGACCACGACGGCTTCTACGGTGTGGTGCGGATGGCGGAGGCGGCCGCGATGCACGGCTTGCCGACGGTGTTCGGGACGGAGCTGTCACTGGCACCCGCCGAACCCGGCCAGGGCGCATCAGGTCAGGGCGCATCAGGTCCGGGCGCATCAGGTCCGGGCGCATCAGGTCGGGGCTCACCAGGTCAGGTCCCATCAGGTCAGGGCGCAGCGCGACAGGCACGCCCTCGGCAGGCCAGCGCCGACCCCGAGGGCACGCACCTTTTGGTGCTCGCACGCCGCCAAGAGGGCTATCACCGTCTCTCCGGCGCGCTCACCGACGCTCACCTGGCCGGTGGCGAGAAGGGACGCCCGGCGTACGACCTCGACGACCTCGCCGATCGGCTCGGGGAGCACGCGATGGTGCTGACGGGATGCCGCAAGGGCGCCGTACGCCAGGCGCTGGTGGGTCGGTCCGGTACCGAGGTCGACGACGCTGCCGCGGAGAAGGAGGTTCGTGCGCTCCTCGACCGGTTCGGCAGCGGCAACGTCGTGGTCGAGCTGACCGACCATGGAGACCCGTACGACTCGGTCCGCAACGACGCGCTCGCCGCGATCGCGTCTCGGCTCCACCTCCCTACTGTCGCGACGGGCAACGTGCACGCGGCGACTCCCGCCGACCGGCGGCTGGCGGGTGCCGTGGCCGCGGTCCGTGCGCGCCGGAGCCTCGATGCGATGGACGGTTGGCTGCCCGCGGCAGGCCCGCCGTACCTGCGCTCAGGAGCCGAGATGGCGCGTCTGTTCGCCCGCTATCCAGGAGCGGTCGAGCGGACCGTCGAGGTGGCTGCCGACCTCGCGTTCGAGCTGCGCCGAGCGCGGCCGCGGCTGCCGAAGCAGAAGGTCCCCGACGGACACACGCCGATGTCGTGGCTGCGCGAGCTCGTACGGAAGGGTGCCGCCCAAGTCTACCGTGATGCGCCGTCGAGCACCTATGAACGCCTCGAGCGCGAGCTCGCGGTGATCGAGGAGCTGGACTTCCCCGGCTACTTCCTGATCGTCCACGACATCGTCGCGTACGCGAAGTCCCGCGGGATCCTGTGCCAGGGGCGAGGCTCGGCCGCAAACTCTGCGGTCTGCTACGCGCTCGGGATCACCGCAGTCGACTCGGTGAAGTTCGACCTCCCGTTCGAGCGGTTCCTGTCGGCGACCCGTGACGAGGAGCCGGACATCGACGTCGACTTCGACTCCGATCGGCGCGAGGAGGTGATCCAGTGGGTGTACGCGCAGTACGGCCGCCACAACGCGGCGCAGGTCGCCAACGTCATCTCGTACCGTCCGAAGTCCGCCGTCCGCGACATGGCCAAGGCACTCGGCTACTCGCAGGGGCAGCAGGACGCGTGGTCCAAGCAGATCGACCGCTGGAGCAGCCTGCCCCGTGACGAGGCGACCGAGGACGTGCCCGAGCCGGTGCTCGACCTGGCCGAGCAGCTCCTCAAGGCGCCGCGCCACCTCGGGATCCACTCCGGCGGCATGGTGCTCACCGACCGGCCGGTGGGGGAGGTGTGCCCGATCGAACACGCCCGCATGGAGGACCGCACCGTCCTGCAGTGGGACAAGGACGACTGCGCGTGGATGGGGTTGGTGAAGTTCGACCTGCTCGGACTGGGCATGCTCGGTGCGATCCAGCACACGTTCGACATCGTCGCCGAGCACACCGGTGAGCGGTGGGACCTGGCGTCGATCCCGAAGGAGGAAGCCGGCGTCTACGACCAGCTGTGCCGTGGCGACTCGGTCGGCGTGTTCCAGGTGGAGAGCCGCGCGCAGATCGGCACGTTGCCGCGCCTGAAGCCACGGCGCTTCTACGACCTGGTGTGCGAGATCGCCCTGATCCGGCCCGGGCCGATCCAGGGCGGCGCGGTGCATCCGTTCATCCGCCGACGCACGGGGGAAGAGAAGATCACCTACCTGCACCCCGTGCTGAAGCCGGTGCTGGAGCGGACCCTCGGAGTGCCGCTGTTCCAGGAGCAGCTGATGCAGATCGCCATGCAGGTCGGTGGCTGCACCGGTGACGAAGCCGACCTGCTGCGTCGCGCGATGGGGTCCAAGCGTGGGGTCGAGAAGATCGAGCGGCTGCGCGCGACGCTGTACGCGGGGATGGCCGCGCACGGCATCACCGGTGACCTGGCCGACGAGATCTATCTGCGGATCGAGGCCTTCGCGAGCTTCGGGTTCGCCGAGTCGCACTCGATCAGCTTCGCGCTGATCGTCTACGCGAGCACATGGCTGCGGCTGCACTATCCGGGGGCATTCCTCGCGGGGCTGCTGCGGGCGCAACCGATGGGGTTCTACTCGCCGGCGAGCCTGGTCTCCGACGCGCGGCGCCACGGTGTGGAGGTGCTTCGCCCGGACGTGAACCGCTCAGGCGCGAGCGCGGACCTCGAACCGCTCGCGAGCGCGGACCTGCTCGACGAGACGGACCTCGAACCGCTCGCGAGTGGCCCCTCGAGCCACTCGACCACCGGTCACGACGCCTGCCTCGACCCGGACCAGCCGCCCGTCGGCCCGTTCGACGCGAGCATCCCGTTCGACCACGCGTGGCACCGGCGTGACGGACGGTTCGTCGTACGCCTCGGGCTGGCCTCGGTGACCTCGGTGGGAGAGGACGCGGCCGAACGGATCGTCGCCGAACGCGCACGCCGCGGGCCGTACACGTCGATGACCGACCTCACCCGCCGCGTCTCGCTGACCCCGGCGCAGATGGAGGCGCTTGCGACGGCGGGTGCGTTCGAAGGATTCGGGTTGTCGCGGCGGCAGGCGCTGTGGGCGGCGGGTCCCGCGGCCCAGGAGAGCCCGGACCAGCTCGAGGGCACTGCGGTGCTCGGCGCCGCACCGACGCTGCCGGGGATGAGCGAGGCCGAGACCACCATGGCGGACCTGTGGGCGACGGCGATCGCTCCCGACAGCCACCCGATGGACCACATGCGTCCGGCGATGGGCGTACGCGGTGTGCTGCGGGTGTCCGACCTGGCTGACGTGGAGCCGGGTCGACGCATCGAGGCCGCAGGCCTTGTCACACACCGGCAGCGTCCCGCCACCGCGGGCGGAGTCACCTTCCTCAACCTCGAGGACGAGACGGGGATGCTCAACGTCATCTGCACGGCAGGACTGTGGGCCCGCTATCGCCGGATCGCCCGTGACTCCAGCGCCTTGGTGGTCCGGGGGATCGTCGAACGACGTGACGGCGCGATCAACCTTCACGCCGACCGGCTCGAACGCCTGCCGATCACGATGCGGACGGCCTCGCGCGACTTCCGGTGAGGGCAGAGCCGGTGAGGGCAGAGCCTGGCACGAGATCGAGTCGGTGCGAGCGTCATTGGCGAAGCCGACCGACGAGATGAGCGAGGTGGGCTTCGAGCGGTGATGCGGACGCGTGGACGCCTCGTCCCCGCGGGACCGTGCGGGCAGGGCCGCGCCCGGCCGGACCAGCGCGGCGGGTCGCATAGGTGTGACCGGTCGGCGTTCGCCAGCGCACGCCCTCAGCAAGGCGGGGGTCGGAGGTCTGAGGCGCGGGTGAAGCGCCGGCGCTCGTCTCGCGGACGCTGTCGCTGCCGATCGCGCCGTCATCGGCCCGACCCGGTGCACCATCACCGGTGATCGGCGTGACGCTCCAGCCACGCATCTCCTTGACGAGGTTGTCGGACTGACACGCACCGCCAGCGTTGTCGGCCGTGCTGGTGCCGCCCCGCGCATGGGACTGAAGGTGGTCGAGATCGCGGACTTGCTCATCGCAGGAGGGTCGGAGACAGGTGTCGTCCGCTGCCCGGACCATCCGGGCGAGGCCGGCCGGGAATCGGCGCCGACGACTGTCGACGCCAGTCACGCGGTCACCGGTCGGCGTGGTGAAGAGTCGCCGCACCCACGCCTGCTCGACCTCGGCGGCATCGGTCGCGATCCGTCGGGCGAGGCCGGCCGGGATCGGTCCGTAGCCCTCCAGCACCGCTGGAGTGTCCTCTGCGCCGAAAAGCACCTCCGGTCGCATCAACAGACCGATCTCAGCTGACGGGCTCGAGACACCCGGCGAACCACTCGGTGCGACCGAATCCCGATCGGCGCGCAACGCCGCGAGCGCAAGGTCGCAGGTGATCTGTCGACTCCCGCGTCCGGCGGCTCGCCCCGTGGCCTGGTCGGTCAGCGTCCGACGCGCAAGGTGGTTCCAGGCGGCGACCACCTGCTCGGCCGGCCCGTACACGCTGAGCGTGGCCATCGCGTCGGCGTTGCGGCGCAGCCTCACCGAACGCTTGGCCCGCGCCCGCTCGGCGCGCACCTCGGCGCCCTCGGGGTCGAGGGCGAGCGCGATCCGGCGTGCCTCTCCGCCGGCCTCGCGCAGGGTGAGGTCGGGCAAGACGCCGCCGAGGTCCGCATCGACCGTCCTTCGGAGGATTGGCGGCAGCGCGGAGGTCTCCCTGCAGACTGCCCGGGCCACCGCCGTACTGATCACGCCGGACGTGAGCAGGTCACGAGTACGCGGGTGATCGCGGAGGGCGCGGGCGAGGTCGTGGCTGCGCTGCGCCGCCTCGGTGGAGACGCCGCGGGCCATCGAAACCTCCGCGCGGACCGAGCGCTCGACGGCGCGCGACGCCCGGTCGACAGCGACGGGATCGGTCGGGTCGGCGGCCGCGTGAGTGATGCGGCGGCGAGCGTCGAGCGCCGCGATCGAGTCCAGCTGAAGAGCATCGACCATGTGTCGGACGCGCTCGCAAGCCGCGATGACCTCGACCTCTTGAGCGCCCGCAGCCAGGTCGGCGGCGGACGCGTCCGCCAGCCGCGACTGGGCGTCGACGACCACCTGGCCGGCCCGCGAGAGCAGGTCGGCGAGAAGAGGAGCAGGGTGGCCGTCGAACATGTGTGCGACGCTATCGGCCGCGACCGACACACCCGAGAAGGCGTGTCAGGCCACCCCGAACGCGATCGCGCAGTGCCGCAACGCGTCGTCGCTGCACAACTCGAGTCGGAGCCTCTCGCCACGGCTCACCGGCACGGGGCGGTGGATCACGGGGGCCGACGACGTGCGCTCGGCGATGCGTGTCCAGCCACCGCGATACCGGTAGACCACGTAGACGACGGGGGTCTGCAGCTCGTTCTCGACCGCCACCGTCGCGTCCTCCGACCGGAACGTGAGCGACGCCTGCCGGTCGCCCTTGCGGAGAACGGCGTCAGCGTCGTGACCACCCGTGATCGAGCTGACCGACTGTGCTTCCGTACGCCACACCTCACCAGGCGCGGTCGTCGCGGCGTACGCGAGACCCGCGATCACCGCCACGGCCGCGAAGCCGCCCCCGAGCAGGCGCGCGCTTCGTCCGTGTCCCACACCGCTGTCCGTCATCGGTTCCCCCGTCGTCGACAACTCCAGGAACCGTAGGGACGGACGCTTTCACGGCACTTTCACCGCGCGACCACCGGATCGGCCCAGCAACGATGTGGCGTCCATCGCCGGGCCACCCGTGGACTCACCTCACGCGTACCCGTACGAGGTGGAGCACTTCGTGCCGCCGGACGTCTTGGCGCAGACCTTGACGCGGACCTTGCGCCCTTCCTTGAGGTTGAAGCCCTTGTCCGCGAGCCACCAGTGCGGCCCCGGCTCGAAGCCCCACGTCGCGTAGTTCGTGTCACTGGTGCCCATGTGCCCGTCCATCGCGGTCTTCCAGCCACCCTTGTAGTACTGGAACGAGAAGTACGCCGGCTTGGTCGTCGTGTTCGAGGCGTAGAAGTTGTCGCCCTGGGCGTTGAACCAGCCCTTGGCCTCGTACGTCCGGTCCTTCCCCTTGTACTTGACCGATCCGTCGGCGTCCTTGCCGCCCTTGTCGTAGGGCTTGGGCTTCTGGCAGTCGTGCTCGGTGATCTTCCAGTTGCCCGCCATCCTCGTCCAGGTCTCCGCCGAACAGCTGGCAGCAGCCGCCGGCGGTGCGGTCATGACCGCGCCGACCACAGCGGCTGCCGCGGCTAGGATTCCGGCGGTCGTCGTGCGTGTGCGTCGCATGCTGATGAGCTCCCTCTGTGCGTGGTTCGTGTACGGCCGGGACGCTACGAACTGTCGCTTTCACGGAGGTTTCACGTGCCTTGCGCAACCGTCTGGCACACTAGGGCGCGTGTCCAAGATCACGTCGGGCTCCGGCGACGCCGCCGCGGCCCCGCTCCCGTACGCCGTCATCGGTGCCGGTCCGTCCGGCCTTGCGGCGACCCGCGCACTGACCCGCCGCGGCATCGCCGTCCTGGGCTACGAGCTCAACGCCGACGTCGGCGGACTGTGGGACATCGACGGCCCGCGCAGCACGATGTACGAGTCCGCCCACCTCATCTCGTCCAAGACGACGACCCAGTTCGCCGAGCTGCCGATGGGTGACGACGTCGCGGACTACCCGAGCCACCGCGAGCTGAAGAAGTACTTCCACGAGTACGCCGACCGCTTCGGCCTTCGGGAGCACTACCGGTTCGGGACGGAGGTGACGCAGGTCGAGCCTCATCCGGACGGGGGATGGATGGTGAGGTCTCGATCGCTTCGCGCCTCGACCAGCGGGGGAAGCGCGTCGACCAGCGGGGCCAGCGGGGGAGGCGCGTCGACCAGCGGGGCCAGCGGGGGAGGCGCGTCGACCAGCGGGGAGCACGCCGAGACGGTTGACCGCGTTGCTGGGGTCGTGATCGCCAACGGGACGCTCTCCGAGCCGAACGTCCCCCAGCTCAAGGGCGGCTTCGACGGCGAGATCTTCCACACCAGCGCCTACAAGAAAGCCACCGTCCTCGCGGGCAAGCGGGTCCTCATCATCGGCGCCGGCAACTCCGGATGTGACATCGCCGTCGACGCCGTCCACCACGCGGACTCGGTCGACATGAGCGTGCGGCGTGGCTACTACTTCGTCCCGAAGTACCTGTTCGGCAAGCCGGCCGACACGCTCAACCAGGGCAAGCCGCTCCCGCCGCGGATCAAGCAGGCGGTGGACAGCCGCGTGCTCAAGCTGTTCACCGGAGACCCCGTCAAGCTCGGCTTCCCGAAGCCGGACTACAAGATCTACGAGTCGCACCCGATCGTGAACTCGCTGATCCTGCACCACCTCGGCCACGGCGACCTGAGCATCAAGCCCGACGTCGACCACGTGGACGGGTCGACCGTGTTCTTCAGGGACGGCACGAGCCGCGACTACGACACGATCGTGCTGGCGACCGGATACACGCTGCACTACCCGTTCATCGACCCTGCCCTGCTCCGGTGGAACGGGTGGTCGCCGCAGCTGTACCTCAACATCTTCAGCCCGCAGCGCGACGACCTCTTCGTGATGGGCATGGTGGAGGCGTCGGGTCTCGGGTGGCAGGGCCGGTACGAGCAGGCCGAGCTCATCGCGTCGTACGTCCAGGCGAAAGCTGACCGCCCCGACGAGGCCGCCGCGTTCGCTGCGAAGACCCGCGGGCCGCAGCCTGACCTGACCGGCGGCTACCACTACCTCGGCCTCGAGCGGATGTCGTACTACGTGAACAAGGACGCCTACCGCGGCGCCGTTCGTGCCGCGATCGAGGAGCTCTCATGAGCCTGCTCGCCGCCGACGTCGACACGATCACCATCTCGTTCAACGAGAGCTCGCTGACGATCCTCAAGATCGTCCTCGGCGCCATCTTGTTCGGGGTCGCGCTCGACACCCGTCTCGAGGACTTCCGTGCGGCAGCCCGTAAACCGGTCGCGATGGCGGTCGGCATCGGAGGGCAGTTCCTGCTGCTGCCGGCGATCACGTTCTGCCTCACGCTGGTGCTCGGGGTCCGTGGGTCGATCGCACTCGGCATGATCCTCGTGGCCTGCTGCCCACCGGGCAACGTCTCCAACATCCTGACCCACCGCGCACGCGGCGACGTCGCGCTGTCGGTCGCGATGACGTCGGTCGGCAACGTGCTCGCGATCTTCCTGATGCCGCTGAACTTCGCCTTCTGGGGCGGCCTCCACCCGACCGGCCAGGACTTCCTGGCCGACATCGAGGTGGGTCCCTGGGACATGCTGAGCGAGGTCGTGCTGGTGATCGGTTTGCCGTTCGCGCTCGGCCTCACCGTCGCACGGCTGTGGCCGAGGGTCGCCGCGCGTTCGCACGGGATCGTCAGCAAGGTCGCGTCGATCGCCCTGGGCGCGATCATCGTCATCGGGATCACCGGCAACTGGGACGTCTTCATCCACTACATCGGCATCGTCCTGATCGCCGTGTTCCTGCACGACGCCCTGGCGCTGCTCCTGGGGTACTCGATCGCCCGCGGCGCACGCCTGTCGGACCGGAGCACGCGTGCGATGACGTTCGAGGTCGGGATCCGCAACGCCGGCTTCGGGCTTCTGCTGGTGTTCGAGTTCTTCGACGGGCTCGGCGGCATGGCGCTCGTTGCCGCGTGGTGGGGCATCTGGGACATCATCGCCGGACTGTTCGTCGCCACCTTGTGGGCGCGACGGCCGGTCCGGGACGAGAAGGTCGAGGTGCCGGCATGAGCCGTACGGCGGGGGCCGTGCGCCGCGTCCTGGTGACCGGTGGCTCGGGGTTCCTCGGGTCGTCGGTGGTGCCGGGCCTCGCCGCCGACGCGGACGTGGCGCTGGTCGTCAGCGGCGACGTACGCGATCCGCGCGAGCACGTCGACGGAGTCGTCCACGTGACGCTCGACGTCACCGACGCGGACGCGGTCTCACGGACGGTCGCCGAGCACGAGATCGACACGATCGTCCACCTCGCGTCGATCGTGAACCCGCCGCCGGGGATGACCGACGACGTCGCGTACGAGGTCGACGTGGAGGGCACCTCGCACGTCCTCGCTGCGGCGGTCGCGCACGGCGTACGGCGACTCGTCGTGTCCTCGAGCGGTGCGGCGTACGGGTACCACGCCGACAACCCCGCATGGATCACCGAGGACCAGCCCGTGCGCGGCAACGACGCCTTCGCGTACAGCCGCCACAAGCGCCTCGTCGAGGAGATGCTCGCCGTCGCCCGTCACGAGCACCCCGAGCTCGAGCAGACCGTGCTGCGGATCGGCACGATCCTCGGGGAGCGCGTCGACAACCAGATCACCGACCTGTTCCGCAAGAAGCGGCTGCTCAAGATCGCCGGGTCGGACTCGCCGTTCGTCTTCATCTGGGACACTGACCTCACCGCGATCGTCGTGCGTGCCGTGATCGCCGACGTCACCGGCACGTTCAACGTCGCCGGCGACGGTGCGCTCACGATCGATGAGATCGCTGCCAGGCTCGGCCGGGGCACGCTGCCGATCCCGGAGATCGTGCTCCGTGCGGCGCTCGCCGTCGCGAAGCCGTTGCGTCTGACCCAGTACGGTCCCGAGCAGACGAAGTTCCTCCAGTACCGCCCGGTCCTCGACAACTCCCGCCTCAAGTCGGTCTTCGGGTACGAGCCCACCCGTACGTCCGCGCAGGCGTTCGACGCCTGGAGGATCGCGCACGGTCTGTGACGCCGCAGTCCCGCCGTCGTACGGTGGTGCCATGGTGCGGGCGATCCGGGGGTCGGAGGAGTCGCTGGTCGAAGCCACGGGGGCGTCGTACGCCCAGTGGTTCAAGACGCTCGACGACGCCGGCGCGATCGAGGCCGACGGCACACCGTGGCCCCACGGCAAGATCGCGGCGTTCCTCGTTGACGAGGGCGTCGACGGGTGGTGGGCGCAGCACGTGACCGTGGTCTACGAGCAGGAGCACGGCATCCGCGCGCCCGGCCAGCGCGCCGACGGTTCGTTCAGCGCGACCGTCTCGCGGACGTTGGACGAGCCGGTCGCGGACGCCGTACGCCGGGTGGTGCCGGTCGTCGCCGACGCACTCGGGGCTGCGCGGCCGAACCTGAACCTCGAGGCGAAGAACCCGAGCGGCCGGTTCCGCCAGCACGACGGCACCGTCATCGTGATCGGCTTCAGCCCGCGCGGCGAGGGTCGCAGCGTCGTCGGGCTGGAGCACACGGGGCTCGACGCCGACGCGGATCTCGACGCCGTCAAGCAGCGGTTGAAGGAGTTGCTGTCGGGTCTCTGACGGGAGGCACCGATCCACGCGCTCGGCGACGTGTTGGCGGTCTCAGCGTCGGTTCGACCAGGACGTCGAGCAGGTCAAATTGTCGCTGAGTCCGCCGCGAACCGTCGCTGAGCCGACGGCGGCGCGTGCTCAGCCGCCGGTGGCCGTGCCGGTGCCGGCCTCCAACAGTTCCAGCGTGTAGCCGTCCAGATCCTTCGCCAGGCCGACGACGGCGTCGCCGAGCGCGGCCTGCGGTGCCGGCTCGAGCACGATCGATCCGCCCGCGGCCTCGATCGCGCGCGCAGTCGCCGTCGGGTCGGGCACGTAGAAGACGAGCTTCACCGGGTTCTCCGCGTAGTCGTGATCCCGGCCGTCGGTGTAGTGCATGAGCACGACCGCCGCACCCTTCGACATGTCGTCGAACCCGAGGATGATCTCGTCCATGTAGCCCGGGATCTCGAACGACCTCAGCTCGCTCATGCCGAACGCCGACCGATAGAACTCCGACGACGCTTGCAGGTCAGCGACGCCGATGCCGGCCGCACCCACGGTCGTACGGTTCGGCGCTGACGTGGCCTCCACTGTGGCGGGCTGTGCGGTCGGGTCGGCTCCGGCCGGGTCGTCGTCCGTGCCTCCGCACGCGACGACGGCGCACAGCACTGCCGCCACGACGGCCAGTCGAGCAGCCTGTCGGTCTCCCACGATGACGTGCCTCCCGGATCGATCCCCTACGGTCCGGTGCACCGTCCCACGCGGCTCGGTCCCCGGGGCCTGAGACGGCATCTCATCTCGGCACGCCGACCTCGGCACGCCGACCTCGGCACGCCGATCTCTGCACGCCGACCTCGGCACGCCGACCTCGGCACGCCTACAGCGCCGCAGCCGGCCCCACGACGTGCTCGACGACGCCGCGGGCGAACCCGACGAGGTCGTCGTGCTCAGGCATCACGAACACCTCGTCGAAGCCGACCTCGGCGTACGCCGCCAGCGTGTCGGTGAACGACCCGTCGAGAGCGACCGGGCCGTTCCACAGGATCGTCTTGCGGATCTCGTCGTACGGGCGTCCGACGGCCTCGCAGTGCTCGCGCAGGACGGCGAGCTTGTGCGCGACGCCCTCGGTGCCGTAGCCGGGCTGCGCGAACACGTTGCACGCGTCGGCGTACTGGGCGGCCAGCCGCAGCGTCTTGCGCTCGCCGCCTCCGCCGACCATCACGGGCACCGGCCCGATCGGCTTGGGGGAGCAGAGCGTCTCGGCGAGCTGGTAGTAGCGGCCGTCGTACGGACCGTCGTCGTCCCCGTACATCTGAGCGACGATCTGCAGCGTCTCCTCGAGCCGGGCGAGCCGCTCACCGGCCGACCACAGCGGGACACCCAGGCCGCGCTGCTCACGCTCGTACCAGCCGGCGCCGATGCCCAGCGTCGCTCGGCCACCACTGAGGACGTCAAGCGTCGCGACGGTCTTCGCGAGCAGGCCGGGGTGCCGGTACGGGACGCCGGTGACGAGAACCTGGAGCCCGACCCGCTCCGTCCGGGCAGCCAGGAACCCGAGCGTCGTGTACGCCTCGAGCATCGGGTCCGGTGCGCCTCCGGCGTAGTGCTCCATCTGGAAGAAGTGGTCCATCACCGACAGGGACCGCACGCCTCCTCCGTCAGTGATCGCCCCGACCTCGGCGTACGTGGGTGCGATCGCCGCCGCGCCTCCGTCCACGTCGAAGCGGGGGAGGTGCACGGAGACGTCCATGGTCAGGCCGCCGCGTCCAGCTCGGCAACGGTCTCGGCGTCGAGCGTCAGGTCGGCGGCGGCCATGTTCTCCTCGAGGTGGGCGATCGACCCCGTGCCCGGGATCGGCAGCATCACCGGCGACGTCTGCAGCAGCCAGGCGAGCGCGACCTGTGCCGGCGTGGCGTCGTACCGCTTCGCCGCGTGGCCGACCGGACCGTCGGGCGAGGCGAGGTCGCCGGCGTCGACCGGGGCCCACGGGATGAACCCGATGCCGTGCTCGGTGCAGTAGTCGAGGACGTCGGCCGACGAGCGGTCGACGAGGTTGTAGCGGTTCTGCACCGTCACCACGGGCACGTACTGCTGCGCCTCCTCGATGTCTGCGATGCTCACCTGGGACAGCCCGACCGCGCGGACCTTGCCGTCCGTGCGCAGCTGGGCCAGCGTCTCGAACTGCTCCTGGCGCGGCGTGCCGGCGTCGATGCGGTGCAGCTGGAGGAGGTCGATCACGTCGGTGCGCAGGTAGCGCAGGCTCATCTCGACCTGCTGCTGGAGGTACTCGCGGCGTCCGAGCGGCCACCACTCGTCAGGCCCGGTCCGGACGAGGCCGGCCTTGGTGGCGATCGTCACGCCGTCCGGGTACGGCGCAAGGGCCTCGCCGATGATCTGCTCGCTCACGTCGGGCCCGTACGAGTCGGCGGTGTCGATGAAGTCGACGCCGAGCTCGACCGCGCGCCGGACCACCGCGCGTGCGGTCTCGCGGTCGGCCGGCTCGCCCCAGATGCCGGGGCCGGTGATCCGCATCGCGCCGAACCCCAGCCGGTTCACGGTGCCCACTGCGTCGATGTCGAACGTTGTCTGCATCTCAGTCCTCGCTGTGCTGGTTCTCGTCGGGTTGCTGGTCGTCGTCGTACGAGTCGTCGTCGCTGGCGGCGAGCGTCTCGTAGTACGCCCGTCCGGAAGGGTAGTAGTCCTCCCAGACCGGCTCGTCCTCACCGGCGACGCGGGCGGCGAGGACGCCTGCGAGGTAGTCGCCGCGGGGCCCGCGTTCGCCGAGCTCGTCGGCGCCGACCTCGTGGACGACCAGCTGGAGATCTGTGCTGTCGTCGTCACGGGCGCGCAGGTAGCCGTCGACGACCGTGCCGGTGTCGAGCCTGACGGTCAGGTGGTCGGGTTCGCTCTCGCTCATCACGGTGACCTCGATGGCACCGAGCGGTGCGTCGCCCGTCAACATCTCCCACACCTTGTCGCGTCCGCGGGGAAGGACGCTGGTGTAGACGAGGTCGCGGTGTCCGTCGTGCTGGCGCACGCGCCCCGTCGGCAGGTGCTTCATCGCTCCAGCCTGGCAGGCGGCGCGCGCACGCACACATCAAGAGGCCGACTACGCTTGGTCGCGTCATGAGTCTTCCGGCCACCTCGATCACCTACCTCGACCATGCGGCGACCACGCCGATGGTCCCTGAGGCGATCGCGGCGATGAACGCGACGATGGTCGAGGGCGGCAACCCGTCCTCGCTGCACGCCTCCGGTCGGCGCGCGCGCCGGCGTGTCGAGGAGGCCCGCGAGCTCATCGCGCAGCGCATCGGTGCGCGACCCAGCGAGATCGTGTTCATGTCGGGCGGGACCGAGGCCGACAACCTGGCCGTGAAGGGTCTCTACTGGGCGCGCCACCACGCAGACCCGGCCCGCCGCCGCATCATCGCCTCGACGGTCGAGCACCACGCGCTCCTCGACCCCCTCACCTGGTTGGAGAAGGACGAGCGTGCGGTCGCCGACCTGGTGGGCGTCGACCGTACGGGTCGCCTCGACCTGGGTGCGCTGCGTGCCGCTCTCGAACGCGACCCCGCCGACGTCGCCCTGATCAGCTGCATGTGGGCGAACAACGAGGTCGGGACCGTTCAGCCCGTGCCCGAGATCGTGGCGCTCGCCTCCGAGTACGGCGTCCCCGTGCACAGCGACGCGGTGCAGGCGCTGGGCCACGTCCCGCTGGACTTCGCAGCGAGCGGTCTCGACGCGATGAGCCTCTCCTCCCACAAGCTGGGTGGCCCGACCGGCGTCGGCGCCCTCGTCGTACGAAGGGAGGTCGACACGGTGCCGTTGCTCCACGGGGGCGGGCAAGAAAGAGACTTGCGGTCGGGGACGCTCAACACGGCGGCGATCACCGCGTTCGCGGCCGCTGTGGACGTCGCGGTCACGCGCCGGGCCGAGGAGTCACTGCGGCTCGAGGCGCTGCGCGAGCGGCTGGTCGCGGGAGTGCGTACGGCGGTGCCGGAGGCGATCGTCAACGGTGCCGACGACGCGGGTCCGGCGCACCGGCTGCCCCACGTCGCGCACCTCACCTTCCCCGGGTGCGAGGGCGACTCGCTGCTGATGCTGCTGGACGCCCAGGGGATCGAGTGCTCCACGGGCTCGGCCTGCTCGGCAGGTGTGCCGCAGGCGAGCCACGTGCTGATCGCGATGGGGATGGACGAGGTCGCCGCACGCGGCTCGCTGCGCTTCAGCCTGGGCTGGACCACGACCGAGGCGGACGTCGACCGGCTCGTCGCGGCGCTGCCCGCGGTGCACGAGCGGGCGCGGGCCGCCGCGAAGGCGGGGCGTCGCTGATGCGCGTCCTCGCCGCGATGTCCGGGGGAGTGGACTCTGCCGTGGCCGCTGCCCGCGCCAAGGACGCCGGGCACGACGTGACGGGCGTCCACCTGGCGCTGTCGCGCAACCCGCAGTCGTACCGCACCGGTGCCCGCGGCTGCTGCTCGATCGAGGACAGCAACGACGCCCGCCGCGCCGCCGACGTGATCGGCATCCCGTTCTACGTGTGGGACATGAGCGACGAGTTCCACGAGGAGGTCGTCGAGGACTTCATCGCCGAGTACACCGCCGGCCGCACACCCAACCCGTGCCTGCGGTGCAACGAGAAGATCAAGTTCGCCGCCGTGCTCGACCGGGCGCTCGCGCTCGGGTTCGACGCCGTCGTCACGGGTCACTACGCGCGGCTCGAGACGGCACCGGACGGGACGGTCGCCATGCATCGCGCCGCCGACCACGCCAAGGACCAGTCGTACGTGCTGGGAGTCCTCACGGCCGACCAGATCGCGCACTCGCTGTTCCCCCTCGGCACCGACACGAAGGACCAGGTACGGCTCGAGGCGGAGCGCCGGGGTCTCCAGGTCGCGAACAAGCCGGACAGCCACGACATCTGCTTCGTGGCCGACGGTGACACGCCGGGATGGCTCCACGACAAGCTCGGCACGAAGCCGGGTGTCATCGTCGACGAGTCCGGCGAGGTGCTCCGCGAGCACGAGGGTGCGTTCGCGTTCACGATCGGCCAGCGACGCGGGCTGAGGCTCGGACGCCCTGCCGCTGACGGAAAGCCGCGCTTCGTCCTCGACATCGAGCCGGTGACCGGCACCGTGACGGTCGGTCCGCACGCGCACCTCGCCGTCGAGGCGCTCGAGGGCATCCGTCCGCTGTGGTGCGGTACGCCGCCCGACGGTGAGATCTCCTGCACCGTCCAGCTGCGCGCGCACGGCGACGAGCACCGTGCGACCGCCCGCATCGTCGGAGACCGTCTCCTGGTGGACCTGCACGACCCCGCGCACGGCATCGCGCCGGGGCAGGCCGTGGTGCTGTACGACGGCACCCGGGTCGTCGGGTCGGCGACGATCGCCGCCACCAGCAGGGCCACGGTCGCCCGGTGATGAGAGCGACCGGCGTCGGGTCGATGCCCGGCGAGGACCTTCGCGGGATCGTCCGGTTCGTCGTGGACGAGCTGAGCCTCCCGTTCCTCCCCGAGCTGCCCGCACGCGGCGACGGCGCTGGCATGGTCGGTCGGGCGGTCGCCCTGCTCGACGGGCTCGGTGCCGACCTGCAGCCCGCCGGCTGGCGCCTCACCGACCGGCCGGGGCTGGACCAGCGGCGTGCCCGCTCGCTCCTGTCGTACGACCTGGACGTGCTCGAGGAGGAGACGCAGGGCTTCGAGGGCGACCTGAAGATCCAGGTCACGGGGCCGTGGACGCTGGTCGCCGCGATGGAGCGTCCGCGCGGCGACCGGGTGCTCTCGGACCACGGTGCGCGCCGCGAGGTCGCGCAGTCGCTGGCGTCGGGCGTCGCCGCACACGTCGACGAGGTACGCCGACGCGTGCCGGGTGCCTCACTGATCGTGCAGGTGGACGAGCCCGGGCTCCGCGCGGTCCTCGACGGCCAGATCCCGACGGCGAGCGGCATCGGCCGCCACCGCCGCGTCCACGACCCGGACGCGGACGCGGCGTTGCGGGAGGTGACCGCCGCCGTACGCGGTGCTGGCGCGCGGCCCGTGGTGCACATGTGCGCCCCCGGCGTCCCGGTCACCCTGCTGTCAGGGGCGGGATTCGAGGCGATCTCGTTCGGCCTCGCGCTCGTGCCGCGCGCCGACTACGACGCGTACGCTGCGGTGCTCGAGGCCGGTGTCGACCTCTGGCCGGGTGCCACCGCCGACGACCCGTCCGCGCTGCGCCGTACGGTCGACACGTTCTTCTCAGGCCTCGGCTTCGGCGAGGACGCCTGGGTCCACCGGACCGTCCTCACGCCGGCCTGCGGCCTGGCCGACCGCGACCCCGCCGACGCCCGCGCGATCCTCCGGCGTGGCGCGGACGCGACACGCCTCTGAGGTCGTCCCGAGTCGCGCCGCGACACAGGTCACGTACTCTGCCTCTGGAGTACGACTGTGCCGAAGGGGGCAGGATGAGGACATCTCGGACCAAGACCGCGCTTGCAGTTCTGCCCACGATCGCGGTCGGCCTGGTCATCGCGCCCGTCGTGGCGTGGAACCAGACCGTCACCGTCGGGACGACCCCCGACCCCCACGCTTACGCGCTCACCTCGTACGCCGTAGCCGCGGACGCAGCGCCGGTTGGAGAACCGAGCACCGAGCCGCCCGTCGAGGGCGCGCTGGCGCCCGACGGCACACCGGCTCCAGACCCGGAGCAGGAGGTGTCCACCGCCGTGGACACCCCCGTGATCCCGACCGAGGACTTCCGGGTCGCAGGCGTCACCTGGGACCGTGGATCGGTCGACGGTCAGGTCGTCACCTACGTGCGCACGCGCGAGGACAGCGGCTGGACTGACTGGTACCGGCTCGAGGACACCACCGACGACGGCCCCGACCCGGGCACCCGGGAGGCCGCGAACGCGCGTGCCGGCACCGCTCCACTGATCGTCGGCAGCTCCGACGCCGTCGAGGTCACCGTCGCCACGCCCGACGGCGTCGTCCCCGACGACGTCCAGGTCGACCTGCTCGACCTCGGCACCACGACCACCAAGCACGTCGAGCCGCTCGCGGCCGCCAGCGCGGCGACCCCGATGCCGACGATCAGGTCGCGGGCCGCGTGGGGAGCCGACGAGAGGATCCGCGACAGGTCGGCGCCCGACTACGGCAAGGTGCAGGGCGCCGTCGTGCACCACACAGCCGGGTCCAACTCGTACTCCAAGGCCGAGGTCCCGTCGGTGATCCGAGCGATCTACGCGTACCACGTCAAGGCGCTGAAGTGGCGCGACATCGGCTACAACGTCGTCGTCGACAAGTGGGGTCAGGCCTGGGAGGGGCGCTGGGGTGGCCTCACCCGCAACGTCGTCGGCGCCCACGCCCTCAACAACAACTCGACGACGTTCGGGATCTCCGTCCTCGGCAACTTCGAGTCTGCCGCTGCCTCCTCCGCGGTGGTCGAGACCGTCTCTCGTGTCATCGCGTGGAAGTTCTCGCTGAACCACGTCGTGCCCGCCGGGACCCGGACCTTCACGACGAACACCGGCAAGAAGGTCGTACGCACCAAGATCGTCGGACACCGCGACGTCGGCCAGACCGCGTGCCCCGGCCGCTACCTGTACGCCAAGATGCCGACCATCCGCAGCCGCGTCGGTTCCCTGATGAAGAACGCCGGCATCACGCCGACCATCGCCGTCTCGGCCGCGCCGCTGGCGTACACCGTCGGTGGCGACCGGGTGGACGCCGCCATCACCGTCACCGCGTCCGGACGCGTCCCGACCGGCACCGTGCAGGTGGTCGACACCGATCGCGGCGACGTGCTCGGCGAGGCGGCACTCGTCAGCGGGAAGGCGTCGATCAAGCTCCCCAAGCTGATGTACGCCGGCACGCGACGTCTCGCCGTCCTCTACAGCGGCGACGTGGCGGTCGCCTGGCGGCAAGGAGCGCCGTTCACGGTCACGGTCGCCAAGGCGAAGACGTCCACCACCGCCTCGTACGACGCCCGCGCCGTGGTCTCCGGCGACCAGGTGACCGCGCGCGTGACGGTGGCCGGCGCGAACGTCGTGCCTCGCGGGACGGTCAGCATCCTGTCCGGTTCTACCGTGCTCGGCCGCGCCACGGTGTCGCAGGTCGGGGACCAGTCGGTCGCCGCGGCGACCGTCCGGCTCCGGCGCGACCTGGCCGGTGGCACGCACCGCCTCGTCGCCCGGTACGACGGCCACTACGCGATCTACAGCTCGGCGGCACCGTGGGCCGCGCTCGCCGTGACGAAGGGGACGAGCGCGCTGTCGGCAGGGTTCGTCGCCCCGCCGAGGTGGCGCGACAAGCCGGTCCTGCGGGTGCGTGCCAGCGCCCGCGGCCAGTCGCCGACCGGCACCGTCGTCGTACGCGAGAACGGCCGCGTCGTGGGGTCACGAGCCCTCTCGCGCGGGTACGCGGACGTCCGCCTCACGCAGAACCGGACGAAGCGCCGCACGATCACGATCTCCTACGCCGGGTCGGCGAACCTGAGGCCGGCGGCCACGATCTCGAGGTCCTCGACGATCTACCGGGCGAAGCTGCGGGTCACGCGCAAGCTGAGCGCGAAGAGGGTCAAGCGGGGCAAGAAGGTCTGGCTGCGCGTGCGTGCGACGGCACCCGGCTACTCGCGCATCACGGGCACCGTCACGGTCTACCGGGGAAGCCGGATGATCCGCTCGGCGCAGATGACCAAGAAGCTGAGCGGCCGGGTCTCGATCCGGATCCCGACGGGTACGAAGGGCACGCGCAAGCTGCGCGTGCGGATCGACCCGCGCGGATATGTCCACCCCTACCGATCGAGGACGCTCACGCTCAAGGTGCGCTGACGGCGACGCCCAGGGAGTCGGCGGCGATCCACCTCGGCGCGCCGTCGAGGTAGAACGTCTCGAGCTCGATGACGGCGAAACCGGCGGAGACGAGACTGTCGGGGATCGTCCGCGTGAGGTGGCAGCCACCGAAGAACCGCTGCTGGAGCGGGTCCAGGCGGTGCTGCCACCGGCGTACCGGCTCGTCCGGCGCGAGCCCGTGCTCGAGGAAGTGGACCGTGCCGCCCGGTCGTAGGACGCGCCGGCACTCGGCCAGCGCGGCGTCCAGGTCCGGGATCGTGCACATCGTCCAGGTGCTCAGCACGGCGTCCGCGCTCGCGTCGGGCATCGGCAGCGACTCGCCGTCCAGTCCCACGCGACGGATCGGGACGCGGGAGTCGACCACGCGCTTCTCGGCGAGGCGCCAGGCGACGTCCGAGGGCTCGACGGCTGCCACGGAGCGTACGCCGAGCGGGTAGAAGGGCACGTTGAGGCCGCTGCCGAAGCCGATCTCGACGACGTCGCCGGTCAGCCCGGCGCAGACGCGAGCCCGACAGGGGTCGCCCTCCGCCATCCCGCAGAAGACGTCGATCACGCGGGGCAGGACCTGCTCGCGGTACCAGCGCATCTTCGTTCTCCTCTCTGCCCACATCGTCGCGCGCTCCTGTCCGAACGCGAGGGTAGATTGTCGCCCGTGCCCACTCCTGATGAGCGCCGCCCCGACGAGTCCATCGAGAGCCCGCCTGACGAGGCCGCTGCCCGCGGACGGCATGCCGAGCTGAGCGAGACGATCGAGCAGGCGCGCACCCGCTACTTCGTCGACGACGAGCCGACGATCTCCGACGCCGAGTACGACCGGTTGATGGTCGAGCTCCGTGAGCTCGAGGACGCGTTCCCTCAGCTGCGGACCCCCGACTCGCCGACCCAGACGGTCGGCGGCACCGTCTCGACGGCCTTCACACCCGTCCGCCACCGCAGGCGCATGGAGAGCCTCGACAACTGCTTCTCGTTCGACGAGCTGTCGGCGTGGGGCGCCCGCGTCGAGAAGGAAGCGGGCAAGGAGAGCGACTTCCTCGTCGAGCTCAAGGTCGACGGGCTGGCGATCAACCTCACCTACGAGTCAGGGCGGCTGGTCCGGGCCGCGACCCGCGGCGACGGCACGGTGGGTGAGGACGTCACCGCCAACGTCCGCACCATCGACGGCATCCCTCACCGCCTGACCGGGTCCGACGAACATCCCGTGCCGTCCTTCCTCGAGGTGCGCGGCGAGATCTACTTCCCCACGCAGGCGTTCGAGGAGTTCAACGCCGCGTGGAGCGAGGCCGGCAACACCCCCCTCTCCAACCCGCGCAACGGAGCGGCCGGGTCCCTCCGCCAGAAGGACCCACGCGTCACGGCGAGCCGTCCGCTGCGGATGGTCTGCCACGGCATCGGAGACCGCGAGGGCTACGTCCCCGAGCGTCAGTCCGACGCCTACACCGCGCTCAAGTCCTGGGGGCTTCCCACCAGCGACCGGGTGCGGGTGCTGTCGACGATGGCTGAGGTCGAGGAGTTCATCACCTACTACGGCGAGCACCGGCACGACGTCGAGCACGACATCGACGGGGTCGTGGTCAAGGTCGACCAGATCTCGCTCCAGCGGGCGCTCGGGTCGACCTCGCGCGCCCCTCGGTGGGCGATCGCCTTCAAGTACCCTCCCGAGGAGGTCAACACGACCCTCCTCGACATCCGGGTCAACGTCGGCCGCACCGGCCGCGTCACCCCGTACGGCGTCATGGAGCCGGTGCTCGTCTCCGGCTCGACCGTCGAGATGGCGACGCTCCACAACGCGTCGGAGGTCGCCCGCAAGAACGTCCGGCCCGGTGACACCGTCGTGCTCCGCAAGGCGGGAGACGTGATCCCCGAGATCGTCGGACCGGTGCTCGCCCTTCGGCCCGACGACGCCGAGCCGTGGGTGATGCCCACCGAGTGCCCCTCGTGCGGCACCACCCTCGCCCCGTCGAAGGAGGGTGACGCCGACCTGCGCTGCCCCAACACCCAGAGGTGCCCGGCGCAGCTGCGGGAGCGGCTCTTCCACGTCGGGAGCCGCGGCGCGCTCGACATCGAGGTCCTCGGCTACGAGGCCGCCAGCGCGCTGCTCGACGCCGAGGTCCTCACCGACGAGGGTGGCCTGTTCTCCCTCGGTGAGGAGGATCTGCTCCGCGTCCCGCTGTTCACCCGTGCTGCCAAGAAGGCCGAGCGTGAGGCGGGTGCGGGAGAGAAGGTGCTCTCCGCGAACGGACGCCGTTTCCTCGACAACCTCGGCCACGCCAAGACGCAGCCGCTGTGGCGCGTCGTCGTCGCGCTGTCGATCCGCCACGTCGGCCCGACCGCGGCGCGCGCCCTTGCCGCTGAGCTCGGCAGCATCGACGCGATCCGTGCCGCGGACGCGGAGACGCTCGCAGCGGTCGACGGCGTCGGACCGACGATCGCGGTGTCGGTTGCTGAGTGGTTCGCCGTCGACTGGCACCGCGACATCGTCGACCAGTGGGCGGCGGCCGGTGTCCGGATGGCCGACGAGCGCGACGCGTCGATCACCCGGACGCTCGAGGGACTCACCATCGTCGTCACGGGCTCACTGCAGGGCTTCACCCGCGACGAGGCCAAGGAAGCGATCCTCGCGCGCGGCGGGAAGGCATCCGGGTCGGTCTCCAAGAAGACGAGCTACGTCGTCGTCGGAGAGTCCGCAGGATCCAAGGCCGCGAAGGCCGAGGAGCTCGGCGTGCCCGTCCTCGACGAGGACGGGTTCGCCGAGCTCCTGCGCGACGGGCCGTCCGTCAGCGCTTGACGACCTTCACCGTGATCTTGTCGGTCGAGGGCGCGAGGCGAGAGCTCCCGGCGTAGACGACCCGCAGGCGGTGCTTGCCCGCTTTCAGCGCCTTCTTGCGAAGGGTCACCGTCGCGCGGCCGTCACGCAGCCTCTTGGTCGCGAGGAGGCGCTTCCCCTTGTAGACGCGGATCTTCCCGGTCGCCTTCGAGGCGGGCCGGACCTTCACCTTGACCTTGCCCGTCCTGCCCCACGCGATCTTCTTGGCCGTCGCGCTGACGTGGCTGGCCTGCTTGGCCTGCGCCCCCTGTGCGGGCGGCTTCGGGGCAGGTGCCGGGGTCGGCGGCGGTGTGGTCGGGTCGCCCGGGACGGCGGCGAGCGGGCCGACCATGAGGTCGAGCGTGTTGCCGTCACCGGTCATCAGGGCGTTGAGCACACCGTCGTTGATCAGCGTCGGACAGCCCGACAGCTTCGGGATCGTGAACGTCGCCGACATCGGGAACGCGTCGGTCAGGCTGAACGGCGCGCTGCTGACCAACGTCGTGGAGATGACACCCGTCTTGCAGTTGCGGCCGCCGAGGTTCAGGAGGTTGAACAGCGGGAGATCGCTGCGCACCTCGGGGAGGGCGATCCGAAAGCTGGTGTCCGCGGTGACGATGCCGTCCGTGCCGACCTTCGAGACGGTCTGGCCGACCGGCTCGAGCACGACGGTCGAGGTAGTGTCGCCGAGCCACGGGAGCCCGAGCGCGCGCACCTTCGCGGTGATCGGCGGGATGATCATCTCGCCGACCAGGGACGTCGTCGTGAGGTCGAAGTCGCCCACGATCCGGGCGCCCTCCGGCATCGGGAGCACCGCGCCGTCGGCGAGCGGGTTGGCGAGGGTGGTCGTGCCGGTGATCGGCAGCACCACCTTGATCGGGGCTGCGTTCGCGGCGGGGGCTCCGACGAGCCCGGCTGCGAGAAGCGCGGCTGCCGCGAGGGGTGCGGCGACGAGGGATGTGCGCATGAGGGTTCCTCCCAGAAGGTGCGAACGCGAGGTTACTGGTCGTTTGCACCAGTTGTCACCGGTTGGCGGCGCCGGCGGCGGAAGCGGGCGGAGGTCCCTGGCGACGGTCGCGACCACCGGTTGGGGAAGAATGAGCGCGCCACGCTTCCCCGGAGGACCTGATGTCGCACCCCCACGGCCCCCAGCCGCCCGTCCCGCCCCAGGGACCCCCGTCGCACGGACAGGCGCCACAAGGGCCGCCGCCCGGCCCGTACGGCCCGCCTCCGCAGGGACCGTACGGCCCGCCTCCTCAGGGCCCGCCTCCTGGTCCGTACGGCCAACCCCCGCAGGGCCCGCCGCCCGGATGGGCACCACCGCCCGCGCCGTCGTACGGTCAGCCCCCGCAGCAGTCGTGGGGACCTCAGGGCACAGGCGGCTACCCCCCGCAGCAGGGCGGCGGCGCTCCCCAGTGGGCGCCGGCTCAGGAGGAACCCCCGAGCGGCGGCAACCGTGGCCGCACCCTCGCCATCGTGATCGTCGGGGCGGTGCTCGCGCTGGCGCTGATCGTCGCCGCCGTGGTCGTCGGCGTCCGGATGGTCGACAGCGACGACGGCGACTCGAGCGGGTCGTCCGAGGCGGGAAGCAGCGACACGGACAGCGACAACGGCGCTGAGGACGGCGCCGAGGGCGGGGGCGACGCCGATGCGATGAGCGAGGACTCCGTCGCTGACCTGCGTGCCAGCCTCGACGCCGAGGAAGCCTGGACCTGCTACGAAGCGGTCCCAGCCGCCATGTCGACGTGCTTCTACTTCGTCGCCGGCGACGACCCCCAGCGGGCGACCCTGCGGATCGACCTCGCCGACGGTCAGGTGACCCAGGTCGACCTCGCCCCGTACCTCGTCGACGACCCGCGCCCGGTCACGGAGGCCGCCGCGCGTGCGGTCGGCGACGCGCTGTTCGAGGGCCTGGGCGACGATCTCGCGGAGGCAGCGGCCGCAGACGCCGAGCTCAGGCCGGACGACCTCGGCGCCGCGGCCACCTTCACCGCGTACGGGGACGGGTTCCAGATCCGCGCCGAGGGCGCCGAGTCGACGCCGCCGGCAGCACCTTCGCCGCCGAAGACGGCCGCCCTCGCCCCGACGCTCACCAGCGCGGGATTCACGTGCGAGAACAGCGACGCGACCACGATCGCCTGCACCAAGAACGACGGTCGGACGGAGGTCCGTGCCCTGGGCATCGACCACGACACCTCGTCCAGCTGGAACGTGTCGGTCCGCGGCGCGGCGTACGACAAGCCGCTCGACGAGACGCAGGCCCGTACGCTGCTCGGCCAGGAGCTGGTGAAGCTCGGGCTCACCGATGAGGCCGGTGCCACGTTCGTGACCGCCGCGGCCGACCGTCAGGAGGGCGACTTCTCAGGGTTCCGGCTGGCGATGGGCATCTACTCGCCCGGGTCGGACGCGCACGTCTCCGCAGCGGTCGAGAACATCCGTTGACGCACCCGGACGGCGCCTGAGGCCGACGGCCTAGGATGGATCGGTAACCCCACCCACGCTCGAAGGGACTCTCCGTTGTCCGACGGGATCTCGCGTGCCGACGTCGCCCATCTCGCGAACCTCGCACGCATCGACCTCTCCGACGCCGAGCTCGACCGGTTGACCCCTGAGCTCACGGTCATCCTCGAGTCGGTCGCCAAGGTCGCCGAAGTCGCGTCTGCCGACGTGCCGCCGACCTCTCACGCCGTGCCGCTCTCCAACGTGTTCCGCGAGGACGTCGTCACGCCCGGTCTGACGCCCGAGCAGGCCCTCGCCGGCGCGCCCGCCGTCGAGCAGCAGCGGTTCGCGGTGCCGAAGATCCTCGGGGAGGAAGCATGAGCACGAGGAACCGCAGCGGAGGTACGCCGAGGTACGAGGCGTGGCGGAGCGAGGTCCCGGAGTGTTCAGGCAAGGAGGGCACAGCATGAGTACGATCCGCCTGAGTGCCGCGGAGATCGCCGACAAGCTGGCCGCGGGCGACGTCTCCTCGGTCGAGGTCACGCAGGACCACCTCGACCGGATCACGGCCGTCGACGGTGACCTCAACGCGTTCCTCGCGATCGATGCCGAGGGTGCGCTCGAGACCGCGCGCGACGCCGACGCGCGCCGTGCCGCCGGCGAGACGCTCCACGGGCTGGCCGGAGTCCCGATCGCGGTCAAGGACGTCGTCGCGACCGAGGGCATCCCGACCACCGCGGGCTCGAGGATCCTCCAGGGCTGGGTGCCTCCGTACGACGCGTTCCTCGCGCGCCGCATCCGCGCGGCGGGTATGCCGATCCTCGGCAAGACCAACATGGACGAGTTCGCGATGGGCAGCTCGACCGAGCACTCCGCGTACGGTCCGACGCGCAACCCCTGGGACCGCACCCGCATCCCAGGTGGGTCGGGCGGCGGCTCGGCCGCGGCCGTCGCGGCGTACGAGGCGCCGCTCGCGATCGGCACGGACACCGGTGGATCGATCCGCCAGCCCGCCGCCGTCACGGGCACGGTCGGCGTCAAGCCGACGTACGGCGGGGTGTCGCGCTACGGCCTGATCGCCCTGGCTTCCTCGCTGGACCAGGCCGGTCCCGTCACCCGCTCGGTGCTCGACGCGGCGCTGCTGCACGAGCTGATCGGCGGCCACGACCCGCTCGACTCCACCAGCATCGACGCCCCTGTGCCGCCGGTCGTCGAGGCCGCCCGTCGTGCCGATGTCTCGGGCCTGCGGATCGGCATCGTGCGCGAGCTCGGTGGTGAGGGCTACCAGTCGGGCGTCCGCGCCCGCTTCGACGAGGCCGTCGCGCTGCTCACCAAGGCCGGCGCCGAGATCGTCGAGGTGTCGTGCCCGAGCTTCGAGTACGCCCTCTCGACGTACTACCTGATCCTCCCGGCCGAGGCGAGCAGCAACCTCGCGAAGTTCGACGCGATGCGCTACGGCCTGCGGGTCAGCCCCCAGGGTGTGCCCGACCCGAGCGCGGAGCAGGTGATGGCCGCGACCCGCGAGGCCGGTTTCGGCGACGAGGTGAAGCGCCGCATCATCATCGGCACCTACGCGCTGTCGAGCGGCTACTACGACGCCTACTACGGCTCCGCACAGAAGGTCCGCACGCTGATCGCGCAGGACTTCGCAGCGGCGTTCGAGCAGGTGGACGTGCTGATCTCCCCGACGTCGCCGACGACGGCGTTCCCGTTGGGGAGCAAGCTCGACGACCCGATGTCGATGTACCTCCAGGACGTCGCGACGATCCCCGCGAACCTCGCCGGGATCCCGGGTCTGTCGCTGCCGGTCGGCGTCGCGGAGGAGGACGGCCTGCCGGTCGGTCTCCAGGTCCTCGCTCCCGCGATGGCCGACGACCGCCTCTACAACGTCGGTGCCGCGCTGGAGCGACTGCTGCTCGAGCAGTGGGGCGGTCCGCTCCTGTCGCGTGCGCCCGAGCTGCCTGCGTCGTCCGAGGCTGCGTCATCCAAGGAGGGAAGGGCATGACCGCCACCCGTACGGAGCTGGTCCCGTTCGACACCGCGCTCGAGACGTACGACCCGGCGATGGGACTCGAGGTCCACGTCGAGCTCAACACGGCGTCCAAGATGTTCTGCGGCTGCTCGACCGTGTTCGGGGCGGAGCCCAACACGCAGGTGTGCCCCACCTGCCTCGGGCTGCCCGGCGCTCTGCCGGTCGTCAACGGCAAGGCCGTGGAGTCGGCGATCCGCATCGGCCTCGCGCTCAACTGCTCGATCGCGCCGTGGTCGCGGTTCGCGCGCAAGAACTACTTCTACCCGGACATGCCGAAGAACTTCCAGACCTCACAGTACGACGAGCCCATCGCGTACGACGGCTGGACCGAGGTCACGGTCGAGACCGACGAGGGCCCGCAGGTCTTCCGGATCGAGATCGAGCGCGCACACATGGAGGAGGACACCGGCAAGTCGCTGCACGTGGGGGGCTCGACCGGTCGCATCCACGGTGCCGACTACTCGCTGGTCGACTACAACCGTGCCGGCATCCCGCTCATCGAGGTCGTGACGAAGCCGATCGTCGGCGCCGGCAAGTACGCGCCGCAGGTCGCTCGCGCGTACGTCGCGTCGTTGCGCGAGCTCGTGAAGGCGCTCGATGTCTCCGATGCACGGATGGAGCAGGGCTCGATGCGCTGCGACGTCAACCTCTCATTGGCGCCGAAGGGCGTCGACGTCCTGGGCACGCGCTCGGAGACCAAGAACGTCAACTCGTTGCGGTCGGTCGAGCGCGCGGCGCGCTACGAGATCGAGCGCCACGCCGGCATCCTCGACGCCGGGCAGAAGGTCGTCCAGGAGACGCGCCACTGGCACGAGGACACCGGGGTGACGACGTCGGGCCGTGAGAAGTCCGACGCCGAGGACTACCGCTACTTCCCCGAGCCGGACCTCGTACCGGTCGCGCCTTCGGAGGCGTGGATCGAGGAGCTGCGTTCGACCCTGCCCGAGCCGCCGGCCGAGCGTCGCGCGCGCCTGCAGGGGGAGTGGGGCTACTCCGACCTCGAGATGCGTGACGTCGTAGGAGCGGGCGCCCTCGACCTCATCGGGGCGACCATCGCCGCCGGTGCCTCGCCGACCGCTGCACGCAAGTGGTGGCTCGGCGAGCTCGCCCGGCGCGCGAACGACACCGCGACGCCGATCGACGAGCTCGGCGTGACCCCGACGCAGGTCGCCGAGGTCCAGGCGTTGGTCGACGCGAAGCGGATCAACGACAAGCTCGCCCGCCAGGTCTTCGACGGCCTCGTCGCAGGCGAGGGCACGCCCGAGGAGATCGTGGCCGCACGCGGCCTCGAGGTGGTCTCCGACGACGGTGCGCTCGCCGCGGCCGTCGACCGGGCGATCGAGGCGAACCCTGACGTCGCCGACAAGATCCGCGACGGCAAGGTCGCGGCGGCCGGTGCGCTGATCGGTGCCGTCATGAAGGAGATGCGCGGCCAGGCCGACGCAGGCCGCGTCCGCGAGCTGATCGTCGAGAAGCTCGCCTGACGTCTCGTCGTCTGATCTCCTTCGCGGTGCGGCGCGGAGAGATCAGACGAAGACGACGGAGACGGCGACGATCGCCACGGCGATCAGGGCGACGACTCCGAGGGCGACGCCGACGGCGATCCCCACCGGGTGACGGTCGACGAGGGTGGTGCTGCCGGGCAGCCACGCCTCCCAGTCCTTGCCCTTGCGCAGGTCTGGCCGGATCGGGAAGCCGCAGAGCCGGGCGATCGCCTGCAGGTGCTCGGGCCGCCACTCCTCGGAGGTGATGCGGAACAGCCGTGCTCCGTCCGGGCCGACCACCGTCAGCAGGTCCGCGCCGGTGAGCGCCTGCTTCCCGAGGGTCCCTCGGCTCACGGACAGGTCGACGACCACGTGCCTCCCGTCCGGCCGCGTCCAGCGCAGCCAGCCCGGGACGAGCTCGACCCGGCAGGACCGCAGCCGGCGGACCAGGAGCAGCACGCCGACGATCGCGGCCACGACGAAGGCCACCAGCTTGAAGCCGACCTCCGCCAGCGAGTCCGAAGTCAGCAGGAGGACCGCGACGAGGCCGACCACGGCGGCGCTGCGGCGCAGCGTCTGGGAGCGAGCACGGGCGGCATCGGGCCGGAAGGTGACCTTCTCTTGCGGGTACGGCGGTTGCTGGAGCGGTTGCCCGGGCTGCGGCTGCTGAGCGTACGTCGGGGGGTGGGGGTCACCGTACATGCGAGCAGGTTAGGCCAGGGCTGTCCCGGCGCTCGACGTGGACCCGTCGGGCCGTGTCACGGTGCGGGCACGCTGCGCCTAGGCTTCGCGTCATGACCGTGGTCCTCGCTCCGTTCTCCTCCGACGAGCTCGCCGCACCGGACGGGCTCACCGTGGTGCCGTTCTCCGGCGCCGCCGACGACCTGCCGTCCGACGCGGTCCTCGCGCAGGTCGAGATGTGGGTCATCCCGTACGCGCTGGAGTTCCCCCTCGGCGAGCTCGCGGTGAGGATGCCGAGGCTGCGGGTGATCCAGGCCCAGTCCGCAGGCACGGACGGCATCGTGGCCCACATCCCTGACGGCGTCGTGCTGTGCAACGCACGAGGCGTCCACGACGCGTCGACCGCCGAGCTCGGCGTCGGCCTCATCATCGCGTCGCTCCGTGGGATCCCGACCTTCGTCCGCGCGCAGGACGAGGGCCGCTGGGCTGCGTGGCAGTGGTGGCCGGCACTCGCCGACCGGACGGTGATGATCCTCGGGTACGGCAGCATCGGCGAGGCGCTCGAGCGGCGGCTCGCCGGGTTCGAGACCACGATCGTCCGGGTCGCGAGCCGTGCGCGCGACGGCGTGCACGCCGTGGACGAGCTGCCCGAGCTCCTGCCGCAGGTCGACGTGGTCGTGGTGCTCACGCCGCTCACGGATGCGACGCGCCACCTCGTCGGCAAGGACTTCCTGGCCGCGATGAAGGACGACGCGCTCCTCGTCAACCTCGCGCGTGGTCCGGTGGTGGACACCGACGCGCTGCTGGCGGAGCTCGGCACCGGGCGCCTGCGGGCCGCGCTCGACGTCACCGACCCCGAGCCGCTGCCCGACGACCACCCGTTGTTCAGCGCCCCGAACGCCCTGATCACCCCGCACGTCGCCGGCGGCACCTCCGCGATGCGCCCGCGGGTCGTCGCCCTCGTCCGTGATCAGCTGCGGCGGTTCGCGGCGGGCGAGGACCTCGTCAACCGGGTGTCACGCTGACGGCTGCATCGCCCAGCGGATCGTCCGGGTCGCCACCGCGCCGGCGGGTCGCAGCGCCACGGTCTCGGTGATCGGCAGCCAGGGCAGTCGCAACGGCCCGCGCGCCCAGCGGGGGAGGAGGCCCACGGCTGCTCCTGCCAGCGCGGAGTAGCCGGGCCGCAGCGCCCAGGGAACCGGCGGAGTCAGCAGGATGAACCGGGCCGCCTCGCGTGCCGCCGGGGTCGAGGCGAGCTCGGGCCGGTACGCCGCGAGTCGCGCTGCGAGCCCGGCGGTGTCCGTCGGCGGGTCGTCCGCGCCGAGGGCTACGGCGACCTCGGCAGCCTGTGCCACGTACGTGTCGCGCTCGCCCGGTGCCAGCGGGCGAACGCCGTACCGGTCGTGGGCGCGCAGGAAGCTGTCCACCTCGGCGACGTGGACCCAGGTGAGCAGGTGCGGGTCGTCGGCGGCGTACGGGCGTCCGTCCGGCGCCGTGCCGTTGATCCGCTTGTGCACCGCGCGGACGACCCGGACGGCGCGGTCGGCGTTGTCGATCGTCCCGAACGTGGTCTCCGCGATGAAGCCGCTGGTGCGCTGGAGCCGCCCCCACGGATCGCCGCGGTAACCCGAGTGCTGGTCGACCGCAGCCATGGCCAGCGGGTGCAGCGACTGCATGAGCAGCGCGCGGATCCCACCGACGAACATCGACGCGTCGCCGTGGACGCGCTGGATCGGGTCGTCGGGGCCGAAACGGCGCGGTCCCTCGTCGCCGTGGATGCGCTGGCGCCGCCGCTCGCCGTCGTCACCGGCCACGCGCGCGAACAGTGTCTCCCCGAGCCGGTCGCGCACACCCATGTCTCCGAGCCTAGACCCGCCCCAAAGAGTTCACCGTGGACGTGATGGCGGCGGCGAACCGCTCGGCGGCACCATCGACGTACGGCAGGAAGAGGGAGGGCTCGGTGAGCTCGAGCTCGATGACCTGCGGCGTCCCCTCCGGCGAGGTGACGAGGTCGACCCGCGCGTAGAGGAGATCGAGTCCGCCTCCGAGGGCGTCGCCGGCGGCCCGCAGGGCGCGGCGCGCGACGTCGATCTGTGCGTCGGTCGCGACCGTCGGCGTGATCCGCTCCCGGGAGTCGCGGTCGTCGCGGACGCCTTCGCCCTGCGTGAGCATCGCTCCCTTGACGACGGCGTGGGAGTACTCGCCGCCCGCGAAGAGGACGGCGGTCTCACCGTCGGAGTCGACCGAGGCGACGTACGGCTGGAGCATCGCCGTGCGCCCGGACTCGACGAGGTCGCGGCTGTGGGAGAGGGCGTCGTCGGCGTCCGTCCATCGTGCGGTGTCGCGCGAGCCGGCGGAGACGGCAGGCTTCACGACCCATTCCGCAGCGCCGACGCCGACGCCCCAGGCATCGGCGTGCGTGGCGAGCACGTCGGCGTCCGTGACGTCCCAGGCGGTCGGGATCACCGGGCACCCCGCACGGGCGAGGTCGCGGAGATAGGTCTTGTGCGTGTTCCACGCGATCACGTCCGACCGGTTGCGCAGGCGCGGGACCCGGCGCGTCCAGGCGAGGAACTCGTCGTGGCGGTCCGTGTAGTCCCAGGTGGTCCGTACGACCGTCAGCGCGTAGTCGTGCCAGTCGACGGCGTCGTCGTCCCACACCTCGACGGCGGCGTCGTGCCCGAGATCCTGGACGGCGCGGCGGAGGAGGTCGAGCTCGGCGTCGTCGACGTGGGAGGCGGAGCTGGCGAGGGCGATGCGGGCCACGGGGTTCCCTTCGGGTGGAGGACGGCCGCCTCGACGGTACGCGACCGGAGGTCAGCGCTCGTCCGCGCCTCGGCGCTTGCGGATGTCGTGGGCGATCGTGTTCTCGTTCGCGAAGAACGCCAGACCCCAGTCGGCGACGGTCGCAGGGGACCGCAGCCGGGGATCGTCTCCGAGCATCTCGCGTACGGCGCGCAGGTCGGCGGTGCGCTCCTCGAGCTGGGCGATGTAGGCGTCGAGCCACCGCTGGACGTGCTCGGGGGCGACCATGTGGGCGAACATCAGCCGGAGGGCGACCGGGTGCTTGAGCACGGGGAAGGCGGGCTCGGAGGTCTCGAGCCAGGTGAGCAGCGCCGCCCGGCCGGCATCGCTGAGGGCGTACCGGCGGGTGTTGCGGCGTCCGTTCGGTGCGTCCGTGGTGTCGACGAGGCTGAGGCGGGCCAGCCGGGCGAGCTCGGTGTAGACCTGGCTGGTGGCGGGGGAGACCCAGTAGAAGCGCATCGTGAGGTCGCACCGCTGCTTGAGCTCGTAGCCGGTGAGGCCCTCTGGCGGGTCGTTCGGGTCGAGCGTGAGCAGACCGAGGAGCGCGTACGAGGTCGTTGACAGGTCGGCCGCCATGTCCCTAGCGTAGCGAGTATTCCAGTTAGGAAGATCGCGGCCGTCGACGACGACGGGCGCGGGTGGCGAGGCGGGGAGCGACATGGACGCGATGCTGTTGATCGGGACGCGCAAAGGCCTGTGGATCGGTCGTTCACCCGATCGCACGTCGTGGGAGCTCACCGGCCCGATCTTCCCCATGACGGCCGTCTACTCGGCCTGCATCGACACTCGCGGTGCCTCCCCGCGGCTCCTCGTCGGCACGATGAGCGAGCACTGGGGTCCTCAGGTGAGCTGGTCCGACGACCTCGGGGAGACGTGGTCCGAGACGAGCGGCGGCGGCATCCGGTTCCCGGAGGACGCCGGCGCAGCCGTCGAGCAGGTGTGGCAGCTGACCCCCGGGGCGCGACCCGACGAGGTCTGGGCCGGCACGCAGCCCTCGGCGCTGTTCCGCTCGACCGACCGCGGTGAGCACTTCGATCTCGTACGCCCCCTGTGGGACCACCCGCACCGGCCGAACTGGGACGCCGGCTACGGAGGTCAGGCGATCCACACCATCGTCCCTGATCCTGCAGATGCCGAGCGGGTAACCGTCGCGATGTCCACCGGCGGCGTCTATCGCACCGAGGACGGCGGTGCGAGCTGGGACCCGCACAACGTCGGCATCAAGGCGTACTTCTTCCCCGATCCCTGGCCCGAGTACGGCCAGTGCGTCCACAAGGTCGCGGCGCACCCCGACCGCCCTCGGCAGATGTACGCCCAGAACCACCACGGCGTCTACCGCTCCGACGACGGGGGCGACACGTGGACGTCGATCGCGGACGGGCTGCCGAGCGACTTCGGGTTCCCGATCGTGGTCCACCCTGCGAACCCCGACACCGTCTACGTGTTCCCGCTGGTCGCCGACGGAGACCGGATGCCTCCGGGCGCGGCCGCACGGGTCTGGCGCTCCGACGACGCGGGGCAGACGTGGCGCGAGCTGGGCAAGGGCCTTCCCGACGTCTACTACGCCGCCGTGATGCGGGATGCGTTCCGGGCTGACGACGCGACGGCGTACGGGCTGCCTGCGGGGCTCTACCTGGGCGGCCGCGACGGCAGCGTCTTCGCCAGCGCGGACGAGGGCGAGACGTGGGACGAGGTGGCGGCGCACCTGCCGGACGTGATGTGCGTCCGTGCCGCGATCGTGGGCTGAGCCGCCGTCAAGGCTCTGCGCTTGACATTCTCGATTCAAGCGCGCAGCCTTGATGTCAAGGGATCAATTCTGAAACCTTGACGGGAGCCGAAGTCATGTACGTGATGACGCTCGACCAACGACGCAGCAGGACCGGGCCGGACGCCGTGCCCGACCTCCTTGCCGCGTTCGCAGCGCTCGCCGAACCCATCCGCGCGTTCGAGCGCACGGCGGGCGACGAGGTGCAGGGTCTCCTCGACGACCCAGACCAGGTTGCCGACCTGACGGCGTACGCGCTGCGCGACGGACGCTGGTGGATCGGCATCGGAGCGGGCGTGGTCGACGGTCCCCTCCCGCAGACCACCCGCGCCGGACGCGGAGCCGCGTACGTCCACGCACGGGAAGCCGTCGAGCGGGCCAAGTCCGAGCCGCAGCCGGTCTGCGTCCGCGCGGACGACACCCAGCGCGCCGACGACGCCGAGGCTGCCCTGTGGCTGGTGTCGAGCCTGCTGTCTCGCCGTACCGATGCCGGGTGGGAAGCCGTCGACGCGATGGCGAGCGGCGGCACGCAGCGCGCGGCCGCGGCCGACCTCGGCATCACGGCGCAGGCGTTCAGTGGCCGGCTCGCGGTCGCGGGATGGACCGAGGAGCGTCGAGGCCGTACGCTCGCGGCGCACCTGCTGGCCATCTGCGACCCCGAGCAGAAGCCCAGCGACTGAAGACGGCCCAGCCACGAGGAGTGCGCCCATGACGACCTACGTGCTGGTGATCGCGGCTGCGTGCCTCGCTGTCGTCGGATCTGCCTTCGCACGCACCGAGCTCGCCCAGCGCATCGTCGGTGCGCTCCTCGCCGTCGCCGTCGCGTTCGGCGTCGTCGCGACCATCTTCGAGGACCCGGTGACGGGGGTGCAGCACGACATCCTCGTGCTTTTCGCGATGGTGCTCGCCGTCCTCGGCGGCGGTGTCGTCACGACGGCCGCCTTCGAGACCATCGACGCCTCTCGCTCCTCGGACACGCCCGGCCGAACGGTCACGGCGGCCGCCGAGGTCCTGCGCGGGGGTGCGTGGGTCGGGGCACTCGAGCGGCTGGCGGTGTTCGGGTCGCTCGCTGCGCGCTGGCCCGAGGGCGTTGCGATCGTGCTCGCCGTGAAGGGCCTCGGGCGCTACCCCGAGCTGAAGGTCAAGGAGCGCTCCGGCGCTGCTGAGCGCTTCATCATCGGCACCATGATCAGCGTGATCTGGGCCGTGGCGTGCGTCTACCTCGCCTTCGCGCCGTACGTGCTCGACCCCCGCCGCTGAGTCCGCACCGCGATACCAGCGGACCGCCGCGGCCGCAGCGGTCGTAATCTTGCACGCATGGCGTCCGAGACCCCCGACATCAAGCCCCGCAGCCGCGACGTGACCGACGGTCTGGAGAGCACCGCTTCACGCGGCATGCTCCGTGCCGTCGGCATGGGAGACGACGACTGGGAAAAGCCCCAGATCGGCGTCGCGTCGAGCTGGAACGAGATCACCCCCTGCAACCTCTCGCTCGACCGGCTCGCAGGAGCGGTGAAGAACGGTGTGCACGCGGCGGGCGGATACCCGCTCGAGTTCGGCACCATCTCGGTCTCCGACGGCATCTCGATGGGGCACGAGGGCATGCACTACTCGCTGGTGTCGCGCGAGGTGATCGCCGACTCGGTCGAGACCGTGATGATGGCCGAGCGCCTCGACGGGTCGGTCCTGCTCGCGGGGTGCGACAAGAGCCTGCCCGGCATGCTGATGGCGGCCGCACGCCTCGACCTCTCCAGCGTCTTCCTGTACGCAGGCTCGACCATGCCCGGCCAGGTCGACGGCAAGGACGTCACGATCATCGACGCCTTCGAGGCCGTCGGTGCGTGCGTGAAGGGCCTCATCACGCGTGACGAGGTCGACCGCATCGAGCGCGCGATCTGTCCGGGGGAGGGTGCCTGCGGTGGCATGTACACCGCCAACACGATGGCCTCGGTCGCCGAGGCTCTCGGCATGTCGCTGCCCGGATCCGCCGCCCCTCCGGCGGTCGACAGCCGCCGCGACGGGTTCGCCCGCCGCTCCGGCGAGGCCGTCGTCAACCTGCTGCGTGAGGGCATCACGGCGCGCCAGATCATGACGAAGCCCGCCTTCGAGAACGCGATCGCCGTCGTCATGGCGCTCGGAGGGTCGACCAACGCTGTGCTCCACCTCCTCGCGATCGCCCGCGAGGCCGAGGTCGACCTGACGCTCGACGACTTCGTCCGGATCGGCGAGAAGGTCCCGCACCTCGGTGACCTCAAGCCGTTCGGCCGCTACGTCATGAACGACGTCGACAAGGTCGGTGGGATCCCGGTGATCATGAAGGCGCTGCTCGACGCGGGTCTCATGAACGGCGACACCCTGACCGTCACCGGCAAGACGATGGCCGAGAACCTCGACGCCCTCGTCAAGACGGCGATCGACGGAGACGTGATCCGCAGTCTCGACAACCCGATCCATGCGACCGGGGGGCTGACGATCCTCGAGGGCACGCTCGCGCCGCGGGGTGCGGTCGTGAAGAGCGCAGGGTTCGACGAGTCGGTCTTCACCGGCACCGCGCGTGTCTTCGACGGCGAGCGCGCGGCGATGGACGCGCTCGAGGACGGCACGATCGTCGCCGGCGACGTCGTCGTCATCCGGTACGAGGGACCGAAGGGCGGTCCCGGCATGCGCGAGATGCTCGCGATCACCGGGGCGATCAAGGGCGCCGGCCTCGGCAAGGACATCCTGCTCCTGACCGACGGGCGCTTCTCGGGCGGTACGACGGGGCTGTGCGTCGGGCACGTCGCGCCCGAGGCCGTCGACGGAGGCCCCATCGCGTTCGTGCGCGACGGCGATCCGATCACGCTCGACGTGGCCAACCGTCGCCTGGATGTGGACATCGACCCCGACGACCTGGAGCGGCGCAGGGTCGGCTGGGAGCCGCGGCTGCCGGTCGTCCCGCCGCGCGGCGTCCTCGCGAAGTACGCGAAGCTGGTCGGCTCGGCCGCGGACGGCGCCGTCCTCGGCTGACCCGGCACCGGAACCGCAGTGAGGCCGCCGTCATGTGGGACGGCGGTCTCGCTATTTGAGATCGGCTCGACGCTGGCTTGACCGTCACCGGCGCGTCGCGCACTCTTGACTCGTGCGCAACCTTCTTCTCGTACGTCACTGACGCGTCACCGGTCACCGGTCCCGCGTCACCCCTCGAATGCCCAGGTGGGCCGGGGGGTTTTTTCTTGTCACCACGGCTATCGAGACGACAGCAGCACACCGGGCAGCCGCCCACCCGAACGAACCGGCACCGCAGCCGGTCAGCATGAAGGGACAGTGATGAGCGAACAGATCACGGGGGCCCAGAGCCTCGTCCGGGCGTTGGAGCACGCCGGTGTCGAGGTCGTGTTCGGCATTCCGGGCGGCGCGATCCTTCCGGCCTACGACCCGCTGATGGACTCCCAGCAGATCCGCCACATCCTCGTCCGCCACGAGCAGGGCGCCGGTCACGCGGCCCAGGGCTACGCCGTCGCGAGCGGCCGGGTCGGCGTGTGCATGGCGACCTCCGGCCCCGGCGCGACCAACCTCGTCACCGCGATCGCCGACGCCTACATGGACTCCGTCCCCATGGTCGCCGTCACCGGTCAGGTCGCGAGCCGCGCGATCGGTACGGACGCCTTCCAGGAGGCCGACATCCGAGGCATCACGATGCCGATCACCAAGCACAGCTACCTCGTGACCGATCCCGCCGAGATCCCGCGCGCGGTCGCCGAGGCGTTCCACATCGCAGCGACGGGCCGACCGGGCCCGGTCCTCGTCGATGTCTCCAAGGACGCCCTCCAGGCCATGACCACGTTCACGTGGCCGACCGAGCTCCACCTCCCCGGCTACCGCCCCACGACCAAGCCGCACGGCAAGCAGGTTCGTGAGGCGGCTCGGCTCATCGCTGCCGCCTCCCGCCCAGTGCTGTACGTCGGCGGAGGCGTCGTCAAGGCCAATGCGTCGACCGAGCTGAAAGTGCTCGCCGAGATGACGGGCATCCCGGTCATCACCACCCTGATGGCCCGCGGCGCCTTCCCCGACAGCCACGACCTCCACCTCGGCATGCCGGGCATGCACGGCACCGTCGCCGCGGTTGCCTCGCTGCAGAAGAGCGACCTGCTGATCTCGCTCGGCGCGCGCTTCGACGACCGGGTGACCGGTGATCTCGCCTCGTTCGCACCCGGCGCGAAGGTGATCCACGCCGACATCGACCCGGCCGAGATCTCCAAGAACCGCACCGCCGACGTGCCGATCGTGGGCGACTGCCGCGAGGTGATCGCGGACCTCGTGGTCGCCCTCCAGGCGGCGTACGCCGAGGGCCCCGCGGACTCCGCGCATGACAGGTACGCCCCGTGGCGCGAGCAGATGCAGGCGCTGCGGACCCGCTTCCCCCTCGGATACGACGAGCCCGACGACGGCACGCTGTCGCCGCAGCGCGTCATCCAGCGGATCAGCGAGATCGCGGGCCCGGGGGCCACCTACACCGCGGGGGTCGGCCAGCACCAGATGTGGGCCGCGAACTTCATCCAGCACGAGCGTCCCGCGCGCTGGATCAACTCCGGCGGCATGGGCACGATGGGCTTCTCCGTGCCGGCGGCGATGGGTGCGCAGGTCGCCCGTGCCGGAGAGGTCGTGTGGGCGATCGACGGTGACGGCTGTTTCCAGATGACGAACCAGGAGCTCGCGACGTGCGCGCTCGAGGGCATCCCGATCAAGGTCGCCGTCATCAACAACTCGTCGCTCGGCATGGTCCGGCAGTGGCAGACGCTCTTCTACGAGGGCCGCTACTCCAACACCGACCTGCAGACCGGGTCTGATGCGGCGCGCATCCCCGACTTCGTCAAGCTCGCCGACGCCTACGGCTGCGTGGGCCTGCGGTGCGAGCGTGCCGAGGACCTCGACGACGTGATCGCGAAGGCGATGTCGATCAACGACGTGCCCGTGGTGATCGACTTCGTCGTGCACCGCGACGCCATGGTGTGGCCGATGGTCCCGGCGGGCCTCAGCAACGACCTGATCCAGATCGCGCGCGACATGGCGCCCGACTTCGGCGACGAGGAGCTCTGAGGAGCAGGCATGACCAAGCACACCCTGTCCGTCCTGGTGGAGAACACCCCCGGTGTTCTCGCCCGCACCGCGAGCCTGTTCATGCGGCGCGGCTTCAACATCGAGTCCCTCGCCGTCGGCGAGACAGAGATCCCCGAGATCTCGCGGATGACGATCGTCGTGAACGTGGACGAGCTGCCTCTCGAGCAGGTCACCAAGCAGCTCAACAAGCTCGTCAACGTCCTCAAGATCGTCGAGCTCGAGCCGGCGCACGCCGTCGAGCGCGAGCTGATGCTGATCAAGGTCCGTGCCGACGCGCAGACGCGCGGCCAGGTCCTCGAGACCGTCCAGCTGTTCCGCGCGAAGGTCGTCGACGTCGCGGTCGACGCGGTGACCATCGAGGCCACCGGGGACCCCGGCAAGCTCGCGGCGATGCTGCGCGTCCTCGAGCCGTTCGGGATCCGCGAGATCGCCCAGTCCGGTCGTGTCGCGATCGGTCGCGGCGGTCGGTCGATCACCGACCGCACCCTCCGTACCGTCCCCGGATCCTCCACCCAGTCCGCCTGAGCGTACGGTCGTAGTCGGCCGCACCTCTTGCAAAACGGCACCACACCGGTGCCACTCGGCACCACGAGAAGGAGTAACCCCGTGCCTGAGCTGTTCTATGACGACGACGCCGACCTGAGCGTCATCCAGGGCCGCAGCGTGGCCGTCCTCGGCTACGGCAGCCAGGGCCACGCCCACGCGCTGTCGCTGCGCGACTCCGGCGTCGACGTCCGCGTCGGTCTGCCCGAGGGCTCGAAGAGCCGTGTGAAGGCCGAGAACGAGGGCCTCCGGGTGCTCACCCCGGCAGAGGCGTGCGCCGAGGCCGACGTCATCGTCGTCCTCGCTCCGGACCCGGCGCAGCGTTCGCTGTACGCCGAGGCGATCGAGCCGAACCTGAACGACGGTGACGCACTGATCTTCGGTCACGGCTTCAACATCCGCTACGGCTACGTGAAGCCCCCGGCCGGTGTCGACGTCGGCATGATCGCGCCCAAGGGTCCGGGTCACCTGGTCCGTCGCGAGTACGTCGAGGGTCGCGGCGTGCCCGTGCTCGTCGCCGTCGAGCAGGACGCGACCGGCAACGCCTGGCCGCTCGCCCTCTCGTACGCGAAGGCGATCGGAGGCCTGCGTGCCGGTGGCATCAAGACGACCTTCACCGAGGAGACCGAGACCGATCTCTTCGGCGAGCAGGCCGTCCTCTGCGGCGGCGCGTCGCAGCTGATCATGTACGGCTTCGAGACGCTCACCGAGGCCGGCTACCAGCCCGAGGTCGCCTACTTCGAGGTGCTCCACGAGCTGAAGCTGATCGTCGACCTCATGTACGAGGGCGGCATCGCCAAGCAGCGTTGGTCGGTCTCGGACACGGCCGAGTACGGCGACTACGTCTCCGGCCCGCGGGTGATCGATCCGCGCGTCAAGGAGAACATGCAGGCCGTTCTCGCCGACATCCAGAACGGCGCGTTCGCGGAGCGGTTCATCGCCGACCAGGACGCCGGTGCTCCGGAGTTCAAGAAGCTCCGCGCGGAGGGCGAGGTGCACCCGATCGAGACCACGGGTCGTGAGCTGCGCAAGCTCATGGCGTGGGTCAAGAGCGCGGACGACGACTACACCGAGGGCACAGCAGCGCGCTGACCCTCGCGCGCGGACGCACCGCGTACGCACGAACCGACCGGCGGTGAGCCCGGTCCCACGACGCCTCGGCGGCTGGGACCAGGCTCACCGCCGTCGTCGTGTCGCGACCCGGAGTCTCAGGACGCCGGGTCGCGCCTGCGCGGCGGGCGGGGGATCTCGCCGGGGTAGATGAGACGGGCGAGCCATCGGCGGGTGGCGAGGTAGACCTCGTGGGTGCCGCCGCGACGATAGGCGCGGCGGAGACGGCGGGCGGAGTGCATGGCGTGCGTACCCCTCGGGGATGGAGTCGGGCCGGTGCCCGGCACCGTACCGGTCGTACGAGGGTCTCCGAAAGGGTTGATCCCGCTCTGTTATCGTCTCCACAACTGCACGGCCGGGGTGCCCACGAGGCTGAGAACACACCCGACGAACCTGATCCGGGTCATACCGGCGAGAGGGAGCCTGATGCTCGATCCACAGACTGCTGTCCACGTCCACGACCAGCTGCGGTCCCGCGGGCCGCTGGTGCAGGTCATCACGAACTACGTGTCGATGGACATCGCCGCCAACCTGCTCAACGCGGCGGGTGCGTCGCCGGCGATGGTGCACGACGCGCGGGAGGCCGGCGAGTTCGCGGGTCTCGCCCAGGCCGTCGTCGCGAACATCGGCACCTTGTCGCCGCCGTGGGTCGACGGGATGCTCGCGGCCGTCGAGGTCGCGTCCGCCGCCGGCAAGCCGTGGGTCCTCGACCCGGTGGCGGTCGGGGCGACCACCTACCGCCGCGAGACCGCCGCCCTGCTGGTCGAGCACCGTCCGACGGTCATCCGGGGCAACGCGAGCGAGATCCTCGCGATCGCGACGTCGACCGGGGCAGGACGCGGGGTCGACGCCGATGCCGACACCGCTGACGTCCGCGCCGACGCAGAGGCGCTCGCGTCGAAGCTCGACACCGTCGTCGCGATGACCGGTGTGGTCGACGTGGTCACCGACGGCACGCGTACGGCGCACGTCATCGGCGGCGACGACCGCGCTCCGATGATCACCGCGCTCGGCTGCTCGGCGAGCGCGCTGGTCGCCGCCTGCTGCGCGGTCCACGACGACTCGTTCGAGGCGTCGGCGTCGGCGCTCGCGATCCTGACTGCCGCCATCGAGCAGGCCGCACTGCTCGCGGAGGGTCCGGGGTCGCTGCGCTGGCGCCTGCTCGATGCGCTCTCGACGCTGCCGTCGGCCGCGGTCGCCGGCGTCGTCGCACGTCGGTGACCGGAGGCGCGGCCGTGGATCGCGCCGACCTGCGCCTCTACCTCGTCACGGGTGACGTCCCGCCGGGTGTCGACCTGGTGGACGTGGTCGTGGCCGCTGCCGCGGGCGGCGTGACCACGGTCCAGCTGCGCGACAAGGTCGGTTCCCGGGACGAGGTCGTGCGGGTCGGCAAGCGGATGGTCGAACGGCTGGTCGGGTCGGGTGTCACGTTCGTCGTCAACGACGACCTGGAAGCGGCGCGTGCGATCCCCGGTGCGGGCCTGCACGTCGGGCCGGACGACCTGCACCCCGCTGATGCGCGTGCCGCGCTCGGCGAGGGGGCTGTGATCGGCTGGTCGTTGCACGACCTCACCCAGCTCGACGACACGTCGGCGTTGGACGCCTGCGACTACCTCGCGGTCAGCCCGGTCTGGCCGACGCCCACGAAGCCCGACACGACCACGCCGTGGGGACTCGACGGGGTTCGTCGGCTGCGCGACGCGGTCCCGTCGCGCCTCCCGCTCGTCGCGATCGGCGGCATCACGGCCGCCAACGCGGCATCGGTCGTCGAAGCGGGCGCGGACGGGGTCTGCGTCGTGTCCGCGATCTGCTCGTCCGCCGACCCGGGTGCCGCCGCGTGGACGCTGCGAGCCCAGGTGGACGCGGCTGTCGCTGCCGCCCCAGGATGGTCGTCATGAGCGACGTTCCCGTGATGCTGTCGATCGCCGGATCCGACCCGTCGGGGGGCGCCGGCATCCAGGCCGATCTCAAGACGGCGACGGCGCTCGGGGCGTACGGCGCCGCGGTGGTGACGGCCCTGACCGTGCAGAACACCCGTGGTGTGACCGGCATCCAGTCCGTGCCGCCCGACTTCGTCGCCGACCAGATCCGCTCGGTCCTCGACGACCTGGACGTCGGTGCCGTCAAGATCGGCATGCTCGGGACGGCTGACGTCGTGGTCGCGGTGTCGGTCGCCCTCGCGGACGCCGACGTGCCGATCGTCCTCGACCCGGTGATGGTCGCGACGTCCGGCGACCGGCTCGTCCCGTCGGACGCGGTGGACGCGATCCGTACGATGCTGGTCCCGCTCGCCACGGTCGTCACCCCTAACGTCCCGGAGGCTGCCGTCCTCGTCGGTGCCGACCCGGCGAAGGACGTCGACGGGCTCGCCGAGGCGGCGTACGCGCTGCGCGAGGTCGGTGCGGCAGCGGCGCTCGTCAAGGGCGGGCACCTCGGTGGCGACCTGAGCGTCGACGTGCTGGCCGACGCCGACGGCGTCCGCAGCTTCGAGGCGGCGCGGGTCTCGACCCCCAACACGCACGGGACCGGTTGCACGCTCTCGTCGGCGATCGCCACCGGACTGGCGCTCGGGCTCCCGCTCCGCGAGGCCGTCGCCGACGCGAAGGCCTACCTCACGGGCGCCCTCCTCAGCGGTGCCGAGCACTCCGTCGGGCACGGCAACGGCCCGGTCGACCACCTGTGGAGGATGCACCAGTGACGAGCCCGGCACGCTTCTCGCAGTCGGCGTGGACGCACGTCGCCGGCTGGTACGACGCGATCATGGCCCACCCGTTCGTGACAGGGCTGGCGGACGGGTCGCTCCCGCCGGAGGTGTTCGCCCGCTACTTGCTCGACGACGCCCACTACCTCGCGCAGTACGCGAGGACGCTGGCCATGCTGTCGGCGCGTGCCGGTGACCCGGCGCTCTCGGCCGAGCTGGCGCGGGGCGCCGCGGACGCCGTGGAGGCGGAGCGGCTGCTCCACCAGGGCTTCCTCGCCCCGCTCGGCATCGACCCCGACGCCCCCGACGCGGCCGAGCCGACGCCGACGTGCCGGGCGTACGTCGGCACGCTGCTCGCCGATGCGGCGTACGCGCCCGTCGAGGTCGGGCTCGCGGGGGTGCTGCCGTGCTTCCGGGTGTACCTCGAGGTCGGCCGCGCGATCGCGGCGCAGGCCGATGACCACGCACACCCGTTCCGGGCCTGGATCGACACCTACTCCGACCCGGCGTTCGACGCTGCCGTCACGCGTGTCGAGGAGTGGGCCGACAGGCTCGCCGCGGCGACCACCGACGGTCGTCGCGAGGCGATGCTGGCCGCGTACGCCCGGGCGACGCGGTTCGAGTGGATGTTCTGGGACGCCTCGTGGCGTGGGGAGGCCTGGCCGAAGCCCTGACCCGCACTGAGACGTGGCGTAAAGACGTTGCGACCAGGGCACGGTGGTGATGTCGATACGAAAGGTCGATACGCACGTCAGGCGGTGAGCGCGGGGCGGCGACGTGACGGCGTCGAGGGTGCGGCGCGGCCGGCGACGACGGCGTCCCAGGCGAGGGCCAGCCGGTCGACGCCGTCCGCGAGGTGCTCGGCGCTGCGGGCGTAGGGCAGCCGCAACGAGGTCTCGCCTCCGCCGTCGGCGAAGAAGCGCGGGCCGGCGGTGAGGAGCAGGTCGTGCGCCTCCGCGGCGACCACGAGCCGGCTTGACGCCCGCGCGGGGAGCCGGACCCACAGGGACAGTCCGCCCACCGGCGCGTTGAGCCCCCAGTCCGGGAGCCGCTCGCGCAGCACCCTCACCAGCTCGTCGCGGCGCGCGCGAAGGCGCTCGCGCCGGCCGTCGAGCACCTCGCGGCGGACGCGGAGCAGCTCGGCGACGGCGAGCTGCTCGAGGATCGGCGTCCCGATGTCGACCGTCTCGCGGGCAGCGACCAGCCTCGGCACGACCGCGTGAGGGGCGCGGATCCACCCGATCCGCAGGCCACCCCAGAAGGTCTTGCTCGCCGAGCCGAGCGTGATCGCGCCGGGGTGGTGCGCGGCGAGGGGGACGGGCATGGCCTGCTCGTCGACGTCCAGCGACAGCTCTGCCATCGTCTCGTCGACGATCGGCGTGGTGGTCGATCGGCGCAGGATGGAGGCGACGTCGTGGCGCGTCATGTCGTCCATCAAGGTGCCGGTCGGGTTCTGGAAGTCGGGGATGAGGTACGCCCAGGCGACCGGGGCCGCCCGCACGGACGCCGCGAGCGCGTCGAGGTCGAGCCGGTGACCGTCGTGCGGGACGCCCAGCACGCGGAGGCCGCTGCGGCGCAGTGCGTCGATCGCGTTCGGGTACGTCGGACTCTCCACGGCGACGCGGTCGCCGCGCGCGGCGAGCGTACGGGCGAGGAGCGTGAGTGCTGACTGTGCGCCGGAGGTGATGATGATCTGGTCGGGGTCGGTGGGGAGGCCGCGCTCGAGGTAGCGCTGCGCGACGAGCTCCCGGAGCACCGGGATGCCGGTGGTCTCGTACCCGGTCTCGGTGAGGTAGGCGGGCAGCTGTTCGAGCGCCCGGCCGTACGCCAGGCCGACTCCCGGGGCGGCGTGTCCGGCGGCGATCGTCCATCCGACCATCGACGACCCGGGGGCGGGCATGAACGGCGGGCGGCTGCCGCGGGGGAGTGCGACGACGCTGCCGGAGCCGCGGCGTGAGACGAGCAGGCCCGCGTCGCGGAGCATGGCGTACGCCCGGGTGACCGTGGTGCGGCTGACGGGCAGTGCCGAGGTGAGATCGCGCTCGCTGGGAAGACGTGTGCCGGCGGGGATGCGTCCGTCGAGGACGAGCAGGCGCACCAGGTCGGAGAGCTCCCGGTAGCCCGGTGGATCCTCGGCCGAGACGTCGAGCAGCGCTCGAAGGCGGTCGGCGGAGAGCTGAGAGGTGGGAGCCATGTAAGCCACTATTCCATGATTGGCTATCGAAACGTAGGCCAATCACACGCAGAATGGGGACATGGCGCGTCCCGCATACACCCCTGTGTCCGTCTCTCCGGTCGAGCAGCTGCGAACCGGTCGCCTCGTACGACGCCTCCCGCAGCTGGTCTTCGGCCTGCTGCTCTACGGCTGGTCGATGGCGCTGATGGTCGAGGCAGGACTCGGGCTCGACCCGTGGGACGTCTTCCACGAGGGGCTGACCCAGTACCTGCCGCTGACGTTCGGCCAGATCACGATGGTGGTCGGGGCGTTCGTCCTGCTGCTGTGGATCCCGCTGCGCCAGTGGCCTGGGATCGGCACGGTGCTCAACGTGGTCCTGATCGGCATCGCGGTCGACCAGGGCATCGCGCTGTTCGAGCAGCCCGACTCGTTGGTGGCGCGAGCAGCGATGCTGGTCGCCGGCGTGGTGCTCAACGGGCTCGCCGGGGCGCTCTACATCGGTGCCCACCTCGGCCCGGGCCCGCGTGACGGTCTCTTCCTCGGTCTCGTACGCCGTACCGGCTACAGCGTCCGGCTGATGCGGACCTCGGTCGAGATCACGGTCCTCGCGCTCGGCTGGCTGCTCGGCGGCACCGTCGGGGTCGGGACGGTGCTGTACGCGCTCGCGATCGGACCGATCGTGCAGGCGTTCCTGCCGCTCGTCCAGGTGCGGATGAATGCCCCCGAGGACGAGGCGGCTGCCGCGCTGCCGGCGAGCTAGAGGGTCAGACCCGGGTCGCGAGGATGACGGACGCGTCGGGCGCGACCATCACCTCGACCGCGATGAAGCGCTCGTCGGTGAGCCACTGCTCGCGGACGACGTCGACGCGTCCCTCGTAGATCGGGGGCCACGTGTACGACGGCGTGAAGTCGTCGAGCACGGCGATGCCGCCCGGCTCCATCAGGTCGGCGACCAGATCGACGCTGCGCTTGACGTCACGCACGTCGACGAACAGCAGGGAGAACGGCGCGTGCTTCTCGAGCGCACTCCAGTCGCCCGAGGTGACCTCGATCGACGGGGTGTCCGAGAAGAGGTCCTGGACCGCTTCGGCGAGCTTCGGGTCGAGCTCGGCGCTGACGATGTGCGCATCTTCGGCGACGCCGCTGGACAGCCACGCGGATCCGACCCCGCACCCGGTGCCGAGCTCGGCCAGGGTGCCCGTCCGTGACGCGGCGAGCGCGGCGAGAAGGCGGCCCGTCTCGTTGCGGGTCGCCGTGATGAAGCCACGGCGCCGCGAGAGGTCGAGGGCGCGCGCGACGAGGGGCGGAACTTCGTTGGGGGCGCTCACGGTTCGAGTCTGTCACACCGCCAGAGTCCGGACACCGGTCTCAGTCAGCGAGATCCATCGCAGAACCGGTAGCGCACCGCGGAAACGCGACGTACGGTCGATCCATCATGCGGATCGACGTCGTATTCCTCGACTGCCGCGGCGAGGCCTCTTAGGCCGACACCTCGCCGCGGAGCTTGGCGTTGGCCGACGACCCGCAGCGAGGATCCCGCACCGCACCTCTTTCCTCCCGTTCGGCGAATCGGTTCCCAGTGCCACCGGCTACCGCACAGAACCGACACGAACAGGAGATGGACCGATGTACGAGATGGACTACGCCGAGTGGGGCCCGAGCCGCCACTGGTCAGACGAGAGCCGCGACGAGGGTCCCCGGAACCCGGTGCAGACCGCGCTCGACCTCCGCGACAACGGTGGTCCACGACCGGACGACAACTGACCCGTCCTGTCGTGTGACCATCCGACATCCGAGATCCCAGTATCAGATGCTGGGACGCCTTGAGTAGAGTACGAGCCATGACACGCAGCTTCTCCCTGGCCGTGATCCCCGGAGACGGGATCGGTCCCGAGGTCGTCGCCGAGGCGACCCGCGTCCTCGACGAGGTCGCACGCATCCACGACGTGACGTTCGAGCAGACGCCGTACGTCCTGGGCGCGGAGCACTACATCGAGACGGGAGAGGTCATCTCCGACGCGACGCTGGCCGAGATCCGCGGCCACGACGCGATCCTTCTCGGAGCGATCGGCGGCAAGCCGGGCGACCCCCGCCTCCCCGCCGGGCTCCTGGAGCGCAACCTCCTCCTGCGGCTGCGCTTCGAGCTCGACCACTACGTGAACCTGCGTCCCACCAAGACGTACCCGCAGGTCGACTCACCGCTGCGCGACGCCGACGGGGTCGACTTCGTCGTCGTCCGCGAGGGCACCGAGGGCCCGTACGTCGGCAACGGCGGCCGCCTCCGTGCCGACACGCCGCACGAGGTCGCCACCGAGGTCAGCCTCAACACCGCCTTCGGCGTGGAGCGCGTCGTCCGCGACGCCTTCACCCGTGCGCAGGCTCGCCGCAAGAAGCTCACCCTCGTCCACAAGACGAACGTGCTGGTCCACGCGGGAGCCGTCTGGTCGCGCATCGTCGACGCCGTCGCCCCGGAGTTCCCCGAGGTCGCCGTCGACTACCTCCACGTCGACGCCGCGACCATCTTCCTGGTCACCGACCCGGCTCGCTTCGACGTCATCGTCACCGACAACCTGTTCGGCGACATCCTCACCGACCTCGCGGGCGCCATCTCCGGCGGTATCGGCCTGGCGGCGAGCGGCAACATCAACCCCGACCGTACGGCGCCGAGCATGTTCGAGCCGGTCCACGGCTCGGCTCCCGACATCGCCGGGCAGGGCATCGCCGACCCGACGGCCGCGATCGGCTCGGTCGCGCTGATGCTCGACCACCTCGGGCTGCCCGAGGCGGCTGCCCAGATCGACCGCGCGGTCGCCGCCGACATCACTGCCCGTTCGGGCCGACGCACCACCAAGGAGGTGGGGGAGGCCATCGCGGCGCGTGTGGCCGGTGACGTACCCGGGGAGTGACTCGTCCCCCCTCGTCTCCGTCCGAAAGGTCAAGTACCGTGCCCCTCATGACCACCTCTACCGACGCCTTCTCCTACGCGTTGGAGCCCAGCCCCTCCCCGGTGTCCGACCAGCGCCGTACGGAGATCCTCGCCAACCCCGGGTTCGGGGTCCACTTCACCGACCACATGTTCACGTCGGAGTGGACGCCGGAGACCGGCTGGGCCGACCCGACGGTGAAGCCGTACGGTCCGCTCATGCTCGACCCGGCCACGGCGGTCCTGCACTACGCGCAGGAGATCTTCGAGGGTCTCAAGGCGTACGCGCACGCCGACGGCTCGGTCTGGACCTTCCGTCCTGACGCCAATGCCGCCCGGTTCCAGCGTTCCGCCCACCGGCTCGCGCTCCCGGAGCTCCCGCAGGACTGGTTCATCGGGTCGATCGACGCGCTTGTCACCACCGACCGCTCGTGGGTGCCGACCGGCGGTGAGACCAGCCTCTACCTGCGTCCGTTCATGTACGCGTCGGAGGCGTTCCTCGGTGTCAGGCCGAGCAAGCACGTCACCTACTGCGTGATCGCCTCGCCGGCCGGTGCCTACTTCGCCGGCGGCATGAAGCCGGTCAACATCTGGCTGTCCCGCGAGTACGCCCGTGCCGGCGCAGGCGGCACCGGTGCCGCGAAGTGCGGCGGCAACTACGCGTCGAGCCTCCTCCCGCAGCAGATCGCGGCCGAGCACGGCTGCGACCAGGTGGTCTTCCTCGACTCCGAGGAGCACCGGTGGATCGAAGAGCTCGGCGGCATGAACCTCTACTTCGTCCACGACGACGGCACGATCGTGACGCCGGCGAGCGAGTCGATCCTCGAAGGCATCACGCGCGACGCGATCGGCACGATCGCGAGCGACCTCGGCTACAGGGTCGAGCAGCGACGCTTCAGCATCGACGAGTGGATCGACGGTGCGGCCAGTGGTCGTGTGACCGAGGTCTTCGCCTGCGGTACGGCCGCGGTCGTGACCCAGGTCGGTGCGCTGCGGTGGCCCGACGGCGAGGCCGTGACCAGCACGAGCGAGAGCGGGTCGGTCACGATGGCGATCCGCGAAGCCCTGATCGACGTCCAGTACGGCCGCGCCGAGGACACCCACGGCTGGATGCACCGCATCGCCTGACAACGGCGGCGGTCTTCCGCGAACGACGACGATCCCTGACAATGGAACGGCGTTCCATCGTCAGGGATCTTGTCGTTCCTGCCTGTCCTGAAGGATGTCTCGGTGCCCCCACCCCGGTCTCGTCTTTACGGCCCGCTGGTCTCGACCTCCGACCTGGCTGCGCAGCGCCGGCTGTTCGTCGACGTGCTGGGTACGACCGAGCGTGGCAGTGCGCTCATCGACGAGGCGGCGGCCGTGGCGCTGCTCGGCCCGCGCAGCGGTACGACCGAGCTGGTGGCCTTGCAGACCCCGGGTGTCGCCTCGGGCGCCGTGCTGTGCCGCTTCGCTGAGCCGGCCGAGCAGACCGTCCGCGAGGACGCCTCGCCGGTGGACCGGGACGCCTTCAAGGTCGTCGACTACTACGCGCCCGAGCTCGAGGTTTTCGCCGCGCACGCACGAGACCTTGGGCACGAGGTGACCGGTCCTGCCGGGCCGTACGACATGGCAGGCACCGGCCTCCGGGAGGCGCACCTCCACGGCCCCGACTCGCTCCAGGTCGCGTTGCTGAGCGGCGCAGCAGGGTCGCTCGACGGCTATGTCGAGGTCACCGACCGGCGCGTGAGCGAGGTTCTCGGGATCACCGCGCCGGTCGGCGACGTGGAGGCGGCGGTCGCGTTCTACGCCGACGTGCTGCGCTGGTCCGTGGTCCACCGATACGCGATCGACGGCTCGTCGGTCGCGCGCCTGGTGGGGGTCGACGAGGAGGTGCGGATGTCGGGCCGCTGCGTGGGCACCGCGGCACGCGAGTCGTACGTCGGGCTCGTCGACTACGGTCTGCCCCCGGAGGTCGGCGCCTCGCTGGAGGGACGTGCCGTCCCGCCGCGGCGCGGTCTGCTCGGCGCGGTCGTCATCACCGACGAGCTCGATGCGGTCGTGAGGCGCGCGGGGGAGCGGGCCGGGCAGGTCGTCGCACTCGACCTCGCCCCGTTCGGCGCCACCCGAACCGTGGTGCTCCGGCCGCCGTACGAGGTGCCGCACCTCGTCATCGAGGCGATCGGGGTCGCGTGGTGACGACGCGCGACGACGGCGTGAAGCCCGCTGCCACCGCGTACGACGTGGTGGTCGTCGGCGCGGGGACGGCCGGCATCCCGTGCGCCGTGAACGCCGCCGACGCCGGTGCGCGCGTCCTGCTCGTCGAGAAGGACTCTCGCACCGGCGGCACCCTGCACGTGAGCGGCGGCCATCTGGCCGCGGCGGGCACGCGTCGTCAGCACGAGCACGGCATCGAGGACTCGCCGCAGGCGCACCGGGCGGACATCACCCGCATCAGTCATGGGACGGCACGATCGGACCTCGTGGACGTCCTGGTGGACGAGGCGGCGGTGACCGTCGACTGGCTGGAGGACCACGGCTTCGCGTTCGCGCCGGAGACGCCGCGGATCGTCTACGGGCACGAGCCGTACACGAAGGCGCGCACCTACTACGGCACCGACGAGGGGCAGTCCGTGCTCGAGGTGCTCCGGCCCGAGCTCGAGCGGGCCTGCGCCGAGAGCGACCTCACGCTGTGGACGAGTGCGCCTGTGACCGAGCTGATCACCGACGCGGACGGGAGGGTCACGGGCATCGGCGTCTACCGCGACGGGCGCGAGACCACCGTGCAGGCGGGCGCGGTCGTGCTGGCCACCGGCGGTTACGGCGCCGATCCCGACCTTTTCCTGGAGCTCGAGGGCGCGCCGTTGGTCTCGGCCGCCGCGCGCACCGCGACGGGGGACGGACTGCACCTCGGCAGGTCGGTCGGCGCGCGACTGCAGGGCCAGGGAAGCTCGCTCCCGACGTTCGGGGGCCTCCCGGATCCGCGCACCCCCGGACGCGCGAACTGGGCCGACCGGCAGCGGCTGACCAGTGAGCGGCCACCGTGGGAGATCTACGTGGATCGCGACGGACGCCGCTGGGTCGCCGAGGACGAGGAGTCGATCGACGTCAAGGAGCGCGCCCTCGCCGAGGTCGTGGACCGGACGTTCTGGACGGTCTTCGACGACGCCGCCCTGTCGGCCGCGAGTGGGACGATGCGCCAGCTGGTGGTCGGCAAGGAGCCCGACGACGTCCGCGCGATGATGAACACGCGACCGGGCGTGCACCGCGCGGACACGCTCGCGGACCTCGCCGACCTGGCGGGCATCGACGCCGCCGGCCTCGTCGAGACGGTCGCCGCGTACAACCGCGCGGTCGAGGCCGGCCACGACCCCGCGTACGGACGGACGTTCCTCCCTGCCCCGATCGCGCGACCGCCGTACTACGCGATCCGCAACCACGCGATCACGCTCGTGACCTTCCAGGGCCTCGACGTCGACGCGTCGTTCGCGGTGCGTGACGAGTCGGGGGTGGTGATCGAGGGCCTGTACGCCGTCGGCGAGGTGATCGGCGCCGGCGCGACCTGCGGCAACAGCTTTTGCTCCGGCATGCTCGTCACCCCCGCGCTCACCTTCGGCCGGCTTCTCGGAGCCGAGCTCGGCGCGTCCGTCCGGCGGTGACCGCCGCTCACGCGCTCGTGGCGCTCAGGGAGCGAACAGCGCCGTAGCCGGGTCGTCGTGCATGGTCACGGCGAGGCGGTCGGCATGGGGGTCGTACGCGAGCGTGACGTCGATGCTCCGCGTGAGTGTCGGGTCGTCCCCGCCGGCCGACGCGTCACCGTAGCCGCGGGCGATGTCACGCATCGTCACCGTCGCCGGACCGACAGGATCGTTGCCGGGCCACTCCTCGACCACCCGCTGCGCGACACCCATGATCACGGCGTCGACCATCGGCAGTGCCGCGTCGCCCGAGTCGGCGACGTACAGCTCGGGGAGTCCGAAGCGTGCCAGCCCGTGGGTCGCGGTGGTCGTCTCGTCCGGCCGCTCGAGCACGAACCACTCGCTCGCGCGAAGCACGTCCGGGTGCGGAGGCTGCGGACCCAGCAGGCGGGGCACGGCGGCGTCCACGACCACGCCGACGTGCTCGGCGGCGAGCGCGCGCGCCGACGCCTGCGTCCGCCGCTGCAGGTCCAGCGCGTCGGCCAGGTCGGACTCCGCCGACACCGCGGTCGCGTACGTCAGAGACTCCGCGAAGCGGACGGCCTTCGGGCTCGACCCCCGCGCCAGCAGCAGGCTGGGCGGTGGCACCGGGGGAGCGGGCAGGTCGGACTCGATCGGCTCGTCGGTGAGGACGACGTACAGGGCACCGACGCTGCGCGGCGCCGGAACCGCGCTGCTCACGGCCTCGTCGGGTCCGGGCCGACCTGCACGACGAGCTTGCCGAAGTTCGTGCCACGAAGCATGCCGAGGAACGCCTCCGGCGCCTTGTCGAGGCCGTCGACGACGTCTTCGCGGTAGCGGACGCGTCCGTCGGCGATCCAGCCGGCCATGTCCTCCTGGAACTGCCGGTAGTGGGCCTTGACGAACTCGCGCTGGATGAAGCCGCGGACGGTGAGGCTGCGCGTGAGGATGCGGCGCAGCAGGACGGGGGAGCGGTCCGGACCCTCGGGCAGCGCGGTGGCGTTGTACTGCGCGATCAGGCCGCACAGTGGGATGCGACCGAACTCGTTCACCCGGGGGAGGACGGCGTCGAAGACCGCGCCGCCGACGTTCTCGAAGTAGACGTCGATCCCGTCGGGTGTGGCCGCTGCGAGCTCGTCGACGAAGTCGGGGGAGCGGTGGTCGAGCGCGACGTCGAACCCGAGCTCTTCCTTGACGTAGCGGACCTTCTCCGGCCCACCGGCGATGCCGACGGCGCGAGCGCCCTTGATGCGGGCGATCTGGCCGACCGCGGAGCCGACCGGGCCGGCAGCCGCCGCCACGACGACCGTCTCGGACGGCTGCGGACGACCGATCTCGAGCAGACCGGCGTACGCGGTGAAGCCCGGCATGCCGAGCACGCCGAGCGCGGTCGACAGCGGCGCGCGCGACGGGTCGAGTCGGCGTACGGCGTTCGCCGGCGCGACGGCGTACTCCTGCCAGCCGGTGAAGGCGATGACGAAGTCGCCGACCGTGACGAGGTCGCTGTTCGAGGCGACCACCTCCGAGACGGTGCCGCCGACCATCACGCCCCCGACGGGGACGGGCTCGTCGTACGACTCCGCGTCCGACATGCGCCCGCGCATGTAGGGGTCGAGGGAGAGGTAGATGGTCCGCAGGAGCACCTCGTCCGGCCCCGGCTCGGGGACCGGGGTGCGCTCGATCGTGAAGTTCTCGGGTGTCGGTTCGCCGTGCGGCCGGCTGGCCAGGAGGACGCTGTGATGGGTCGTGGGGGCCGAGGCTGCGCTGGAAGTCATGGTCCGGCCAGTCTAGAGTGGCCGTATGCATCGCGTGACCGGCGTCGTCATTAGTCAGCGCGTCTGACCCACCTCCCGGGTCCGACGCGCCAGCCTCTCGTACCCCGAGGGGCTTTTTTGATGGGCACAGCCTTGTGTTCGGGAGGACCCGCCGGCCGCACCTGAGCAGGAGAACGACGATGACCACGGACCAGGACCCGACCTTCCACGTGTACGACACGACGCTGCGCGACGGTGCGCAGCAGGAGGGGTTGAACCTCTCCGTCGCCGACAAGCTGGTGATCTCGCGCCACCTCGACGAGCTCGGCGTCGGCTACATCGAGGGCGGGTGGCCCGGTTCGAACCCGAAGGACACCGAGTTCTTCGCCCGCGCGAAGGACGAGCTGGTCCTCAAGCACGCGACGCTCGCAGCCTTCGGCGCGACGCGGCGTGCGGGCTCCGGCGCGGCCGACGACCCCCTTGTCGCCGCGCTGCGCGACTCCGGCGCGTCGGTCGTGACCCTGGTCGCCAAGAGCCACGACCGCCACGTCGAGCTCGCGCTCCGAACCACGCTCGACGAGAACCTCGCGATGGTCCGCGACACCGTGCAGCACCTGCGCGCGCACGGGCAGCGCGTCTTCGTCGACTGCGAGCACTTCTTCGACGGCTTCCGGCGCAACCGGGCGTACGCGCTCGAGGTGGTGCGGACGGCTGCCGAGGCGGGCGCCGAGGTCGTGATCCTGTGCGACACGAACGGTGGGATGCTCCCGCACTGGGTCGGCGAGATCGTCGCCGACGTCGCCGCCTCGACCGGCGCGCGACTCGGCATCCACGCGCACAACGACACCGGCTGCGCGGTCGCCAACTCCGTCGCTGCGGTCCAGGCCGGTGCGACGCACCTCCAGGGGTGCGTCAACGGGTACGGCGAGCGCACCGGCAACGCCGACCTGATCACGTGCGTCGCGAACCTCGAGCTGAAGCTCGGCCAGAAGGTCGTGCCGACGGGTGCGCTGCGCGAGGCCAGCCGAATCGCGCACGCGATCGCCGAGGTCACCAACTACCCGCCGGCGGCACGGCAGCCGTACACGGGCGTGTCCGCGTTCGCGCACAAGGCCGGGCTGCACGCGAGCGCGATCCGCGTCGATCCCGACCTCTACCAGCACATCGACCCCGAGCTGGTCGGCAACGACATGCGCCTGCTCGTGTCGGAGATGGCGGGTCGCGCCACGATCGAGCTCAAGGGCAAGGAGCTCGGCTTCGACCTCAGCGGCGACGCCGCGACGCTCGGACGCGTGACCGAGGTCGTCAAGGAGCGCGAGCAGGCCGGCTACACGTTCGAGGCCGCCGACGCGTCGTTCGAGCTCCTCCTCGCCGAGATGGTGGAGGGTGAGCGGCCGTCGTACTTCGACGTCGAGTCCTGGCGGGTGATCACCGAGTCGAGCCACGCGGCAGGCGAGGAGGCGCAGTCGGAGGCGACGCTGAAGATCGTGGCCGGCGGCCGGCGCTACGTGGTGACCGGGGAGGGCAACGGCCCTGTCTCCGCGCTCGACCACGCGCTGCGGCAGGCGATCGATCGGGCGTTCCCGGACGTGGAGACGTTCGGGCTCAACGACTACCGGGTGCGGATCCTCAACGAGTCGGGCGGCACCGACGCCCGCATCAGAGTCATGATCGGCACGACCGACGGCCAGGACACCTGGACGACGGTCGGGGTCGGCCACAACATCATCGAGGCCTCGTGGGAGGCGCTGCTCGACGCGTTCACGTACGGTCTGCGCCGCCACCGCGACTGACCCGAGCTGAGGCGTTGCGTATCGACATCAGGCCCACGGGGTGGCCGCGATGTCGATACGCAACGCCTGTGCGCCCGTCACCAGTTGGTGGCGTCTCCGGGGAGCCGCTTGCCCGGAGGACGATAGAGGTACGAGACGCCTCCGGTGGAGTCCTGCCACACCTTCTCGAAGTTCTCGCGGGTGTAGACGTTGCGCACCGCCTCGTTGCTGCTCGATGCGGGATCGTTGAGGATGGGGTCGCCATCGGCCGTGAAGCCGACGATCACCATCAGGTGCCCGTTGGTGTCGTACCCCGCCTCCGGCATCTCCTCGAGGTCCCACGAGAGTGACGTGATCACCGGGATGCCTGCGGCGACCAGCTTCTCGGCCTCGGCGAGCGACCGGAGCCGCGTCACGAAGGTGTCGAGCCCGAAGGTGTGCGCGTACGCCGCGTTGAACGGCCAGTTGCCGGCCCCCTCGTACGTGTAGTCCCACGTCTTCATGGCGGCGTAGTCCACCTGGGGGTCACCGTTCGGCGCGACGATGTCGGTCAGCTCCGACGCCGGCACCTGGTACTTGCGACCGTAGTAGTACTGGACCATGGTCGTCGAGGTCGGCGAGCACCAGACCTCGCCGCCGCCGCCGAACTCCGGGTACTCGCCCTTGTGGATGTTCTGCGAGAACCGCGGCACGTCGAGCTCGACGTGCCGGCCGAGCGTGAACGCGCTCGTCTCGCCGTCGTCGCCCGAGAGCAGCTCGTTGGTCATCGTGGTCAGCCCGTCGAGGCGCGGCGACTTCCAGGTGCCCTTCGGCCGCAGCAGCGTCACCCGGGTCTGGTACGCGACGGGCTCGTGGCCCGTGCGTGCGGAGAAGGTGTCGGTCCAGATGTTCGCGTTCGCGTCACCTTGCCCGTCGAGCGACGTGCGGTGGATGTCGCCGGCGGCGAAGTCGTCGCCGGAGGCCCACCGGCCCATGACGTACCACTTGGTCCACGTGCCGTCTTCCAGTCGGCCGCGGAATGTGGTCTCGACGAACGTGCCGGTCGGGGTGCGTGCGTTCCAGGACGTGATCGACTCGTCGATCGCGTAGCCGGGAGAGACGACCGGGGACGTCCAGCGGCCGTAGACGTAGGTCTTCTCCGTCCCGTCGCCGAACGGATCGGCGTACGTGGTGGTGCGCTTCGAGAGCGGGCTGATGACGAGGCTGCCGTCGAGACCCGGAACGACACCCTCCCAGGAGCCGCGCGCGAAGTCGAGGACGTCGTCCCAGTGCTTCACGGTGATGTCGGGGCCGGGCGGGGCGGCGTCCTCCGCGGCTGCGGCGCTCGAGACGGGAGATGCGGCGACCGCAATGATGGAAAGACTTGCGATACCTATCAAGATCTGACGGAACATGCTGCTCCTCGGGCTAGTGACTGCGGAGATCCTCTCGCAGTGCAAGCCTTGCAGGGAACAGCGCGTCTCGCCCCTCGGGAACACTCGTCGTTCTGTCGAGGGTTGAGGCGCGAGATGCGTTTCCTATCTGTCTCAGGCAGGTTGCAGCCGACCTGCGTGCGCGTCCGTCGTCGGATCGGCCGTGCCCGAGCGCTGTCGCGGTGCGCGCGCGTTCCGCACCCGGCGTTGCTGGCGCTCGAGCCGTTCGAGCGCCGCGACCGGGTCCCGGTAGAGCGGGCCCAGCGCGATCGCGGTGGCTGCCGCGGCCTGCACCTCCGCACCGAACCGCGACAGCGTGATCGGGACCGGACCCAGCCCCGTCGTACGCCGGAAGGCCTCCAGCACGACGGACGCCGCAGGCGGGTACGCGGTGAACGCCTGGCCCGCCAGCACGACGCGATGCGGGTCGAGGAGGTCACGGACGACCGCGACCGCACGACCGAGGTGGTCCGCTCGCTCGATGAGCAGGGCGTGGGCCCGTGCGTCGCCGGCGAGGGCGGCGGCGTGGACCAGCTCGACGTCGGGCCGCGCCACGATCCCGGCGGCGTGGGCCGCTGGGCCGATCGCGGCCACCGTGGCCCCGAGGCAGCCGCGGGCACCGCAGGGGCAGAGGACGTCGGAGGTGGTCGGAAGGTGGGTGACGCTCCCCGCCCGGCGAGCACCCGACGGTGCGACCCCGTCGTGCGCGGTGGCGACCCCCACCGTCTCGCGCGCGTAGACGTACGCGGTGACCCCGTGGGCATGCTCGGGCGACGAGAGCAGGTCGGCGGCAGCGACGGCGGCGACGTGGTCGGAGGTCGCCGTGGGGAGGCCGGTGAGATCGCGGAGCGTACGCCCTGCGACGGAGGGCGAGCGGTCGATGGCCTCCCAGGGTGCGACGACTGCTGCGGTGACGAGCCGTCGATCGCCGATCCCTGCGTCCAGCCCGATGAGCCGTCGACCGGCTGCGACGACGAGCTGACGGTCGTCCCCGCGGGTCGGCAGGTGGGCGATGGCGAGAACGCGACCCCGCAGGTCGGACACAGCGACGGTCGTGACGAGCCGGCCGATGTGCACCGCGGCTGCGGACAGCCGCCGGTCGTCGACCTCGACGGGGATGGTGGGGCGTCCGACGTGACCGGCGCGCGTGCAGTCGGGCCGCTCCTGGAGGAGGCCGTGCTGGACCAGCGACGTGACCTGGCGGCCGATCGTCGCGGCGCTCAGGCCGGTGTGCTCGGCGATCTGGTCCCGGAAGGCGATGCCGTGGCGCAGCACCGTGCGGAGCACGATCCCGGCGGTCGAGCTGTCCTGCGCGAACGTGTTCACGAACCCTCGTTTCGTCGTCCAGGTCATGTGCAGCAACTATATAAAGTCGAGTGACTAGAACGACTTTAGCCCATCTTGTTCTTCCCACGCCGCGTTCTCGCCCCGTGGGATGCCGTGTCCGGTTGAAGTCAGGCTGACCGCAAACCTTCGTTCGCCGACCGGTCGCCCTCACGGTGGAGGAAGCACGCCGAACGTCGCACCAGAAAGGCCGCCCGTGACCTCGAGCCTCACCACGTCCGACAGCCTCGGTGCCGACGCTGCCCTCGCGGGCGCGCCGTACGAGCGCATCGCGGTCCACCGGCTCGGCGGCCGGATCGGAGCACGCATCGAAGGCGTACGCCTGTCCGGCGCCGTGGACCCAGCGACGGTCGCGGAGATCCGTGCGGCGCTGCTCCGTCACAAGGTCGTCTTCTTCCGAGGACAGGACCACCTCGACGACGAGCAGCAGATCGCGTTCGCCGGACTGCTCGGCCCACTCACCAGTGCGCACCCGACGATCAGCACCGGATCGTCGCGGCTTCTGACGATCAAGACGCGCAGCGGCCAGGCCGCGAACTCCTGGCACACCGACGTGTCGTTCGTCGACAAGGTCCCGGCGATCAGCGTGCTGCGCGGCGTCGAGGTGACCGAGTACGGCGGCAACACCTCGTGGGCGAACACCGTCGCCGCGTACGAGGCGCTTCCCGAGCCCCTGCGCGCCCTCGCCGACCGGCTCTGGGCGGTGCACAGCAACCTGTACGACTACGCGGCGATGAACGAGCTCGGCGACGCGGACCCGGACGATCCTGAGGTCACGGAGTACCGGAAGGAGTTCGGCCGCATCCCCTTCGAGACCGAGCACCCCGTCGTCCGCGTGCACCCGGAGACCGGCGAACGCGCCCTGCTGCTCGGACAGTTCTTCCAGCGGTTCGTCGGCCTGAACACGTACGAGTCGCACGAGATCTTCGAGCTGTTCCAGACGCGCATCACGAGGCTCGAGAACACCGTCCGCTGGGCGTGGGCTCCGGGCGACGTCGCCGTGTGGGACAACCGCGCCACGCAGCACTACGCCGTCGCCGACTTCGACGACCAGCCGCGCGAGGTGCGGCGCGTCACCGTCGCCGGCGACGTGCCGATCAGCGTCGACGGCCGCACCAGCGTCGTACGCTCCGGCAGCTCGGCGGACTTCGTCGACATCGACTCGCTGATCAGCTGATCAGCGCCCCGACGCGCGGGTGGAGGGCAGACGGCGGCCCTCCACCCGTGCACATCCCGTCCCCGATTCGTGCGATACGACAAGGAAACGGCAGCGTCGTTCCTTGTCAAACCTCACGAATCGCGGACGGGAGGGACAGGACGCGGTCGTAGTCGGCGAGCAGCCGCGCCCGCAGCACCGCCGCCCGCTCGGCGTGCGCGCGCTGCAGCCGGACGTACGCGGCCTTGCCGTCGACGGTCTCGATGCGCACCGGTTCGTAGCCGAGGTCGCTCAGGTCGTACGGGGCTGCGCGCATGTCGAGCTCGCGGACGTCGCGCGCCAGGGCGAAGCAGTCGAGGAGCAGGTCCGAGTCGCCGAGGGGGACCAGCTTGCTCGCCCACTTGTAGAGGTCCATGTTGGCGTGCAGGCAGCCCGGCTGCTCGAGCGCACGCTGGGTCTCGCGTGTCGGCGTCACCGCGTTCAACGGTGCGGCCGGCGGGGTGAAGAACCGGAAGGCGTCGATGTGCGAGCAGCGCAGCTGGTGCGCCTCGACGACCGCGTCCGTCCCGTCGGGGCCGAGCCGCAACGGCCAGTCGTGGCGGACCTCGTCCACCGGCTGGCGATAGACCATCGCCCACTCGTGCAGGCCGAAGCAGTCCGTCCGCGCGGGACGGGTGGCCGTCATCGCGAGGAGTCCGCGGATCCACTCCATCCCGTCGCGGCGAGCGGGGATCCGGCCGAGGTCGGCCCCGACTCCCGCGTCATAGGAGCGGTACGCCCCGAGCGCGGCGTACTCGGACGCGTCACCGCCGAGCAGGACGCCGGCACCGGGATGCCAGCGGGACAGGCGTGCGGGGGAGTAGCCGTAGTACTCGAAGAGGAAGTCGTCGACCGGGTGCTTCTCGCCCTGCGCCCGCCGCCGGAGCCGCCCCGCGACGAAGGGCTCGGCGCGCTCGCGGTGCCGCGCGGCACGCTCGCGCCAGTCGGTCTCGTCGAGCGTCACCCACACTGGTCGCAGGTCCCGAAGAGCTCGAGGGTGTGCGTCATCTTCCGGAAGCCGTGCTCGGCGCCGACCTGCTCGACCCAGCGTTCGAGCGCCGGGCCTTCGACCTCGACGGTGCGGCCGCACTCGCGGCACACCAGGTGGTGGTGGTGGGTGTCGGTGACGCACCGCCGATAGAGGATCTCGCCGTCGTCGTTGCGCAGCTGGTCGACCTCGTCGGCGTCGGCGAGTGCCTGGAGGTTGCGGTACACCGTCGACAGACCCACCGAGTCGCCGCGGTCACGCAGCGCGTCATGGATCTCGCGGGCGCTCGCGAAACGGTCGAGCTCGTCCATCACGGCGGCCACGGCGCGCCGTTGCCGGGTCGTACGGATCGGGGTCTCGGTCATGCTGCCTCCTCGACCGGGTCGTTCGTGCTGGACAGGCGCCGTCGTGTCGATCGGACAAGGTGGCCCACCGGAGCGAGCACCAGGAAGATGCCCAGCGCCACGATGACGATCGTCGGGCCGGGCTGGGTGTCGATCTCGTAGCTGCCGAGGACACCGGTCAGTGCCGCGAACGTGCCGATGCCCATCGCGAGGACGAACGTGCCCCGGAAGCTGCGGGTCAGCTGTTGCGCGGCAGCGACGGGCACGACCATGAGCGCGGACACCAGCAGGAGCCCGACGGTCCGCATGGAGACGGTCACGGTGACGGCAGCGAGGACGGCGATCAGGATCCCGTACGCCTGGACGGGCACACCGGACACGCGGGCGTGCTCCTCGTCCTGGCACACCGCGAACAGCTGCGGCGACAGGCCCACGGCCAGGAGCAGCACGACGGCGCCCAGCACGGCCACGATGACCAGGTCGGTGCCGCTGATCGTGTTGATCGACCCGAACAGATAACCGTTGAGGGTGGCCGCCGACCCGCCGGCGAGGTTCGTGAGCAGGACGCCCCCGGCGATCCCGCCGTAGAAGAGCAGCGCGAGCGCGACGTCGCCGCTGGTGCGGCCGTACGTCCGGAGCAGCTCGATCGCGACCGCGCCGAGAACGCTGACGATGACCGCGGTGACGAGAGGCTGGGTGTTGGTCAGCAACCCGGCCGCGACCCCGGTCAGCGCGATGTGCCCGATGCCGTCGCCGAGGAGTGCGAGGCGGCGCTGCACGAGGTACGTGCCGATGGCGGGCGCGGTCAGGCCCGTGATGACCGCGGCGAGCAGCGCCCGCTGCATGAACTCGTAGGACAGGATGTCGTTCACGCCGTGCCCCTCACGCGCCCCACGCTCCGGACTCGTCGATGCCGACCCGGTGCTGCGGGACGACGAGGTGCGGGTGGTGCTGGTTGTGGGGTTCGGACGCGGCAGCCAGGTCGCCGCCGGTGCACGGACCGTCGTACGAGACCTTCCCGGCGCGCAGCACGACCGCCCGGTCGATCATCGGCTCGAACGGGCCGAGCTCGTGGGCGACCATGAAGATCGCGCGACCCTCGCCGAGGAGCCGTCCGAAGAGCTCCGCGAGCGACAGCTGGCTGCGAGCGTCGACTCCGGCCGTCGGCTCGTCGAGAACGAGCAGGTCGGGCTGCGAGGCGAGCCCGCGGGCGATCATCACGCGCTGCTGCTGCCCGCCCGAGAGCTCGGCGGCCGGCTGCGCCGCGTACTCCTCCAGGTCGACCAGCGCGATCGCCTCCGCCACGGCGGCCCGGTCGTCGCGCGAGGACCGGCCGGCGTACGGACGCCGGGACAGTCGCCCGCTCATCACGACCTCGCGCACGGTCGACGGCACCCCGGCGGCGGCCGTCGAGCGCTGGGGGACGTAGCCGATCCGCTGCCGGTCGCGGAACCGACGCAGCGGTGTCCCGAACAGCCGGACCTCGCCGGCAGCGATCGGGATCACGCCCATCGCCGCCCGCATCAGGGTCGTCTTGCCGGAGCCGTTGCTCCCGAGCAGCACCACGAACTCCGACGGGTGGACCACCAGCGACACCCCGCGTACGACCTCGCGCCCGCCGAGCGCGACGTGGACGTCGTCGACGACGAGCGGATCGCTGCCGGCGGTGCGGGTGCTGGCTGATCGGGTCACGGGCAGTCGTTCGCCTTCTGGAGTGCTGCGAGGTTCTGGCGCATGAGCGTCAGGTAGGTCTCGTCGCTGGTGTCGTCGGTGAGTCCCTCGATGGGCGAGAGTACGGCAGTGGTCACGCCGGCCTCACGGGCGATCGTCTCGGCCGTGCGGGGGCTGCTGAGCTCCTCGGTGAACACCGTCGTGATGCCCTCGGACTCGACGAGGCCGGTGATCTCGGCGAGCTGCTGCGTCGACGGCTCCGTGTTGGGCTCGATGCCGGCGATCGGGATCTGCTCCAGGTCGTAGGCGTCGGCGAGGTAGCCGAAGGCCGCGTGGCTGGTGACGAAGCTGCGGATCCGGCACTGCGCGAGGCCGGTGTCGAACGCCTTGTCCAGGTCGGTGAGCTCGGCGTCGAGGGCGTCGGCGTTCTTGCGGTACTCGGCGGCGTTGTCCGGGTCGATCTCGCCGAGCCGGTCGGCGACCGCGTCGGAGATCATGAGCATGCGCTCGGGGTCGAGCCACACGTGGGGGTCGATCGAGCCGTGGTCGTGGCCGTCCTCGCCCTCCCCGTGGTCGTGGTCGGCGTGCTCCTCGTGGTGGCCGTCGGCCGAGCTCTCGAGCAGCGGGACCACGTCGGCGACGTCGAGGACGGCGTCGTCAGCGAGGTCGGACTGGTCGATGGCGTCGTCGACCTGTGGCTGGAAGCCGTCGAGCGTGACGACGAGGTCGGCGTCGACGATCGAGCCGAGCTGTCGGGCCGTCAGCTCGACGTCGTGCGGCTCGACGCCGGGCTGCGTGAGGTTGTCCACGGTGACCATCGTGCCCCCGATCTGCTCGGCGACGTAGGCGAAGGGGTACGCGCCGGTGACGACCGTGATGCCGTCGCCGGACCCCCCCGACCCCTCGGACCCGCACGCGGCCACGGTGAGGGCCAGCGGTGCGAGGACGGCGACGGCAAGGGATCGGCGACGGAACGACGCGGAGGAAGGCATGAGAGGAACACTATTGCGTTTGAGAATCATTCTCAAACTCATTGAGCGTGCTCCCGATCACCCGAGCACGGCAGTCAAGAAGCGACCGACCACGAGGAAGGTGAGGATCCCCGCGACGAGAACGCGGAGCCGCGCCAGGCCCGAGGTCTGGTCCACGGAGTTCCGTGCCATCCAGGCCACGAACGCGATGATCACGATGAGCGCCGGGATGCCGATCCACGCCGGCGCGGCGAGCCCGACGACGAGCAGCAGCGCCCCGGCCACCGGGATCACGATCCTCGCCCGACGCGACACCATCAGACGGTCGTACAAGTCGCTCATGGGCGTCATCCTGCCGTACGCGTGAGCAGGCCACTAGGCTGCGCGGGTGCTCGTCATCACGCGGTTCCGTGTCCCGTCCGAGGCGGCGACGGACTTCACGGCCGATCTCCGGGCCGTCGTCGATGCGTTCGCGTCGCGCCCCGGGCTCGTCGACTCCTACGTCGGCCGCAACCTGGACGAGCCGACCCTGTGGACGCTGACGACCCGGTGGGAGAGCGTCGGCGCCTACCGGCGGGCGCTGTCCTCGTACGACGTGAAGCTGGCGACCGCCGAACCCTACGCGCTCGCTCTGGAGGAGCCGGGTGCCTACACCGACGCGTACGACGACGTCGTCGCCGACACGTTTCCGCATGACGACGCGCCGCGCAGGGGGAATACGTGAGGCGCGCCCGGTCTTGGGCGACGACATGACCGTGAACGCCGACCGTACGAGCCCGAGCAGCGTCGTCCTCGGAGACGGGTTGCGAGTCAGCCCCCAGGGATTCGGCGGGATGGCACTGACCTCCGTGTACGGGGGCGCAGACCCTGACGCCTCCCTCGCGACCCTCGAGCACGCGCTCGACCTCGGTGTCACGTTCGTCGACACCGCTGACGTCTACGGCAACGGCAGCAACGAGGAGCTCATCGGCCGCCTCCTCGCGCGTCGTCGCGGCGAGGTCCAGATCGCGACGAAGTTCGGGGTCTCGGGCAACATCAGGACCGGTGAGAAGGAGGTGCGCGGTGACGCCGCGTACGTCCGCGCCTGCATCGACGCCTCGCTGCAGCGGCTCGGGACCGATGTCGTCGATCTCTACTACATGCACCGCATCGACACCCGCGTCGAGATCGAGGAGACCGTCGGTGCGATGGCCGAGCTGGTCGCCGCGGGCAAGGTGCGTCACCTCGGGCTCTCCGAGGTGACGGCCGGCGAGCTGCGCCGTGCGCACGCGGTGCACCCGATCGCCGCCGTGCAGAGCGAGTGGTCGATCTGGAGCCGCGACGTCGAGGCGCACGTCGTGCCGACCGCCGTCGAGCTCGGTGTCGGGTTCGTCGCCTACTCGCCGCTCGGCCGCGGCTTCCTCGCCGGTGCCGCGACCGCCGACCTCCCTCCGGGCGACATGCGGCACACGTTCCCGCGTTTCGATGCCGACGCGCAGCAGGCCAACCAGGTCGTCGTCGACGCCGTACGCGCGGTGGCCGCCCGGCTCGACGTGACGCCGGCGCAGGTCGCCCTGGCGTGGGTCTACGAGCAGGGGCGCCGCAGCGGCCTGCCGGTCGTCCCGATCCCGGGGACGCGCCGCGCCGAGCGGGTCGACGAGAACGTCGCGGCCGTGTCGATCACCCTCGACACCGAGGCACTGGAGACGTTGGACGCGGTCTCCGACGCCGTCGTCGGCGCGCGTTCCGCCGATCCGACCTGGGTGTCGTCCGGGCGCGAGTAGGTCTCGATCGCTGCCGGAGGGCGTCGGGTAGCCTGGATCAGCCAACTCGGGTGCGGGACGCCACGGCGACCCGCTCATGCCCGCCGACACCCAGCCGGAAAGCGAGCCCTCTGGTGCCTGCCTCCACGATCGACAACGTCGTCAGCCTCTCCAAGCGCCGGGGATTCGTCTTCCCCAGCGGCGAGATCTACGGCGGCACCCGCTCCGCCTGGGACTACGGCCCGCTCGGTGTCGAGCTCAAGGAGAACATCAAGCGCCAGTGGTGGCGTGCGATGGTGCAGCGCCGCGACGACGTCGTCGGTCTCGACTCCTCGGTCATCCTGCCGCGCCCGGTCTGGGAGGCTTCCGGTCACGTCGACGTGTTCACCGACCCGCTGATCGAGTGCCAGCACTGCCACAAGCGGTTCCGCCAGGACCACCTCCAGGAGGCGTACGCCGAGAAGGCGGCGAAGAAGGGCGACGTCGTCAACCCGGACGACGTCTCGATGAGCGAGGTCGTGTGCCCGAACTGTGGCACCCGCGGCCAGTGGACCGAGCCGCGCCAGTTCTCCGGCCTGCTCAAGACGTTCCTCGGCCCGGTCGACTCCGAGGAGGGCCTGCACTACCTCCGCCCGGAGACCGCGCAGGGCATCTTCGTGAACTTCGCCCTCGTGATGGCCGCCGCCCGCAAGAAGCCGCCGTTCGGCATCGCGCAGATGGGCAAGTCGTTCCGCAACGAGATCACGCCCGGCAACTTCATCTTCCGGACGCGCGAGTTCGAGCAGATGGAGATGGAGTTCTTCGTCAAGCCGGGCAGCGACGAGGAGTGGCACCAGTACTGGATCGACGAGCGCATGCGGTGGTACACGGACCTCGGCGTCGACGCCGACAACCTGCGGCTCTACGAGCACCCGCAGGAGAAGCTGTCGCACTACTCCAAGCGCACGGTCGACATCGAGTACCGCTTCCGCTTCGCAGGCTCGGAGTGGGGTGAGCTCGAGGGTGTCGCGAACCGCACCGACTTCGACCTCGGCACCCACGCCAAGCACTCCGGCAACGACCTGTCCTACTTCGACCAGGAGCTCGGTGAGCGCTGGACCCCGTACGTCATCGAGCCTGCAGCCGGTGTCAACCGCTCGATGATGGCGTTCCTGGTCGACGCGTACCGCGAGGACGAGGCACCGAACGCCAAGGGCGGCGTGGACAAGCGCACCGTGCTCGCGCTCGACCCGCGCCTCTCGCCGATCAAGGCGGCCGTGCTTCCGCTGTCGCGCAACGAGCGGCTGAGCCCCGCCGCGCGCGACCTCGCCGCGGAGCTGCGCCAGTCCTGGAACGTCGACTTCGACGACGCCGGCGCGATCGGTCGCCGCTACCGCCGCCAGGACGAGATCGGCACGCCGTTCTGCATCACGGTCGACTTCGACACCCTCGACGACAATGCCGTGACGATCCGCGAGCGCGACTCCATGGCGCAGGAGCGGGTCGCGCTCGACCAGGTCCCCGCGTACCTCGCGGCCCGGCTGATCGGCGCATGACCGGCGTCCTTCCCGCAGGCGGCGCATCCCGTACGCCTTGGCGTGCGGCCGCTGTCGCCCTGACGGTCGCCGCGGGCCTCGTGCTCGCGGGCTGCAGCGGCGGAGACGACGAGCCCGCGAAGAAGGCGACGCCCGAGGCGACCTCGGCAGTGGACCTCCCCGAGGGAGTCACGCTGACCGAGGCCGGCACCGAGGTCGCGATCGTGCAGCCGGCGACCGTCGGCTACCCGGTGGGCGAGGCGGCGAGCGCGATCACCGTGACCGTCGCGGCCGTGAAGCCGGGCAGGATCACCGACCTCTCGGGGTACGCGCTCGACAAGGTCTCGGCGACCTCCACGCCGTACTACGCCACGGTGTCGGTCCGCAACGACGGGCCCGACCCGCTCGGGGGCGCCGCGGTGCCGGTCTACGGGTTCGACTCGACGCAGACCTCCTTCCCGCCGACGCGGTTCGCCGGCGAGAGCTACGCGAAGTGCCCGGGCGGCGCGCTGCCCAAGACCTTCGACGCCGGTGCGACCTGGAAGGGGTGCTTCGTGCTCCTCGTCCCGAAGGGCGCGAAGCTGACCGCGGTCCAGGTGCGGACGTCTGATCTCGAGACCCCGGTCTCCTGGCCCGTCGCCTGACCCTCGCTGGCATGCTTGGGGCATGCGCGAGGTGATGCAGTCCACGAAGCTGTCCGACGTCCTGTACGACATCCGGGGGCCGGTCCTGGACGAGGCCAAGCGTCTCGAGGACGAGGGTCACCGCATCCTCAAGCTCAACATCGGCAACCCCGCGCCGTTCGGCTTCGACGCGCCCGACGAGATCCTCGTCGACATCATCGCCAACCTGCACCAGGCCCAGGGCTACAGCGACTCCAAGGGGCTGATGCCGGCTCGCCGTGCGATCGTCCAGCACTACGAGGAGCGGATCCCCGGAGTCGACGTGGAGGACGTCTACATCGGCAACGGCGTCTCCGAGCTGATCGTGATGTCCATGCAGGCGCTGCTCGACGACGGCGACGAGGTGCTCGTCCCGATGCCCGACTACCCGCTCTGGACGGCAGCAGTGAGCCTCGCCGGGGGCACGGCCGTGCACTACCGCTGCGACGAGGCCTCCGACTGGAACCCCGACATCGACGACCTTCGGTCGAAGGTGACCGACCGCACCAAGGCCGTCGTGGTGATCAACCCCAACAACCCGACAGGTGCTGTCTATGCGCCCGAGGTGCTCGAGCAGATCGCCCAGGTCGCCCGGGAGAACGACCTGATCGTCTACGCCGACGAGATCTACGACAAGATCCTCTACGACGACGCTGAGCACACCCTGATGTCCGCGGTGGCCGACGACGTCCTGTGCGTGACCTTCAACGGACTCTCCAAGGCGTACCGGGTGGCCGGCTTCCGCAGCGGCTGGATGATGCTGACGGGCCCCAAGCACCACGCGCACAGCTACATCGAGGGCCTCAACATGCTGGCCAACATGCGGCTGTGCCCCAACGTGCCCTCGCAGTACGCGATCGCGACCGCGCTCGGCGGACGCCAGTCGATCAACGACCTGCTGCTGCCGGGTGGACGCCTGCTCGAGCAGCGCAACAAGGCGTACGACCTACTGACGGCGATTCCCGGGGTCACCTGCGTCAAGCCGAAGGGTGCGCTGTACATGTTCCCGCGGCTCGACCCGGAGATGTACCCGATCGCCGACGACGAGAAGTTCGCGTACGAGCTGTTGCGGGAGCAGAAGCTGCTCGTGGTGCAGGGCACCGGGTTCAACTGGCCGACGCCGGACCACTTCCGACTGGTGACGCTGCCGCGGGTCGAGGATCTCGAGGACGCCGTCGGCCGCATCGCGCGCTTCCTGGAGACGTACGCCGCCTGACCGGGGCAGCGCCCGAGCCGCACCGACCGGGTTGCTCGTGCCTGAGAGAATGGACGTCATGCCCACCACCGCTCTCGCGCGCCCGCTGCGCCTCGGCAACCTCGAGGTCGCGACGCCGGTCGTGCTCGCCCCGATGGCCGGGGTCACCAACGCCGCGTTCCGGCAGCTGTGCGCGGAGCAGGGTGCGGGCCTGTACGTCTGCGAGATGATCACCTCGCGCGGCATCGTCGAGGGTGACGCGATCAGCCTGCGGATGCTCAGCTTCGCCGAGGCCGAGACGGTGCGCTCGGTGCAGCTGTACGGCATCGACCCGGCCTATATCGGCAAGGCCGTCCGGATCCTCTGCGCGGAGTACGGCGTCGGGCACGTCGACCTCAACTTCGGGTGCCCCGTCCCCAAGATCACCCGCAAGGGCGGCGGGGCGGCGCTGCCGTGGAAGGCCACGCTCCTGGGCGAGATCCTCACCGAGGCCGTACGCGCCGCGGAGCCGTACGCCGTCCCGGTGACGATGAAGACCCGCAAGGGCATCGACGACGACCACCTCACCTACCTCGACGCCGGCCGCATCGCGCAGGATGCGGGCTGCGCGGCGATCGCGCTGCACGGTCGTACGGCTGCGCAGCACTACTCGGGCACCGCCGACTGGGACGCGATCGGCACGCTCAAGCAGGCCGTCGACATTCCCGTCCTCGGCAACGGCGACATCTGGGAGGCCTCGGACGCGCTCGCGATGGTCGAGCAGACCGGCGTCGACGGCGTCGTCGTCGGACGCGGCTGCCTGGGCCGGCCGTGGCTGTTCCGGGACCTGGCCGCGGCGTTCTCCGGCGACGACGCGACCGCACTCCCGACGCTCGGCGAGGTCGCCGGCTGGATGCGCCGGCACGCCGAGCTGCTCGCCGTCGACATGGGGGAGGAGCGCGGCTGCATCGAGTTCCGCAAGCACGTCGCCTGGTACCTCAAGGGCTTCCGCGCCGGTGGTCGCATGCGCCACGCGCTCGCAACGATCTCGTCGCTCGCCGACCTCGACGCGCTGCTGGCCGACCTCGATCACGACGAGCCGTACCCGGTGGCCGAGCTCGGCACCCCGCGCGGACGCCAGGGGAGCCCCAAGAAGGTCGCGCTGCCCGACGGCTGGCTCACCTCGCGAGAGGTCGGGCACATCGACGCCGCAGCAGAGGACGCGACCTCCGGAGGCTGAGCGGGTCTCGCCGTCCCGCTAGGGACGCCGATCCACCGGCACACCCGCGCGGAGGACCGTCCGCGGCCGCGACTCGTCCCAGAGCACCTCGACGTCGTCGATCGGGTCGGCGCCGAGCACCACGAGGTCGGCGGGTGAGCCCACCGCGAGCCGGCCGAGCTCGGGCCGCTGGAACAGCGCGGCGTTGACCGTCGTGATCGAGCGCAGCAGGTCCTCGGGCGTCTGCACCTCCGCCTGCAGCTGCAGGCCGCGCAGCTGATCGTCCTCCAGGTCGCCCATCAGGTCGCTGCCGAAGCCGACGGGGACGCCTGCCGCCGCGGCCAGCACGATCGCCTGCCGGCCCGAGTCGAGCACCTCGGCGTTCTTGGCGCGCCCCACCGCCGACAGCCCGACCTCGTCCGCACGCCGGGCCATGGAGTCGTACGTGACGAGGGTGGGCACGAGGTAGGCGCCGTGCTCGGCCATCGCCAGCGCCGCCGTCTCGTCGATGAGGTTGCCGTGCTCGATCGAGCGGACGCCGTGGGTGACCGAGTGGATGACGGCCTCGCTCGAGTAGGCGTGCGCGGCGACGTAGCTGCCGCGCCGGGTCGCCTCGTCGACGACCGCGGCGACCTCGTCCGCGGAGTACTGGGGGATGCGGATCGGGTCGACCGGCGACACGACACCCCCCGACGTCATGATCTTGATGACGTGGGCGCCCTGCTGGAAGCGGCGACGGACCGCGCGCCGGAGGTCGTCGACCCCGTCCACGATCTCGTTCATGTGTCCCTCGTGGAAGCACACGTCGAGGTCCGCAGGGCGTGGGTCGCCGTGCCCACCGGTCTGGCTGAGCGCCGGGCCGCTGTAGAGGTAGCGCGGAGCGGCGACGAGCTGCTGGTCGAGCGCCTGGGCGAGGCCTGCGTCGCCACCGGCCACGTCGCGGACCGTGGTGAAGCCCCGAGCGAGGCGGGCTCCCAGGCGGCGCGTCGCGTTGATGGCGACGAAGCTCATCGCGCGACGCTCGAGCTCGAGGCCGCCCATGCACGTGCTGTACGCGTGGAAGTGGGCGTCGAGGAAGCCCGGCACGACGGTGGCACCGCGAAGGTCGAGAACCGCGGCGTCGCTGCGTCCGACGTCCCCGATCTCCCGGACGACCCCGTCCTCGACCAGGAGGTCGCCCTCGACGACGGTGCCGCTCTCAGGGTCACGGAACCGCCCGTCCCGCAGGACCAGGGTGCCGCGGCCGTGCGACGTGACGGACATCAGCGCCTCCTGGGCGGGTCGTCGGCAGCACGGCTCGGACAGGTGAATGCTACTGCCGCCGTCGGCTGCTGCGGCGGGCTCAGGACTCGCCGCGCTCTTCTCGGGCCTGGCGCGCGAGGGTCAGCTGCGCGGTCGCGAGGGCGCGGACGTCTGCGGCGTCGAGGGAGTAGCCGTGGGCCGCGACGGGCCCGTCGGGCGTGTGCACGACGATGTCGGCGACTCCGCGGAGGCGCTGCAGCGGCCCCTGCTTGATCACCACGGACTGCGTCTTCGCATGGGGGACGACGTCCGTGCGATGCATGATCCAGCCCGACTCGGTCACGAACGCGTGCGCGTCCGAGCCGGCCGACCGGAAACGCCAGCCGACCGGGGCGAAGACCGCAGAACGCCGCGGCGCGCGGACACGGGGGATGCGGACGTGGTCCACGTCGGTGAAGAGCTCGCCCAGCACCATGCGGACCTCGTCCGGGGTGGCGACCGGCAGCAAGGTCGCGCTCCCGGACTCGTCGGAGTCGTTGGACCCACCGGCGACGGTCACCTCGGCGCGTTCGAGGTGCAGCGGCCGCCACAAGGCGGCCTGGCGGACGACGACGGCCTGCACGCGGTCGTACGGGATGGTCTGCGCGATCCGTGAGAGCAGACCGCGTGTGACGTGCAGCCCGGTGGGCGCTCGACGCAGGGTGAAGCTCCACTGCGCCACGACCCGAGACATGATGACCTGGCCGGCCCACAGCAGCAGCGGGACCACGCCGAACACGATGACGCCGGGAAAGACGACCCCACCGACGACGAGCGCGGTGAGGAAGAGCGCTGGCGCGAGGAACTCGGCGGACACGACCGTCGCCACGACGAGGCGCAGCGGCGGGACGACGAGGATCGGTGGTGAGAGGTCGAGGTGCGGGACGGTGATCGGTGCTTCCGTCGATGCCGCGGTGCCGTCGTCCGCCCCGCCGAGCGAGGGAGCTGCCGCGCGGCCCAGGGCATCCGTGGCGCCGGCGCCGGCGACAGACGCCGGCACCGCGTCGCGCACCGCCTGCGAGCCTGCCTCGTACGCGCGCTGGAGGAGGAGGTGGCGCAGGCGGTCGGCCTCGCTCTGACGGAGGTACTGGAGGGCGACGCGCGAGTCGTCGCCGCCGGCGAGCTCGATCCTGAGCTCGCAGAGGCGGAAGATCCGGGCGGCGAACGGCTCGGCGATGTCGACGGCCTGGATGCGCTCGTACGGAGCCCGTCGTGACGAGCGGGTCAGGATGCCGCGCTCGATGCGGATCTCGCGACCGTCGATGAAGTAGCGGGTGAACCGCCACGACAGGTAGCCGAAGGCCACGCCGAGGAGTGCCGCCGCGCCCACGATCGCCAGCCCGATCCACAGCATCGACAGCAGGCTGCGGCTCTCTCCGCCCTCGACGAGATCGCGCCCGAACGCGAACAGGCCCGCGGCGACCCAGAGCCACACGCGCACCAGGGCGCTGGCCGGGTGCGTCCGCTGGCCGACTGCGGCTGCCGGCTCCGGGGACGGCGGGGGCAGCGGCTGATCAGATCCCGGAGCCACGGGTCTTCCCGAGCTCGGTGAGGCGGTCACGGAGCCGGGTCGCCTCGCCGGCGGGGACGCCGGGGATGGCGGCCGAGGTGCTCGAGCTGGCCGTGTGCAGCGAGACCTTCGCGATCCCGTACGACCGCTCGAGCGGGCCGGCGGTCACGTCGACGTACTGGACCCGGCCGTACGGGACGGCCACGATCTGCCGCCAGGCGACCCCGTGCCGGATCCACAGGTCCTCGGCGTTCTCGGCATAGCCCCATGCCGCCTGGTTCCGGGCCGACCACATCCAGCCCCACACGGCGACGGCGACGGCGGCGGCGCCCACGAGGCCCACCAGCCACCACCACTGGAGCGTGAGAGCGACGATGGCCATCACCACTCCGGCGATCACGAGCGTCCAGACGACGGTGAGGAGCCGGTGCATCGTGCGGAGCTTGGGTGAGACCGGGTGCCAGGTGTCGGCGGGTGGTGCGAAGAGGGGGTCCACTCTTCCGACCTTATCGGGGGCTGTCCGGCGCTCCCACCGACGCGGTGGGTTGCGGGACCACCTCGACCGGGGGACCGGCCGCGGTCGCGCGGAGGGTGCCGTACCGCTCCATCCGCTGCCACCTCAGCCGGAGGCCCGCGACCGAGGTCCACACCGACTGGATGACCACGAGGTACATCAGCTGGCGGTAGACCACCTGCTGGAGGGCGAGCGTCCACAACGGCGCGAGCCGCTCGCCGTCGAGCCGGAACGCGTACACGCTCGTCGCCAGCTGCAGACCCAGGAACGCGAGCCACAGACCGATCACGTTGAGCGGGTCGAGGAAGATCAGGCCGTAGATCGCGAAGACGTCGACGATCGGCGCCAGGAGCGGCAGCAGGACCTGGAAGAGGGTCAGGTAGGTGAGCCCGCGGCGGCCGAAGCGCCCGGCTCGTCCCCGCTGGACGAACGCACGGCGGTGCTTCCACATCGCCTGCAGCGTGCCGTAGCACCAGCGGTAGCGCTGCCGCCACAGCGCGTCGAGCGTGGCCGGCGCCTCCGTCCACGCCCGCGCGTCCTCCTGGTAGACGACGCGCCAGCCCGCGCGCAGCAGCCCCATCGTGAGGTCGGTGTCCTCCGCGAGCGTCTCGTCGCTGACGCCACCGACCGCCAGCAGGGCGCCGCGCCGGAAGGCGCCCACCGCGCCAGGGACGGTCGGCATGCACTCGGCGAGGTCGAACAGCCGGCGGTCGAGGTTGAACCCGACGACGTACTCGATGTGCTGCCAGCGCCCGAGGAGGCCGGTCCGGTTGGCGACCTTGGCGTTGCCGGAGACCGCGCCCACCTCGGGGTCGCGGAACGGCACGACGAGGTGTCGGATCGTGCTGGGCTCGAAGACGGTGTCACCGTCCACCATCACGACGATCTCGTGGGACGCGGCGGCGATGCCGGTGTTGAGCGCAGCGGGCTTGCCGGCGTTCTGCTGCCGGATGAGGCGGACACCTGGAAGCCCGAGCCGCTCGACGATGTCGGCGGTGTCGTCGGTCGAGCCGTCGTCGACCACGACAATCTCGACCTGGACGTCCGAGGCGACCAGGGAGCGTACGGCGGCTTCGATCCCGGCGCTCTCGTTGTACGCCGGGACGACGACGGTCACCGGCGGGCACTGCGCAGGCGTCGGGATCGGCCCCCACCGCTGCGGGCTGCGGCGGCGGTGGCGCCGCGCGGCGACGACGAGGAGCAGCGACCTGCCGACGGCGAGCGCACCGGCGGCGAGCAGCATCACGGTCAGGATGCGCAGGATCCACGTGCTTGCGGTGAACGCGAGAAGGAGCGTGCGTCCCTGCAAGGTCTGCGAGGCCGTCGCGTCACCCGTGGCGCCGGTCAGGCGCGTGGTCTCGCCGACGGTGCCCACCGTGATCCCGGACTGCTCGAGCTGGGGAAGGAGCCGGTCGAGCGCCGCGACAGTCTGGCTGCGGTCGCCGCCGGCGTCGTGCATCAGCAGGATCTCACCTGCGTCGGAGGGCGGGGTGGCGTTGGCGACGATCGCGTCGACGCCGGGACGGCGCCAGTCCTCGCTGTCGAGGGTCGACAGCACCGACACGTATCCCGCGTCGCCGACCGCCTTCAGGGCCCGCCATTGGGTGTCGTCGACGGCGTCGGGCGTGGAGGAGTAGGGAGGACGCAGGAGCGAGCTGGTCGTGCCGGTCGCGCCGTTGAGGACCAGCTGCGACTCGCGGAGCTCGAGCCCGCGGCGCCAGTCGCCGACCTGGCCGAGGTCGGCGTGGGAGAAGGTGTGCATCCCGATCTCGTGGCCCTCGTCCAGGATGCGACGGGTCAGGCGGGGATGGTCGGCCATCTGTGTGCCGACGGTGAAGAACGTCGCATGGACGTGGTGCTTCGCGAGGACGTCGAGCACCTTCGGCGTCCAGCGTGGGTCGGGGCCGTCGTCGAAGGTCAGCGAGAGGGTACGCGGCTCGGGCGCGAGAGTCCGGACCTCGTCGCCGCGCGCGTCGATCACCGGCCCGCCGGACGGGACCGCAGCCGGCACGGTGGCGGTCTCGCCCGACGGCTTCACCGCGCCGTCGGCCGCGGTGCCGAACATGTGGCGCGCGTAGCCCTGCACCAGCAGCGCGGCCATCAGGGTCGGCAGCAGGACCGCGAGCAGCACCCAGTGCGCTCGGGGCCGGACGTCTCGCACCGTGCGGTGGCGCGGCGCCGCGTGCGTGTCCATGGTCAGGGAGCCGTCGTGGCCTTCGTCTTGCCCGGCGCCGCCGTGGAGCCACGCTCCTCTTCGGTCTTCTTGTGGGCGTCCTGGGCGGCGTCGCTCTTGCCCGGGGCCGTGGGTCGTCCGGTCGTCGGCGACGGTGTCGCCGGCGTGGGCGTCGTCGGGGGTGTGCTCGGCGCCGGCGCGGTCACCTGCTCGGTGGGCGACGGCGTGGACGGCGGCGAGCCCTCCGTCGGTCGGTCGTCGTCACGCGGCTCAGACGGGGCGTCGGACGGGCTGTCGGAATCGGCAGCCGGGGCTGAGGCGTCCGACGGGCTCTCGTCCGCACCGGTGGACTGGCCTCCACGCTCGGACCGAGGAGGCTCAGACTGCGCCGGCGCCGCTGCCTCGGGCACAGCGGGAGGCAGGAGCGCCGACGGGAGCGACGGCCCGCCGAGGACGCTGCTGCCGAGCGCGACGACGTACGCGGCCGCAGGCAGGGCCAGCACGAGCGCCCAGCGGCGGGCGCGGTGGGCACGCCTGCCCGAGGCGTCGACGAACACCGGCTCGGAGGCCGGGGTGGACGACGCGCTCGTGTGGCGCTCGGGGGTAGCAGTCACAGCAGACGAATCTATCAGCGGGCTTCAACCGCGAGGAAGGCTCGGCGCGTGGCGAAGTATGTGGCGCCGCGATGCTTGGGAGTGCAATTCAGGGCGTGCGTCGCAGTCGGCGCGAGACCGTGGGCCATGGTCTCCAAGCGCTCAGTGGTTCTTCTCGCCGCCGGCATGGTGTGCGGGCTGCTCGTCGGCGGTACGACCGCGTACGCGGTGTCGTCGGCCAAGACCGTCAAGGTCTGTGTCACGAAGGCCGGTGTCGTCCGGTCGGCGAACGAGAAGGGGAAGTGCCCGAAGCGGACGAAGAAGCGCGCTGTGGCGGTGCGAGGTCCGGTCGGCCAACGGGGTGTGCGGGGCCCGGCGGGAGCGGCAGGTACGGCCATGGCCTGGGGCTCGATCACGGTCGACGGAAAGGTCGTGCCCGGGTCGTACCGGATCAAGGCCGTCCGACAGGACAATGCTGCCTACCAGTACTGCGTCCAGCTCTCCGTGGCCCTGCCGGAGTCGCGGCTGGCCGCTGCACAGCTGCGTACGACCAGCGGGCCGGGTGGGTTCGGCCACCTCGAGGTAGGGCTGCCGAACTGTCCGGCCGGATGGCTGGACATCTCCACCTGGCGGCTGAGCACTGGGGGATTCGGGGCAAGCCCGGAGCCGTTCAGCATCCTCGTCCCCTGAGGTTCGATAACGGTTCGCGCCAACCCATGGACGAATAAGTCTTCCTCGGCAACAATAAGCGCAAGCCCGACCCTGGGCCGTCTCCACTTCACTCGGATCGTGCGGCACGTTCCTGCCGCTGAAGGGATGTATCCAGCATGGCATCAGTCAGCTTCCAGAAGGCGACCCGCGTCTTCCCGGGCCAGGAGCGCCCAGCCGTCGACCAGCTCGAGCTCGAGGTCGCAGACGGCGAGTTCCTCGTCCTCGTCGGCCCGTCGGGCTGCGGCAAGTCCACCTCGCTGCGCATGCTCGCAGGGCTCGAGGACGTCGACGCCGGCCGGATCCTCATCGGTGACCGTGACGTCACCGACCTCCCGCCGAAGTCCCGCGACATCGCGATGGTCTTCCAGAACTACGCGCTCTACCCGCACATGTCGGTCGGCGAGAACATGGGCTTCGCGCTCAAGATCGCCGGCACCTCGAAGGCGGAGATCAAGACGCGCGTCGCCGAGGCGGCCGAGATGCTCGGACTCACTGAGTACCTCGACCGCAAGCCGAAGGCCCTGTCCGGAGGTCAGCGTCAGCGCGTCGCCATGGGACGCGCGATCGTACGCTCGCCGCAGGTCTTCCTCATGGACGAGCCGCTCTCGAACCTCGATGCCAAGCTCCGTGTCCAGACCCGCGCCCAGATCGCGCAGCTCCAGCGCCGCCTCGGCACCACGACGGTCTACGTCACCCACGACCAGGTCGAGGCCATGACGCTGGGCGACCGGGTCGCCGTCATGAAGGACGGCGTCCTGCAGCAGATCGACACGCCGCGCGCGACGTACGACAAGCCAAACAACGTCTTCGTCGCGGGCTTCCTCGGTTCCCCGGCGATGAACCTCATCGACGTCGAGATCACCGAGGGCGGGGTGAAGGTCGGCGACACCGTCGTCCCGATGTCTCGCGAGGTGCTCTCGCAGACCAGTGCCTCGGCCGTCACGCTCGGCGTCCGCCCGGAGGACATGACGCTCGGCGACCACGGCATCGCGACCGTCGTCGACGTCGTCGAGGAGCTGGGGTCGGACGCGTTCGCGTACGGCCACACGAAGCACGGCGACCAGGACCAGCCGCTCATCAGCCGCGTCAACTGGCGTACGCCGCCGCGCATCGGCGAGGTCGTCCACCTGACCGTCGACCCGGAGCGCGTGCACGTCTTCTCGAAGGAGACCGGGCTGCGCCTCGGCTGAGCCTTCTTCCCCGATTTGGCGCGTTCGACAAGGAACGCCAGCCCGGATTCCTTGTCGAAGGCGTCAAATCGGGGACGAGAGGGCCGTCAGAAGCCCTGCCAGTCCGGCTTGTGGGCGAGGGTGTGGCGGTAGTAGTCGGCGAACTCGAGCCGGGACGCCGCCGCCTCGTCCACGAACACGGTCGCGTGCCGGTGCCACTGGAGGATCGACGCGGGGCAGCGAGCCGACAGCGGACCCTCGACCGCCGCGGCGATCGCTTCGGCCTTCGCGGAGCCGGTCGCGACCAGGACGAGGTGGCGGGCGCTGCTGATCGTGCCGAGACCCTGGGTCAGGACGTGCGTCGGCACCTCGTCGACCGAGTCGAAGAAGCGTGCGTTGTCCTCGCGCGTCTGCCGCGTCAGTGTCTTGGGGCGGGTCCGCGAGGTCAGGGACGACATCGGCTCGTTGAAACCGACGTGTCCGTCCGTGCCGATGCCGAGCAGCTGCACGTGGACACCGCCCGCCGCTGCGATCGCGGCGTCGTAGCGCGCGCACTCGGCGGCGAGGTCGGCGGCGGTCCCGTCGGGGGAGAAGACCCGTGCGGGGTCGATGTCGACGTGGTCGGTCAGCTCGCGGCGGATCACCGCCGCGTACGACTCCGGGTGCGAGAGGGGAAGCCCGACATACTCGTCGAGCAGGAATGCGGTGGCACCGGCGAACGAGAGCCCGTCTTCGCGGTGGCGGCGGATCAGCTCCTGGTACGCGACCAGCGGCGACGACCCCGTGGCGAGCCCGATCACCGGCGCGGGGCCACGCAGCACCGCCTCGTACACGTCTGCCACGTGTCGCCCGATCTCCTCGCCGGACCCGCAGATCACGACCTCCACGTCGTCGTCCCCTTCGTGCTCGTCGCATCGGCGTTCGCCTCGGTCGCCAGCTCGGCCGCCCCGAGAGCGGCGGCCGGGTAGTCGACCGGAAGGGCCACCGTACGCTCCCGCAGCCGCAGGCTCGCTACGAAGGGTGACACCGCCTCGTCCGAGCCCAGCTGTGCGCGCAGCGGCTCCATGACCCGGTCGCCGAGCCGCATCACGCCGCCCGTGAGCACCACGCGTGCCGGATCGACGCTGAGCGTGACGATGCGAATGGCCTCGCAGAGCCAGTGGACGAAGGTGCCGCGGACCGCGATCGCCTGCTCGTCGCCGGCGTCGGCCGCGTCGAACACGGCGATCGGCAGCGGACCCGGCCCGTCGTACGGCCACTGGCGGGACAGCCCTCGGCCCGACGCGTACAGCTCGAGACAGCCGTGCTGCCCGCACGTGCAGAGCGGGCCGTCGTCGACCACCGACAGGTGGCCGACCTCGCCGACCACGCCGTGCGCTCCGCGCCGCATCCGCCCGTCGAGGACGAAGCCCGCGGCGAGACCGGTGCCGACCGAGAGCAGGGCGACGTCCTCGGGCTCGCCCTGTGCGCGCAGCCAGGTCGCCACACCGCGCGCGGCAGCGTTCACGTCGTTGTTCACCGTGACGGGCACGGAGAGCGCTCCCGACAGCGCGCCGCGCAGGTCGAACGGCTCGTGGATGTCGAGGTTGACGGCATTCGCGAGAATGCCGTCGCCATCGACCGCGCCGGGGATGCCGGCACCCGCGGCCAGCAACACGGTCTCCGGAGGGAGAGCCTCGAGGAGACGCTTGACGACGTCGAGGGCCGTCGAGACGACACCGGCGGGCCCGAGCACCGTGGGCATCCGAACCTCGGCCAGCACCTCGTCCGGCGACTCGGCGTCGGACGCGATCCCGTGGATCTTGGTGCCGCCGATGTCGAGTCCGATCGTGACGGCGCTCATCGAGCCTCTCCGGTAGGTCCGGGCGTCGCCCGGGTGGTGGGTGTGGTCGCGGCGCGGATCGCGTCGCCGACGGCGCGTGAGGGCGGCAGCGCCGACCCCCATCCGCGGACGACGTGGGGGAGTGCGTCGATCTCGGGCGACGGCCACCCGAGCTCGACCACGAGGGTGTCGGGGCGAGCCGCGACGAGCGAGACGAGCCACTCCCACGTGGGCGGTGTCGCGGCGGCGGAGCGTGCGACGACGACCACAGGGCCGTCGTGCGCGACGATGCCCTCGAGCGGCGGCACGTCGGAGGTCGCCGAGACGACCGTGGCGCCGCTCAGCCCGAGGTCTCCCCAGGCGGCATCACCGACGGCCATGTTGGAACCCGTCTCCAGTCGGACGATCAGCGGGACGCCCGGACGCAGCGGAGGCAGGTCGTCGAGGGCCGCAGCGGCGGCTCGCCGTCCCGCGGCGAGTCCGGCCTCGACGACTGCTGGATCAGCCGGGACGAGCCCGGTCCCGTACGCCGCGGCCAGCGCGTCCACGCGGGCAGCCGCATCGTGCAGCCGCTCGGCGGCGAGCGTACCGGCGTCCACGGCGTCGACCAGCGCATCGACCACGTCGCGGATGTCGTCGGGACCGCGTCCGCGCAACGACGGACCGATGCACAGGAGGTCCGCGCCGGCGGCGAGCGAGGCGACGGCCGCAGCGGGGATGCCGATCGTCGCGCTCGCGCCTGCCATGTCGAGGGCATCGGTGACGATCACGCCCTCGAACCCGAGGTCCTCGCGCAGCAGCCCGGTGAGGATCGCCGGGCTGAGGGTGGCGGGCAGCTGCGCGTCGAGGGCGCTCAGGACGATGTGCGACGTCATGACCGTCGCCGCGCCGGCCTCGATCGCGGCGACGAACGGCACCAGCTCGCGCGTACGGAGGGTCGCGAGGTCGACGTCGACGCGCGGGAGCGCCAGGTGCGAGTCGTCCGACGTGTCGCCGTGACCGGGGAAGTGCTTGACGCACGCGGCGACACCCCGGCTCTGCAGGCCCTGGACCCAGGCAGCGGTGTGCCGGGCGACCAACGCCGTGTCCGCCCCGAAGCTGCGGGTCCCGATGACCGGGTTGCGCGGGTTGGAGTTGATGTCGGCATCGGGGGCCAGGTCGAGCCACACACCAGCCGCTTTCAGCTCGGCACCGATCGCTGCAGCGACCGCGGTGGTCGTCGGCAGGTCGTCGGCACGGCCGAGCACGGCGTTGCCGGGGTACGGGCTGCCGGTGGCGTAGTCGAGCCGGGTGACGTCGCCGCCCTCCTCGTCGAGCGCGAGGACGAGCGAGGGTGCGGCCTGGCTCAGCGCCTGCGCGAGCCTCACGGCGTCCGCCGGATCGGCCGTGAGGTTGTTGCCGTAGAGGCAGATGCCACCGAGCCCGTCCTCGATCAGACCCGGCAGCCACGCGGGCACGTCGGCGCCCTCGAACGCACCGAGGACCACCCGGTGCGCGCTGCGGCGCACGGAGGCGTCGGCCGTCATCCCTTGACCGCCCCCGACACCATGCCGCTGGTCATCTTGTTCTGGACGAACATGAACAGGCCGATCACCGGGATCGCGACGAGCGTCGCACCCGCCATCACCGCCGGCCAGTCGATGGCCTGGTTGGACACCGTCGTCATCCCCTGCAGCCACAGGGGGATCGTCTGGTTCGCCGGGTCCATCACGACCGTGGCGAGGGTGATCTCGTTCCAGCACTGCAGGAACCCGTACACGCCGGACGCCACCAGGCCGGGTGCCAGCAGCGGGAACGTAATCGTGAAGAAGGCACGGAAGCGGCTGCACCCGTCGACCATCGCCGCCTCCTCGAGCTCCGCCGGGACACCGGCGACGAAGCCGCGCAGCATCCAGATCGTGAAGGGAAGGATCATCGCGAGATAGAGAAGTGTCAAGCCCGCGACGGTGTTGAAGAGCCCCCAGCCCGACAGCATCTTGTACTGGGAGATGAACAGGGCCTCGGCGGGGATCATCTGCACGACCAGGATCACGACGATGAACGACGTCTTGCCGCGGAGGCGGAAACGGGAGATCGCCAGGGCCGCGAGGAACGCGAACACGAGCCCGGAGCCGACGGCGAGCAACGTCACCGTGAGGCTCAGCTGCATCGCGTCCCAGAACGACGCGTCCGCCACCCGCCCGTACGCGTCGGGGCTGGTGTCACCGCCGAACGGCAGCCACGCGGGGTCGGGGGAGCGGAGACGCCCCAGTGTCTGGAACGAGCTGTTGACCATCCAGTAGACCGGGAACGCCCACACGGCGGCGATCACGATCGCCAGCGTGCTGAGCAGCGTACGGCCGGTGCGGGGGCGCCGCGTACGGGTGGTGGGGGTCGTCATGATGCGCGCTCCTCACGCAGCAGGGAACGCACGTAGCCGAAGGTCAGCCCGAGCGTGAGCAGCAGCATCACCATCGCGACCGCGGACGCGACGCCGTACTCGCTCTGCGCGATGCCGAGCTGGTAGAGGTAGGTGCCGAGGAGGTTGGTCTCGCTCACGGTGCCGCCGGCTCCTTGGAGGTACTTGATCTGGGCGAACACGCGCAGGTCCCACACGATCTGGAGCAGCATCACGATCGAGAGAACGGGACGGATGGACGGGACGATGATGTGCCGGAACCGCTGCGTGCGCGACGCGCCGTCGAGCTGGGCCGCCTCGAGCGTCTCCTCCGGCACCTGGGTCAGCGCCGCGTACAGGCTGAAGGCGACGAACGGCACGCTCATCCAGACCACGATCACGCACGCCACCAGGAAGAAGGTCCACGGGTTCGCCAGCCAGGAATAGTCCTCGAAGGACTCGAAGCCGATCTTGACGAGCAGCCAGTTGACGACGCCGTAGCGCGTGTCGAACAGCCAGTTCCAGACGGTCAGGCTCGCGATCAGCGGGGTGGCCCACGCGGCGAGCATCGAGACCTGGAGGATCAGCCGCGCGACGGTGGAGACCGACCGCATGAGGAGCGCGACGCCCATCCCGATCACCATCGTCAGCGACGCAGCGACGAAGCAGAACACGACCGAGCGGACGATGACCGCCCACGTCGTCGGGTCGCTGAGGATCGAGACGTAGTTGTCGAAGCCGATCCAGCCCGGGTCGGCCGTGCCGAACTGCTGCGCGAGGCCGAACTCCTGGAAGGACATCGCGACCTGGCGGACCAAGGGATAGCCGAGGCCGAGGAGCAGGGTGGCGAGCGCCGGGACGAGCAGCAGGTACGGCGCGGGGCGCCGCCGGCGGTTCCGTGACGGAGGGGCCGCGGGGTCGGCGCGCTCGGGGGGCGCTTCGGTGTCTGTGATCGCCTGAGCCATCGTCTGCCTGTCGTGTGGAGAGGGGGTGCGGGGCCCGTCGCGCCGGGGGAAGGTCGCGACGGGCCCCGTACGCCTGCTTACTTGTTCAGGATCTCCGCGAGCTTCGCGTCGTAGTCCTCGGCCGTCGCCGCGACGTCGGCGCCGCCGGCGATCTTGCCGAAGAACTCCTCCATGACCTGGCTGGTCTCGACCTCGGTCCAGTTCGGCGAGTTCGGGGTCAGCTTGGAGTTCGAGGCCGCGGCGACGGAGGCCTTCGCGAACTCGTCGTCACCCATCTTGGCGGTGAAGTCCGGCTTGGCCGGGCCGAGGCCGTTCTCCGCCAGCAGCGTCTGGTACTCGTCGCTGTAGATCAGCTGGAGCAGCGCGAACGCCTCGTCCTGGTTCTTGGACTTGGCCGAGACGCCCAGGTTGGACCCGCCGGCGAACACCGGAGCAGCTCCGCCGTCGGTGCCCGGGAGCGCGAAGCCACCGAGGTCGGCAGCCAGCTCCTCGGGAACGCTCCAACGCGCCCAGCTCGGCGCCATGAATGCAGCGGCCTCACCGTTGTTGAAGGGGACCCATGCCTCGGCGTCGAGTCCGTCCTTCGGGGCCGCGCTGGCGTTGTCGGAGAGGTTCTTCCACTCCTCGAGGCCCTTGACGCTCTCGGGCGAGGAGAGCTTGCCGACCCACGAGTCACCCTCCTGGACCGCGATGTCGCCGCCGTGGGCGAACATCCACGAGATGCCGTTGCGCCAGTCCTGACCGGGCACCCAGAAGCCGGAGTAGTTCTTGTCGCCGGACTTCTTCTTCAGCTCCACGACGGCCGTGTTGAACTCGGCGAGCGACGTCGGGAGGGCGATGCCGGCATCGGCGAAGGCCTTCTTGCTGTAGAAGACGTAGCGCGAACCCCAGTAGTAGGGCACCGCGAACTGCTTGCCGTCGAACGCGCCGGCCTCGACGAAGCTCTCCGGGCCGATGTTGTCACCGAGGTCGCCGACCTTGTCGGTGAGGTCGGCGAAGGCGCCCACGGAGGTGAAGGTCGGGGACTGCGTGTTGCCGACCTCGAAGACGTCGGGCGTCTGGTTCTCGTCGCTCAGGGCGGTCTGGAGCCGCGGGACGAGCTGGCCCCAGTCGATCTGCTCGATCTTGAGGTCGGTGCCCTCGTTCTGGGCCTCGTACTCCTTCTCGAGCCACGTGGTCAGCGCCTCGGGCGTGTCGGTCTCGCCGGCGAGCCAGAGCTTGACGACCGTGGTGCCCGACGAGGAGTCGTCGGAGTCCGCGCTGCCGCACGCAGTCAGGGCGAGGGCCGAGGCCACGCCCAGAACCGCCAGACGGGTCAGATTCTTCATGGTGTCTTCCTTAGAGGTGAGGGCTCCACGCGGGGGCCTTCCGGGGGTGAGGAGAGGGAGTGATGGCAGTCGAGGAGACATCGGCGTCAGACCACCCCTAGCTGGGCGAAGCGGACCTGGGCCGCCGCACCCGTGAGGACGACGTCGCTTGCCAGCGAGGCCATCCGCACGTCGAGGTTCTCGGCGATCACCGGCATGCTGCGTTCGGCGACCGCGGCACGGACGGCACCCAGGAGGGGGCCGTCGAGCAGCTCGGCGGGGCCGTAGAGCACGACGTCGGTGATCCCGAGCGTGGTGACGATGGGGGCGAGGACCGCCCCCAGCGTCGTGCCGACGGTCCGCAGCTCGGACTCGACGGCGTCGGGAGCGACCGCGGCGAGGCGGTCGCGGAGCCGGGGGACCGCCAGCACCGTCTCGAGGCAGCCGCGGTTGCCGCACGCGCAGGGGGCGCCACCGGGATCGACGACCACATGGCCGACCTCGCCCGCCGACAGCAGGGGTCCGCCGAGCATCGCGCCGTCCATGAGGATGCCGCCACCGACACCGTGCCCGACCGCCACGAGCAGGAGACCGTCGGGGTTGCCCGCGCCGAAGGTGCACTCGGCGAGCGCGGCGATGTTGGCGTCGTTCGAGATCGAGACCGGGAGGCCGACCCGCTCGCCGACGGCCGCAGCCAGCGGGAGCTCGTACCAGCCGAGGTTCGGCGCCTGGCGGACGACGCCCAGCTCGTCGACGACTCCGGGGGTCCCGATGCCGACGCCGAGGACGGGGCGCTCGGAAACGTCGACGAGGCGCTGGACGAGGGCGACGACGAGGTCGACGGCCGCCTCGCCGCGGGCGGTGCCGAGCTCGACGGCGTGGCGAGTGACGATCTCGCCGCGCAGGTCCATGAGGGCACCGTGGAGCACCGTGTCGTCCGACAGGTCGAGAGCGACGATCAGGACGGCGTCGTCGACCAGGCCGAGCAGCGTGGCCGGCTTGCCGGGCCGGGCGCCCGGCTTGGTGCCGAGCTCGGCGACGAGGCCGTCCGTCAGCAGCTCGGTGACGAGGTCGGACACTGTCACGCGGGTGAGCGAGGTGGCGCGGGCGAGGTCCGCGCGGCTGAGCGGACCCTCGTCGGCGAGGCACTGGAGGAGGAGCGAGAGGTGGTGCCGGCGGGTGTCTGCCGGAAGCATCTTCTCGGTCGAGCGGCGCGAGGAGCGCGGGCGCAACGGCGTGGTGCCGCGTGCGTCACCGGAGTCGGTCGTGCGCTCGATCATGGTTGTTAGTTCACCCTACTAACAAATCATCGTCAACCCCTGTTAGGCATTCGTTATCTGGGCCTTCGCGGCCCGTCCTCCGGGTCAGATTGACCCGGTCGGGGGGCAGGTGCGAGACTGGGAGACGGCGTATTCCGTCCGATCCAGACCGCCGTCTCGGCATCTCGGATGCGGCGTGCGCCCATCCCAATCACTCCCGATGAGAAGGACTCCGATGGCCAAGGCTCTCCTCGGCTACGTGGCGACGCCGAACGTCCACCAGGCCCGCGAGGCTCAGCTCCGCCGACGCATCGCCGATCTGGAAGCAGAGGTGATCCGGCTCAAGCACGAGAACGACGAGCTGGCCACCTCGACCGGGCTCGCACCCGTGGACCTCTCGACCGCAGACCTGCTCGAGCCCGCCAGCTCCTGACCGGTCGAGCCCGACCGGTCGAGCCCGACCGGTCCAGCCCCGGTCACTCCGGGCGCCGACACCCACCTCGCCCTCCCCGGGCGTGGCGTGGCGTACGACCCGCGTCCGTCCCCTACGCTGAGAGCGGCATCCTTCCCCGCTGCCTGCAGTCCCGCCGACGTGGCGTGGCCGCCTCGGCGCCACTGTCTTGTGAGACATACCGTCTCGAGTCGAATGCGTGAAGGAGCACTGGCTTGCACCTCAAGAGCCTGACGCTGCGTGGGTTCAAGTCCTTCGCCTCTGCCACCCACCTCCAGCTCGAGCCCGGCATCACCTGTGTGGTCGGTCCCAACGGCTCCGGCAAGTCGAACGTCGTCGACGCCCTCGCCTGGGTGATGGGCGAGCAGGGCGCCAAGTCGCTGCGCGGCGGCAAGATGGAGGACGTCATCTTCGCCGGGACGTCCGGCCGCGCGCCGCTCGGTCGCGCCGAGGTCGTCCTCACGATCGACAACGCCGACGGCGCCCTTCCGATCGACTACGCCGAGGTGACGATCTCGCGGACCATGTTCCGCAACGGCGGGTCCGAGTACGCGATCAACGGCAGCTCCTGCCGCCTCCTCGACGTCCAGGAGCTCCTCAGCGACTCCGGCATCGGTCGCGAGATGCACGTCATCGTCGGACAGGGCCAGCTCGACTCCGTGCTCCAGGCGTCGCCGGAGGACCGACGCGGTTTCATCGAGGAGGCCGCGGGCGTCCTCAAGCACCGCAAGCGCAAGGAGAAGGCGCTCCGCAAGCTGGACGCCACCGAGGGCAACCTGACCCGGCTCCAGGACCTGCTCGCCGAGATCCGCCGCCAGCTCAAGCCGCTCGGGCGCCAGGCGGAGGTCGCTCGCAAGGCCGCCGTCGTCCAGGCCGACGTCCGCGACGCCCGCGCCCGCCTGCTGGCCGACGACGTGCTCCGCTCCCGCGAGCAGCTCCAGACCGAGCTCGCCGACGAGGAGGCGCTGCGCCTCAAGCGCACCGCCGTCGAGGGCTCGGTCAACCAGATGCGCACCGAGGAGGCTGCGCTCGAGGATGCCCTGCGCGCCGACGCGCCGCGCATGCAGGAGGCGCAGGACACCTGGTACGGCCTGAACAGCATGCGCGAGCGCGTGCAGGGCACCGCCGGGCTCGCCGCGGAGCGGGTCCGCAACGCGGCCGCGCTGCCACCGGACGACCGCCGCGGGCGAGACCCCGAGGAGCTCGAGGAGGAGGCGACGCGCTTCGAGGCGCAGGAGAAGGCGATCACCGAGGAGGTGGCTGCCGCCGAGAAGGGCCTTCAGGGCGTGATCGCCGCCCGCAAGGCCGCTGAGGAGGCGTACCAGGCGGAGGAGCGCCGCATCGCCGATCAGCTGCGCGCCGCGTCCGACCGCCGCGAAGGCCTCGCCCGCCTGACCGGCCAGGTCAACACGCTCCGTACGCGGGTGCTGGCCGCCGAGGAGGAGATCGGGCGCCTCGAGGAGAACCGGCTCCTGGCGGAGCAGCGTGCCGAGCGTGCGCAGCACGAGTTCACCGGGGCAGAGACGCAGGTGGCTGGGCTGGACTCGGGAGAGACCAACCTGACCGCCGAGATCGACGCCGCCGAGGCCGCGCTCGACGACGTGACCGACCTCTTGGCGAAGACCACCGACGCCGTCCACGCCGCCGACCGTGAGCGGGCCGCGCTCGAGGCGCGCAAGGAGGCGCTCGAGATGGGTCTGGCGCGCAAGGACGGCGCCGGAGCCGTGCTCGGCGCTGCCGACCGGCTCGGTGGGGTGCTCGGATCCGTCGCCGCCGTGGTGACCGTCGAGTCGGGCTACGAGACTGCCGTCGCCGCTGCGCTGGGCCCGGCCGCCGACGCGGTGGCGGTCGACACGCTGGCCACAGCGATCAGCGCGGTCGAGTCCCTCAAGGTGTCCGAGGACGGACGCGCGGGCCTGCTCGTCGGATCCGCGAGCGCTCTGGAGCGGTCCGGCTGGCCGTCGCTGCCGGCCGGTGCCGCGTACGCCGTGGATGTCGTCTCCGCACCGAAGGGCGTCATGGCGGCGCTCGAGCGGCTGCTCGATCGCGTCGCCGTCGTCGACGCGATCGGCGAAGCCCGTGAGCTCGTCGAACGCGTCCCGACGGTCGTGGCGGTGACCCGTGAGGGCGACGTCGTCGGCGGTCACTACGTCGCGGGCGGCTCGCAGGACGTCCCGAGTCTCATCGAGGTCCAGGCCGCGGTCGACCTTGCCGCCGAGAACCTGCGCGCCGTCGCGGTCCGCCGCGACGAGCTCAGTGCGGAGGTCACCGACCTGAAGGCTCAGCGTGCCGAGGCCAAGCAGCGGCTCGACGTGGCCGTCGCGGAGCGCCGTGCGTCGGAGGCCAAGACCAACGCGCTGACCGAGAAGCTCGCGCAGCTCGGGTCGACGGTCAAGGCTGCCAGGGACGAGAGCACGCGGCTCGCGACGGCGATCACCGCTGCGCAGAAGGCACGCGACGACGCCGCGGCCGGCCTGGTCGAGCTCGAGAAGCGCTTGACCGACGCCGAGAACGCTCCGGAGGACGACCCCGACACGAGCGCCCTCGAAGGCCTGGCCGACGCCGCCCGCACCCAGCGCGCCGAGGAGACCGACGCCCGCCTGGCGCTGCGCACCAGCGAGGAGCGTGCACGCGCCATCTCCGGTCGTGCCGCCGGTCTGCGCCGCCGTGCCACCGAGGAGCGCGCGGCACGCGAGCGCGATCGTGCACGCCGTGAGCGGCTGCGCCGTGAAGGAGCCGCCGCGCGTGCCGTCGGGGAGGCCGCGCAGGTCGTCCTCGAGCACCTCGCGGTGTCGCTGGCCGCCGCCAAGAAGGCCCGCGACGAGATCACCGCGGCGCGCGCCGGGCGCGAGCAGCAGCTCGCCGAGGTCCGTCGCAAGCTGCGCGACCTGTCGGTCGAGCTGTCGCGCCTGACCGACTCGGTGCACCGCGACGAGGTCGCACGCGCCGAGCAGCGCCTGCGGATCGAGGCCTTGGAGCAGCGTGCGCTGGAGGAGATCGGTGTCGAGGCGGACTCGCTGGTGGCCGAGTACGGCCCCGACGTCCTGGTGCCGGTGCCGCGGGCCGTCGACGCGCCCGACGACGAGCCCGACCCGGAGCCCGTCCCGTACGTGCGCGCCGAGCAGGAGAAGCGGCTGCGCACCGCCGAGAAGGCGCTTGCGCTGCTGGGGCGCGTCAACCCCCTCGCGCTCGAGGAGTTCTCCGCGCTCGAGGAGCGTCACAAGTTCCTGTCCGAGCAGCTGGAGGATCTGCGCAAGACCCGCAAGGACCTGCTCGAGATCGTCGACGAGGTCGACAAGCGGGTCGAGCAGGTGTTCACGAGCGCCTGGGAGGACGTCTCGCGGGAGTTCGAGGGTGTCTTCTCGCGGCTGTTCCCCGGTGGCGAGGGGCGCCTGATCCTCACCGATCCGTCGTCGATGCTCACGACCGGCATCGAGGTCGAGGCGCGACCGCCGGGCAAGAAGGTCAAGCGGCTGTCGCTGCTCTCCGGTGGCGAGCGGTCGCTCGTCGCGGTCGCGTTCCTCGTGGCGCTCTTCAAGGCGCGGCCGAGCCCGTTCTACATCCTCGACGAGGTGGAGGCGGCTCTCGACGACACCAACCTCGGGCGGCTGCTGGAGATCTACGAGGAGCTGCGCGAGAGCAGCCAGCTCGTCGTGATCACGCACCAGAAGCGCACCATGGAGGTCGCGGACGCGCTGTACGGCGTTTCGATGCGTGGCGACGGAGTATCCGCAGTGATCAGCCAGCGCATCCGCGAGGTCGAGCCGGCGTGACGGTATCGTCCGCCGCGTGAGCGACAAAGCCCCCGCCTCCAGCAGCCCCACCCGCGAGGACTTCCCGGTGCTGCGCCGGATCACGACGCGCTGGTCCGACGAGGACGTGTACGGCCACGTGAACAACGTGACCTACTACTCCTACTTCGACACCGCCGTGAACGGCTTCCTCATCGAGTCCACCGGCACCGACATCCGTCGCCTCGACGCGATCGGGCTCGTCGTCGAGACGGGGTGCCGTTTCAAGCGGGAGCTCGGGTTCCCCGCCGACGTCGAGGTCGGTCTGGCCGTCGAGAAGCTGGGCAGCTCGTCGATCGTGTACGAGATCGGGCTGTTCCAGGGCGAGTCGCCGGAGCCGGCCGCGATCGGCCGCTTCGTCCACGTCTACGTGACGCGGGAAGGGCGCGCGGTGACGCCGGTGCCCGACGCGATCCGTACGGCGGTGGCACCGCTCGTACGCGAGTAGCCGCCCTCCGCTCACCGTCGCTGGCTACGGTCTGCGGACGGGCCGGTCGTACACGAGCTCCAGCCCGTCCTCCTCGTCCCACTGCTCACCGACATGGACGAACCCGAACGGGAGGGCAAGGTCGCGGGACGCCGTGTTGTCCGGGGCGATGGTCACTCGGACGACTCGTACGGAGGGTTCGGTGTCGGCTCGGTCGACCAGTGCGGTGAGGGCTGCTCGGGCGTAGCCGCGGCGCCGGTACGCGGGCTCGATCTCATAACCGATCTCGACCATGCCGTCGGCGTCCGGCGGTCCGTGGTAGCCGGCACGACCCACCGCCACGCCGGCGTCCTCGTCCCAGACGGCACCGGTGACCCAGCCGACGGCAGCAGGATCGTCGACGACCTGGCGGGCCCGCATCAGCCACACGGTGCGGAAGGTCTCGCTCACGAACCCCTCCGACAACGGCACCGGCGAGGTGGCGTTTGCGGCGCCCAGGTCGCCGTCGGCGAGCGCTCGCAGGGTGTCGGGCGGGAGGTGGACGATGCGGATGCGGGGGAGGGGCACCACGCGATCGTACGGTCCGGTCGGGCGCGGCTCGTCGACGTGACGCACGTCATGCTCGCGGCGCGCCGTCTGGATGCGCACGTGGACCCCAGGTGTGAAAGCCTTGGCAAGTCCGTTTTGGCCATATCTGGGGGTTGTGCCACATGTCGCCGGCAGTCGTCATCGTGCCCGTCATGCTCATCATCGTCGTCGCGGCGATGCTGCTCGTCGTGGTGCTCGCGTTCCCGTACCGAGGACGCCGAGTGCCCGGAGCGATCTGGGGTGCGGAGCGGATCGACAAGGCCCTCGGTGCCCTTGCGGAGCAGGTCGGGATCGGTCAGGACCCCGACGTCGCCGCCCGCCGGCCCGTCAACCGGGAGTCCGTCAGCTCAGGGTCGTCCACGCCGAGCTGATCCACGGCACCGCCAGGGTGAACGTGGGACCCAGCACGACGGCCGCCGCCAGCAGGTAGCAGGCGACACCCTCCACCGCGCCTTGGCGACCGGCGTCGACGGTCTCGCGCTCGAGGCGGTCGATGCGGCGCACCAGCGTGCTGGTCGCGCCGAGGGCTCCGGCCGGAGCGGGGCGCGTGCCGAGCTTGACGAGCGCGCGGGCCAGCGGAGTCGTCCCCGTACGGCGGCGGGCGTGGTCGTCGGCCAGCAGCTCGACCAGCACCTTCGTGCTCACGAAGGCGGCGTCGCTGCGCAGCACCCGCGGGAACGCCCGGTGCAGCGCCGAGAAGGTGTCCACCACGAGGTCGTGCCGAGCCCGCAGGTGCGCCTGCTCGTGCGCCAGGACCGCGTCGAGCTCGGCCGGGGCGAGCGTGTCCAGGGCACCGCGTGACACCACGACACGAGCGGTGAGCCCCGGGACGCAGTAGGCGAGGGGCTCCGCGGCGTCGAGGATGCGGACGGACCGGCGTACGGCGTCGCGCTCGCCGACGAGGTCCAGGATCGTACGGTGCCGCCGGCGCTCCGCACGGACCTCGCGCGCGACGCTGATCATCGACCACGCCAGCCGCGCGACGACGACCACGGTGAGGACGAGGAAAGCGACGTGGAACGTCGCGCGGACCGGGCCGGGATCCGGGTTCGGTGCGCCCTCGTGGACGACGAGCCACAGCGACGCCGACAGGCCGGCACCGACCATCGCGAGGATCGCGGCGAGCGCGAGCGCCTGCCACAGGACGATCGCCGCGCGGGGTGCTCGGTAGGGCCAGTCCATCCGCGCGAGCAGCGCGGGGACCGGCTGGGCGAGCGCGAGGCCGATCAGTCCCAGCAGGAGCGGTGTCGTCATGGATCCTGCGCCTCGATGCGCGCCAGGGCGTCGCGCAGGGCGCGGGCGTCGGCGTCGCTGGCGGTCTCGGCGAAGTGGACGAGCGCCGCGGTGCGGTCGTCGCCCGCGGACGCGAGCACCTCGTGCAGCAGCGTGACGGTCAGCTCGTCGCGTCCGACGGACGGGGTGTACGTGAAGGCCCGTCCGTGGCGCTCACGGACGACCACGTCCTTGCGCGACAGCCTGTCGAGGATCGTCGTGACGGTCGTGTACGCGAGGTCACGTCGTGGGGACAGGAGGTCGAGGACCTCGCGTCCGGTGAGCGGCTCAGGAGACTCCCAGAGGAGCTCCATCACCTCGCGTTCGAGCTCGCCGAGTCGTGCCATGGAACCAAGAGTACGGGGTGCTACGACACTGTGTCGTACCCCACCTCCAGAACTACGACACGGCGTAGTAGATTGCTCCTACAGAGCGTCGTAGACGGTTGGGTGAACACAGCAGGTCCGGGTTGTCACACCGAGTCGCCGCCCACGGTCTCTCGTACTAGCGTGACGAGCAATTCGAGCCATGAGGGGCACCATGGAAGCACTCGAGATCGCACGGTGGCAGTTCGGCATCACCACCGTGTACCACTTCTTCTTCGTTCCGATCACGATCGGGCTGTCGTTCCTCGTCGCGGGCCTCGAGCTCGCCTGGGTGCGCACGCGCAACGAGAAGTGGCTCCGTCTGACCAAGTTCTTCGGCAAGGTCTTCCTCATCAACTTCGCGATGGGGATCGTGACCGGCATCGTGCAGGAGTTCCAGTTCGGGATGAACTGGTCCGACTACTCGCGCTTCGTCGGCGACATCTTCGGGGCACCGCTCGCGATCGAGGGGCTCCTGGCGTTCTTCCTCGAGTCGACGTTCCTCGGCCTGTGGATCTTCGGGTGGGACAGGCTCTCCGCCGGCGTGCACAACGCCTGCATGTGGATCGCGGCGTTCGGCACCGCCCTGTCCGCGTACTTCATCCTCGCCGCGAACTCCTTCATGCAGAACCCGGTCGGCTACACCTACAACGCCGACCGCGGCCGTGCCGAGCTCGAGAGCTTCACCGACGTCCTCACGAACAAGGTCGTCCTCATCACCCTGCCCCACACGCTGTTCGGCGCCTTCATGGTCGCCGGCGGGCTGGTCGCCGCGATCTCGATGTGGTGGCTCATCCGGCGCAGGCCGGTCGATGCCGACGCGTTCCGCTCGTCGCTGCGTCTCGGCGCCGTGACCCTGCTGGTCGCCGGCGTCGGCACGATCGTCACCGGCGACATCCAGGGCAAGGTGATGACCGAGGTGCAGCCGATGAAGATGGCCGCGGCCGAGGCGTTGTACGAGACGGAGCAGCCGGCGCCGTTCTCGATCCTCACCATCGGGTCGCTCGACGGGCACGAGCCGTTCTACCAGCTCGAGGTGCCGCACCTCCTGTCGTACCTCGCCACCGGCGACTGGAACGCCGAGGTGCAGGGCATCGACAACCTCCAGGCCGAGTACGAGGAGGAGTTCGGCCCGGGCAACTACAAGCCGTACATCCCCGTCACCTACTGGACGTTCCGCGCGATGATCACCTCCGGTGCCCTCGCGATGATGATCGGCCTCTGGATGCTGTGGTCGACCCGCGGCGGTCGCGTGCCACGCGGCGACCGGCGGTGGCCGGTCTGGCTCGCGGTGGCCGCCCCGCTCCTCCCGCTGGCGGCGAACTCGTTCGGCTGGATCTTCACCGAGATGGGCCGGCAGCCGTGGCTGGTGTTCGGGCTGATGCGCACCGAGGACGGAGTCTCGCCCAACGTCGGCGCCGGAACCGTGCTGACCTCGCTGATCGTCTTCACGCTCCTGTACGGCGCCCTCGCCGTCGTCGAGGTCAAGCTGCTGCTCACCGCCATCAGGAAGGGCCTGCCCGAGGTGGATCCGGACAACGAGACCGGCAAGCAACCCGACGACCGCCCGATGGCGTTCGCGTACTGAGAGGAGAGGGATCATGGAGCTCACCACCGTCTGGTTCTGCGTCGTCGCGTTCCTCTTCATCGGCTACTTCGTGCTCGAGGGCTTCGACTTCGGCGTCGGCATGCTGCTGCCGGTCGTCGCGAAGAACGACCGTGAGCGGCGCGCGATGATCAACACGATCGGCCCGCTGTGGGACGGCAACGAGGTCTGGCTGATCGTCGCCGGCGCGAGCATCTTCGCGGCGTTCCCCGAGTGGTACGCGACGTTGTTCAGCGGCTTCTACCTCCCGCTGCTGCTGATCCTGGTCGCGCTCATCGTGCGCGGGGTGGCGTTCGAGTACCGCCACCAGCGCGACGACGCCAGCTGGAAGAAGCGCTGGGACGCGGCGATCATCTTCGGCTCGTTCGTCCCGGCCCTGCTGTGGGGTGTCGCGTTCGGCAACATCGTCCGCGGGGTCGAGATCGACGCCGACAAGAACTACGTCGGGACGGTCTTCGACCTGCTCAACCCGTACGCGCTGCTGGCGGGCCTCGTCACGCTCACGCTGTTCCTCACCCACGGCGCGAACTTCCTGGCCCTCAAGACCCGCGGGATCATCCACGAGCGGGCCCGCACCGTCTCGCTCCAGGTCGGCCTGGTCGCCGCGGTGCTGGCGGTCGTCTTCCTGGTGTGGACCTCGCTCGACCACGGCGAGGCATGGGTCTGGGTCCTGTCCGGGCTCGCCGCGCTGACGTTCGTCGGAGGCCTGCTAGCGGCGTGGGCGCGGCGCGACGGCTGGGCGTTCGTCGGCACGATGGCGGCGATCGGCTTCGCGGTCACGGCGCTGTTCGTGGCGCTCTTCCCCGACGTGATGCCGTCGACGCTCGACCCGGCGTACAGCCTGACGACCGAGAACGCGGCCTCCACCGACAAGACGCTGGGGATCATGAGCTGGGTGGCCCTGATCTTCGTCCCGATCGTCATCGGCTACCAGGCGTGGAGCTACTGGGTGTTCCGCAAGCGGATCAGCGTCGAGTCCATCCCTGACACGGTGCACGCATGACCCCAGTCAGCACCCGGGGCGGTGCGATCGACCCGCGGCTCGTACGGCGCTCGCGGGCCGTGCGGTCGTACCTGGTCGTCAGCGTCGTGCTCGCCACCGTGGTCGCCGGCCTCGTGGTGGGGCAGGCGTGGCTCGTCGCGACGGTGGTCTCCGACGGGTTCGAGGGGAGCGGCGCCACCGACGCCGTCATCACCGCCGTGGTCGCCCTCGCAGCGGTGGTCGTCGGCCGGGCGCTGCTCGGCTGGCTGCACGCCGTCGTCTCGGCCCGGGCCGCGGTCGAGGTCAAGCGACAGCTCCGCGGCGAAGTCGTCGACCGGCTGCTCGACGGCACCCCCGCGCGCTTGGGACGCCCGGAGTCGAGCCACGTGGTCACGCTGCTCGGGCCAGGGCTCGACAAGCTCGACCCGTACTTCGCGAAGTACCTGCCACAGCTCGTCCTCGCGCTCACGGTCCCCGCCGTCGTGGTGGTCGCGGTGTTCGCAGCAGACCCGCTGTCCGGTGTGACGATCGCGGTCACCCTTCCGCTGGTCGTGGTGTTCATGGTGCTCGTCGGCTACCTGACACGGGATCGTACGGAGCGCCGCTGGCGCGCTCTGGTCCGGTTGTCGCACCACTTCTCCGACGTCCTCGACGGGTTGGTCGTCCTCAAGGTCTTCGGGCGGTCGCGCAACCAGGCGAAGGGCATCGCCGAGGTGGGGGAGCGCAACCGGCACGAGACGATGGCGGCGCTCCGACTGGCGTTCCTGTCGTCGTTCGTGCTGGAGCTCGTCGCGTCGATCTCGGTCGCGCTGGTCGCGGTGTCGATCGGCCTGCGGCTCGTGGAGGGGCACATGACCCTGATGACGGGACTCTTCGTCCTCGTCCTCGCGCCTGACGCGTACCTGCCGCTGCGCCAGGTCGGCGCCCACTTCCACGACTCGGCGGAGGGGCGCGCGGTCGCCGACGACGTGTACACGATCCTCGACGACCCGGACGGGCCCGCCGCGGCAGGTCGATCGGAGGAGCGCACCACGCTCGACCTCGCCGGTGCCACGATCGCGGTCGACGGCGTCTCGGTCTCGTACCCGGGCCGCTCGGCGCCCGCCCTCGCCCCGACCTCCCTCACGCTCGAGCCGGGGACCGTTCTCGCACTCACGGGCCCGTCGGGCACCGGCAAGAGCACGCTCGTCGACGTCCTGATGGGGTTCACGGCGCCCACCGCCGGCCGCGTCACCGTGCGCACCGCGGAGGGGAGGGCGTACGACCTGGCCGACCTCGACCCCGACACCTGGCGCACGGGGCTGGCGTGGGTGCCGCAGGCGCCTGGGGTGCTCGCCGGGACGGTGGCCGCCAACGTCCGGCTCGGAGCCCCCGACGCGTCCGACGACGAGGTGCTCGCGGCCTTGGCCGATGCCGGGGCGACCGACCTCCATCCGTGGCGCGACCTGCACGAGGGCGGCGCGAACCTGTCCGCGGGGGAGCGGCGCCGGCTCGCAGTGGCACGGGCCCTGGTCCGGGTGCGGTGCGGCGGTGCCGCCGTCATGCTCCTGGACGAGCCCACGGCCGGACTCGACCCGGCCACCGAGGCGCGGGTCCGCCGGACGCTGCGCGAGGCGCGCGTGACGGTGCTCGTGGTGGCCCATCGCCGTGCCCTCGTCGAGGATGCGGACGCCGTCGTCGCCCTCCGACCTTTGCCGGTTGAGCGAGCGCAGCCCTTCGAGCAGCCCTCGCGAGCTCGGGCCCCTCAGGACGAGCGAGTCGAAACCACGGTGGCGACGTGACGACCGCCCGGCGGCGACTCGTCCTCGGCGGGCTCTTCGGCGTGCTCGCCAGCCTCGCGTCGATCGGGCTGCTGCTCGTCTCGGCGTGGCTGATCTCGCGGGCCGCGCAGCAGCCACCCGTGCTCTACCTCATGGTCGCGATCGTCGGCGTCCGCGCGCTCGGGATCGGCCGTGCGGCACTGCGGTACGTCGAGCGGCTGCTCACCCACGACGGTGCGCTCCGCGTCGGCACTGATCTTCGCGTCGCCGTCTACTCGAGGCTCGAGCGCCTCTCGCCGTCCACGCTGGCTGCGGGACGCCGGGGTGAGCGGATCGCTCGCATCGTGTCGGACGTCGAGGCGCTCCAGGACCGGATCGTGCGGGTGACCGTGCCACGCGCGATCACCGCGGCGTCGGCAGCGGTCGTCGTCGGACTGGTGCTGGCCGTCTTCCCGCTCGGGGGAGTCGTTCTCGCCGTCACCGTCGCGATCGCCTGGATCGGCGTCGTTCTCGCGGTGCGGATCGGCGGCTCACGGACCAGCGTCGCGACCGCGACGCTCCGAGGGCGGCTCGCCGCCGAGGTCTCGGAGACGGTTCGCTCGTCGCGGGACCTGGTCGCCTACGGCGCGGGCGGCACCGCGACTGCGCAGCTGGCCCGGACCGGTGCGGCGCTGGCGGCGGCCGAGCGGCGTACGGCCTTCCTCGACGGGCTCGGCGTGCTCGTCGTACGCCTGTGCCTCGGCGCCGCGACCTGCGTGATCGCACTCGCGGGGGTCACCGCCGTCGCCGACGGGAGCCTCGGGCCGGTGCTGCTGGCCGTCGTGGTGCTCGCGCCCGTCGCGCTGGCCGAGCCGCTCGAGGCCCTGAGCGCGATCGAGCAGCAGGGTCAGCGTTCTGCGGCGTCGCGCGAGCGCATCGACGAGCTGGTCACCGCCGAGGACGACGTCGTGGACCCGTCCGTGCCGGCTCCCGACCCGACCGGGTTCGACCTGCGGTTGCGCGGGGTCTCGCTGGGCTGGGGGGACGACCCTCCGCTGGTGAGCGATCTCGACCTCGACCTCCCCGAGGGCGCCGTCGTCGCCGTGGCCGGCCCGAGCGGGTCGGGGAAGTCGACGCTCGCCGCAGTCCTCCTCCGGCTCGGCACGCCGCGGGCCGGCGCGATCACCCTCGGCGGCACACCGATCGACCGGCTCACGGGGGAGCAGGTCCGTCGCGTCGTCGCCACCCTGCGCCAGGACGAGCACGTCTTCGACACGACGATCCGTGAGAACCTCCGAGTCGCCGACCCCGCGGCCGACGACCCGACGCTGCTCGCCGCACTCGACGGCGCCGGGCTCGGGGCCTTCGTCGCGGGACTCCCGGACGGCCTCGACACGGAGGTCGGTGAGAACGGCAACCGGTTGTCCGGGGGCGAGCGACAGCGCCTGGGGCTTGCGCGACTCCTCCTCGGGAAGCACCGGGTGCTGATCCTGGACGAACCGACCGAGCACCTCGACGCCGCCACGGCCGAGGCGCTGCTCCGCGACCTCGTCGACCTGGCGCCGTACCGGTCGATCCTGCTCGTCAGCCACGACGAACGGGCCCTCGCGGCCGCGTCGACCGTCGTCCGGCTCGATGAGCCGACTAGGATCGTGGATCGTGTCTGACACCACGCTCTTCCTCTTCATCGGTCTGGTCGTCGCGATCCTCGTGATCGGGGGGATCGCGGCCTTCGTGGTCGGCTCTCGCGGCCGGGCCCTTCCGCCTGCCGACACGGTCGATCGACGGCTCGACGACCTCCGCGAGCATCCCGAGGTCGAGCCGACCCCGACAGGCGACGGCCTCGAGCCCGCGCTCCCCGAACCCGGCGAGATCGACGAGGCCGACACCGACAACGTCGATCCGCACGCCGAGGGCGCCGCCGTCGCGGACCGCGAGATCTCGGTCGCACCCGAGGTCGAGCAGCCCGCGCCGACCGCCGGGCGGCTGGTCCGGCTCCGCGAACGCCTCTCGAGGTCGCAGTCCTCGCTCGGCAAGGGCCTGCTCGCGCTGCTCGGACGGGACCGCCTCGACGAGGACACCTGGGAGGAGATCGAGGACACCCTGCTCGCCGCCGACGTCGGCGTCACGCCCACCCAGGAGCTCGTCGAGAAGCTGCGTACGCGCATCAAGGTCGAGGGCATCGCCGAGCCCGGGCGCGCCAAGGAGATCCTGCGTGAGGAGCTCGTCGCGCAGATCGACCCGTCGTACGACCGCTCGGTCGCTGCGAAGGGCGCTGACGGCGTGCCTGGTGTGGTGCTCGTGGTCGGCGTCAACGGCACCGGCAAGACGACGACGGTCGGCCGCCTCGCGCGGGTGCTCGTGGCCGACGGCGACACGGTGCTGCTGGGCGCGGCCGACACGTTCCGCGCCGCCGCGGCGGACCAGCTCCAGACCTGGGGAGAGCGCGTCGGCGTCCCGACCGTTCGCGGTCCCGAGGGTGGCGACCCCGCGTCGATCGCGTTCGACGCGGTGAAGACCGGCAAGGAGGGCGGCTACGACACGGTCGTCGTCGACACCGCCGGCCGCCTGCACACCAAGGCAGGTCTGATGGACGAGCTCGGCAAGGTCAAGCGGGTCATCGAGAAGCAGGCGCCGGTGACCGAGGTGCTGCTGGTCATCGACGCCACCACCGGCCAGAACGGCCTGACCCAGGCGCGCGTCTTCGCCGAGGTCGTCGACGTGACGGGCATCGTGCTCACGAAGCTGGACGGCACGGCCAAGGGCGGCATCGTGATCGCCGTGCAGCGCGAGCTCGGCGTCCCGGTCAAGCTGGTCGGGCTGGGTGAGGGCGCCGACGACCTGGCGCCGTTCGATCCCGAGGGATTCGTCGACGCGCTGCTCACGTGACCGACGGCGAGAGGACGATGGTGATGGACGAGGGGCCTGGAGTCCTCGACTGGCGGACGACGGGGCTCTGGGTCCCCGACGGCGAGCTCACGGAGGCGTCGCTCGTGTCGCGCGGGGCGTCGCTGTTCGACGGGACGTTCACCTGGCCTGTGATGGTGCTGCGCCGGACCGCGCTCGAGCGCAACGTCGCGACCATGGCGGAGTACTGCGCCCGGCACGGGCTCTCGTTCGCACCGCACGGCAAGACCACGATGGCGCCGGCGCTCTTCGACGCCCAGCTCGCCGCGGGCGCCTGGGGCATCACGGTGGCGACGGGCAACCAGCTGCTCGCCGCGCGACGCATGGGCGTGCGCCGCATCCTCGTCGCCAACGAGCTGCTCGACACCGGCGTGCTCACCTGGCTCGCCCGCGAGCTCGACACCGATCCAGGACTCGAGGTCCTCTTCTACGTGGACTCCCCGCAGGGCATCGACGCTGCCGCGGCCGCCTTCGCCGCCGCCGGGGGGAGACGCCCGCTCTCCGTCCTCGTCGAAGTGGGGTACGACGGTGGCCGGACCGGCGTACGAACGGTGCCCGGCGCGGTCGATCTTGCCCGGCGCGTGGCGGCGACCACTGGTCTGCGTCTCGCCGGGGCGGCGGGGTACGAGGGCGGGTTGGCCTCCGTCGACGAGGCGCGCTCCTTCCTGGAGACGCTCCGTGAGGCCGCATCGCTCATGCCGTTCGAGGCCGGCAGCAGGCCGATCGTGTCCGCCGGCGGCAGCGCGTACTTCGACGTCGTCGTCGACGTGCTCTCCCGCGGGTGGCCGACGACGAGCACACCGGCGTACGGCCGGCCCGAGGTGGTCCTGCGGAGCGGGGCGTACGTCTCGCACGACGACGGGGTCTACCAGAAGAAGACGCCGTTCAACCGCGTCTCGGACGAGGGAGGCCTCGTCGCTGCGCTGGAGGTGTGGGCGCAGGTGACGTCGACGCCGGAGCCGGGGCGCGCGATCGTCGGCATGGGCAAGCGCGAGGCCCCGTACGACGAAGGGCTCGCCGTTCCTCGCGCCGTGCGCCGCGCGAGCTCGGCCGTGGTCGAGCCGGCGTCCGACGCGCTCGTGCTCGCCCGGATCAACGACCACCACGGCTACCTCGACGTCCCTGCGGACATGGAGCCGCTGGTGCCGGGCGACCTCGTCCGCTTCGGCATCTCGCACCCGTGCACCGCGTTCGACAGGTGGCGGGCGATCGCGGTGCTCGAGGACGACGACACCGTCTCCGGGGTCGTCCGCACCTACTTCTGACGAGGGCTCATGCGTTGCGTGTCGACCTTGCGCCCGCGGGACGGCTGCAATGTCGCTACGTTGCGTCTATGAGCACTCGTGAGCCCGTCAGCACCGACCACGCGCCGCGCCCGGCCGGCGCGTACAACCAGGCGATGGTGGCCGACCGCTTCGTGTACACCGCCGGGTTCGGGCCCCACGATCCCGCGACCGGCGAGCTGCCGGAAGGGATCGAGGCCCAGACCCTCCAGACGATCAAGAACCTCGAGGCGGCACTCGTCGCCGCCGGGAGCGGACTCGACCTGCTGGTGAAGACGACGGTGCACCTCGCCGACCTCGCCGACTGGGCGGCCTTCGACGCCGCGTACGGCGCAGCGCTCCCGACGCCGCACCCCGTCCGGACGACCGTCGGGTCGCAGCTGGCCGGCATCCTCGTCGAGATCGACGGCGTCGCCCTGCTGAGGTCCTGATGCCCAGGGTCCCGCTGCCCGAGCCGACCCGCACGTCGCGGATCGTCGCGGTGCTGCGGGCACCCCACGGCGACCGCGTCGTGCCCGCGGCGGAGGTCCTCGCGGAGAACGGGATCGTCAGCGTGGAGGTGACGCTCGGGACCCCCGGTGCGCTGGAGGCGATCGCCTCCCTGCGCGAGCGGCTCCCACGCAGCTGCGACGTCGGCGTCGGCACGGTGCTCAGCCGCGACGACGCTGCCCGCGCCATCGACGCCGGCGTCGACTACGCCATCACGCCGACGGTCGTACCGGACGTGATCGCGACCTTTCGCGACGCAGGCGTCCCGGTGATCCCGGGCGCGCTGACGCCGACCGAGATCAGCGCGGCCTGGGAGCTCGGCGCGAGCGCCGTCAAGGTCTTCCCGGCGTCGCTCGTGGGTATCTCCTACGTGGCCCAGCTGCAGGGGCCGCTCCCGCACGTCGCGCTGATCCCCTCCGGCGGGGTGTCGATCCCCGACGCGAGGTCGTGGCTGGACGCCGGCTGCGTGGCGGTGAGCCTCGGCGGTCCGCTGCTCGGCGACGCGCTCGACGGCGGCGACCTCGAGGCGCTCGCCGAACGCGCCCGCACGCTCGTCTCTGTGGTCTCAGCCCAGCCTGCGCCCCAGACCGGCTCCCAGGAGCCCGCGCGTGGCTGACGGCGCCGTCGTCACGCTTGACGGCGAGGTGGTGCGACGCGAGCTCGGGGCGGATGGAGTGGAGCCCGACGACGGCCGCATCCTCCGCGTCACCGGTCCCACGCCTGCGCTGTGGGCGTCCGCCGGCCTCCAAGACCCCGAGCACGTCGACCGATGACGGTCCTGCTGCGCGGAGGAACCGTCCTCGACGGGACCGGCGCTCCGCCGCGCCGCGCCGACGTGCTCGTCGCCGCCGGACGGATCGCGGCCGTCGGGCCCGCACTCGCACCGCCCGCCGGGTGCGCCGTCGAGGACGTGTCCGGCTGGGAGGTCCTTCCCGGTTTCGTGGACACCCACGCCCACGACGACCTCGCCCTCCTCGACACGCAGGCCTGCGTCCCGAAGCTTCGCCAGGGTGTGACGACCGTCGTCGTCGGCAACTGCGGCCACGGCTGCGCGCCGACGACGCCGGGGTCGGGTCTCGGGGAGCTCTTCGCGCCGGTGCTCGGAGGCGACCGTACGGACCTCGCGTTCGACTCGGTCCGCGCCTACGTCGACACGATCGCCGCCGCACCGAGGACCCTCAACGCCGCTGTCCTGGCCGCGCACGGGGCACTCCGGGCCGCGGCGACGGGGCCCACGGTCCGCGCCGCGACCGCACGCGAGGTCGACGCCATGTGCGGACAGCTCGGTGACGCGATGGAAGCCGGTGCAGCGGGGCTGTCGCTCGGGCTGCTCTACGCGCCCGGCAACGCGGCGGACCGTACCGAGCTCGAGGCGCTGGCCGGCGTCGTCGCCGCCCACGAGGGCGTGCTCGCCGTCCACGTCCGCAACGAGGGCGACCACGTGCTCGCCGCGATCGACGAGGCGACGTCGCTGGGCGCCGCGACGGGCTGCGCGATCCACGTCAGCCATCTCAAGGTGACCGGCCCGCGCAACGCCGGGTCGATGCCGCGGATCCTGGAGAGGCTCGATGCCCACCGCGCGGCGGGGGTCGACGTCACGGCGGACGTCTACCCGTACCACGCCGGGAGCACCACGACGTCGACGCTGCTGCCGGCCTGGGCGTTGCGCGAAGGCATGACCTCCGTCCGAGGTGCCGTTCGCGATCCGAGCTCCCGCCGCCGTCTCGTCGCCGACCTCTCGCGTCCGTGGAACGAGCCCGGGCAGGAGAACATGCTGCTCGCGATCGGTCCGTCCCGCGTCCTGCTCGCGGGGTTCTCGCGGCCCTCGAACACCGAGCACGAAGGGCTCGCGCTGGCGGAGGTCGCCGCCGAGCGGGGGCAGGAGCCGTACGCGTGCCTCGTCGACCTGCTCGCCGAGGAGGGCGGGTCGCTGACGGCCGTCCTGTTCCACACCGATCCCGAGGGCGTCCGCCAGGCGTTGGCGTGGCCGCACAGCATGGTCGGGTCCGACGGGCTCCCGCACCTGCGCGGCTACGTCCACCCGCGCCTGTACGGGACGTTCGTGCGCGTCCTGACCGAGTACGCCGGCGCTGGGGGTCCGCTGTCGCGTACGGAGGCGGTGCACAAGATGTCGGGCGCGTCGGCCCGGCGGTTCGGCCTCCACGGGCGCGGCACGATCGAGACGGGGAGCGTCGCCGACCTCGTGGTCCTCGACCCGGCGGCGCTCGAGGACCGTGCCACCTTCGCCGAGCCACGACGCCATCCGGGGGGCGTCGAGAGCGTCGTCGTCGGCGGCGAGACCGTGTGGCGTCGGGGCCAGGACCTGCCGGATCGCCGTGGCACGTACGTCCCGGCTCGCTCCGGCGCCGCCCCCTCGTGACCGCGAGCCGCTCTGGCGCCTGGAACGGCTCAGCGGGCGCCGGCGAGGAACCGCTCGAGCAGCGGACCCGCGGTCTGCGAGCCCGACTCGCCGGTCTCCACGAACACCGCGACCGCCAGGTCTCCCTGCGTCGCCACCATCCACGCGTGCGTCTTGACGGGCGACCCGTACTCGGCGGTCCCGGTCTTGGCGCCGACGTCCTTGCCGAGACCCGCCAGCCCGCGCCCGCTTCCGTCGGTGACGACCCTGCGCATCAGCGCGCGCAGCTGGCGCGCCTCGGCCGCCGTCAGGGTCGAGTCCACCGTCGGCGCAGCGACGTCGGGAAGCAGCGTGGGGACGACCGTACGCCCTGCGGCGACCGACGCGGCCACCGTGGCGATCGTGAAGGGTGACGCCAGGACCTTGCCCTGGCCGATCATCGATGCGGCGTGCTCCGTGGTCGGAGCCTCGCTCGGCACCGACCCGAAGTACGAGGGGAACCCGAGGTCCTGGTCCACCCCCATGCCGAGCGAGGCGGCGGCCGACGCGAGATCGCTCTGGGCGACCTCGCCGCGCAGCCCGATCATCGCCGTGTTGCACGACTGCGCGAAGGCGTCGGCGAACCGGATCTGGCCGAGGGCGCTGCTCGGGTAGTCGTCGTAGTTCTTGAACGACTTGCCGTCCACCACCGTCGTCGCGGGGCACCGCGTGGTCGTCTGCGGCGTCACGCCGGCACGGAGCGCGGCGAGCGCGGTGACGATCTTGAACGTGGAGCCGGGGGCGTACTGACCGGTCGTGGCGATCGCCTGCCCGTCGGCTCCTGGACCGCCGGCGGCGGCGAGCACCGCTCCGTCGGACGGCCGGATCGCGACCAGGGCGCTCGCCGGCCTGGTCGCCGACAGAACCCTCTCACCGAGGTTCTGCAGCCGTGGGTCCAGCGTGGTCCTCAGCGGCTCGCCCGGCACGGGCTCCTTCTCGAAGACCGGGGTGTCCTTGATCTCGGGTGAGGGGTTGGCCGGGTCCTCGGCAGCGTCGCTGACGAGCTCGACGACGTAGCCGTCGCGGCCGCGCAGGGTCTCGTCGTAGCGGCGCTGAAGCCCCGAGACCCCCGTCTGGTCGCCGGCAGACAGCCGTCCGTCGCTCTCGTCGATGAGCTCCTTGGTCGCCTCGCCGACAGACCCGAGGATGCCCGAGGCGAACGTCCGCGTCGGCGCGAGCGGCAGCTCGTCCCCGATCACGCGGGCGCCAGCGACGGCTTCGACGTCACCGAGGGGCGGCGCCTCCGAGGTCCGGAGCACCAGCGCCTCGACGAAGGCCTTCGGACCGGCCGCCGCGACCTTGGCGGCGTACGCGTCGGCGTCGATCTCCAGCTTCTGCGCGATGACGCGGGCGGAGTCCTGCTGCCGGCCGGCGTCCACGGCCGCCTTGTCGAGGCCGATCCTCAGGACAGCGCGCTCGGTCACCACCGCCGTGCCGTCGCCGCCCATGATGTCGCCGCGCTGCGGTTCGACGGTCCGGACACGCAGGCGCTGGCCCTCGGCGAGGTCGGGCGCGACGATCGACGGTGCCCACGAGACGGTCCAGTCGTCCTCCGTTCGGGTGAGGTCGGCGTGGGTCTCGTACTCCCAGGCCGCCTCCGGGCCGAGCTCCCACCGGTACGCCAGCGTCGCGGTCGCCTTCTCCTCGTCGCCGTCCTCGTCGACCTCTTTCACGGTGACGGTCGGCTTGATCCCGTCGAGCCCCGCGGTGATCCGGTCGAGGTTCTCCGTGGCGCTCTGGTCGTCGAGGGCGACACCGGACAGGTCCATGGCTGCGAGGCCCTCCGCGAGCCGGTCGGCCTCGGGTCCGGCCGACGGTGCACTGCTGCACGACGTCAGCGCGCCGGCCGCCAGGAGGGCAGTGAGCGCGAGCGTGGCGGGCCGGACAAGCCGTGCGTGGTGGGCGGGGGAGGGCATGGCTCCATCCTCACCCGGGCCGGGGTTCACCGTCGAACCGCACACCTCGCCGCCCCCGGCAACCGGAGAAATCTCTGCGTAACAAAAGTGGGGGAAGTGTCACTTGCGTGAAACAGACCGTCGCCAGCCACGAAACGAAACGACGCGAAGGTTTCTGTCAGCGAAGCCGTCCCGGACACTGCCGTTCGAGCGCCGGCCTGTCTCAGCTCACTAACTCTGGAGGTTCCATGGACACCGGCCACGCAGCCTGGATCCTGACTTCCGCGTCGCTCGTACTCCTGATGACGCCGGCCCTGGCGCTCTTCTACGGCGGGATGACGCGTACCAAGTCCATCCTCAACATGATGATGATGTCCTTCAGCGCCCTGGGCGTCGTCATGATCGTCTACGTGCTGTGGGGCTGGTCGATGTCCTACTCCAGCGGCACCGGGGAGGACATCGCGGGTCTCTTCTCGAACCCGTTCACCCTCTTCGGGCTGAAGGACGTCGAGGGCGTCACGTACATCTCGGTCGCTTTCCAGGCGACGTTCGCCATCATCACCGCTGCCCTGATCAGCGGTGCGCTCGCCGAGCGGGTGAAGTTCTCCTCGTGGCTGGTGTTCCTGCCGCTGTGGGTCACCCTCGCCTACTTCCCGCTGGCCCACATGGTCTGGGGCGGCGGCATCCTGGGCAGCAGCGACACGAGCATCGCGGCCTGGCTCTTCGGCACGACCGACGGCGCGGCCACGGTCGCCCCGATCGACTACGCCGGTGGAACGGTCGTCCACATCAACGCCGGTGTCGCCGCGCTCATCCTGGTCCTGCTCATCGGCAAGCGCCGTGGGTTCGGCAAGGAGCCGACCCGTCCGGGCAACCTCCCGCTGACGATGCTGGGCGCGGGCCTCCTGTGGTTCGGCTGGTTCGGGTTCAACGTCGGCTCCTACGTCGACGTCACCGGCACCGAGCCCATCAGCAACGGCGCCGACGGCTTCATCGAGAACTCCATCGCGTACGCCACCGCGTTCACCGGCGAGGTCGGCCTCGTCTGGGTCAACACGGCTGTCGCTGCTGCTGCGGCGATCATCGGCTGGCTGGTCGTCGAGAAGATCCGTGACGGCAAGGCCACCTCGCTCGGTGCCGCCTCGGGCATCGTCGCCGGCCTCGTGGCGATCACCCCGGCCTGCGGCGCGCTCAGCCCGATCGGCTCGATCGTTCTGGGCATCGTCGCCGGCGCCCTCTGTGCCCTTGCCGTCGGCCTGAAGTTCACGTTCGGCTACGACGACTCGCTCGACGTCGTCGGCGTCCACCTCGTCGGCGGCATCGTCGGCACGCTGGGCATCGGCTTCCTCGCGACCAGCGGCGGCCTCTTCTACGGCGACGGCATCAAGCTCTTCGTCGTGCAGCTCTCGATCGCCGCCTTCGCCATCGTGTGGTCGGCGGTGTTCACCCTGATCATCGGTCTCGCGATCAAGGCCACGATGGGCTGGCGCGTCGCCGAGGAGGACGAGGTCGAGGGCATCGACCTCGCTGAGCACGGCGAGTCCGCGTACGATCTCGCACCGGCGTCCGGCGTCGCTCGCCCGGCCGTGGCGGCTACGCTGACCACCACCCCTGAAGGAGCCAAGGCATGAAGCTCGTGACCGCGGTCATCAAGCCGCACAAGTGGGAAGAGGTCCGCGAGGCCCTCGAGACCTTCGGCATCACCGGCATGACCGTCACGGAGGCCAGCGGCTACGGCCGGCAGAAGGGCCACACCGAGGTCTACCGCGGAGCCGAGTACGACGTCTCGCTGGTCCCGAAGATCCGGGTCGAGATCGTGACCGAGGACGAGGACGTCAAGGACGTCGTCGACGTGGTCGTCAAGGCCGCTGCCACCGGCAAGATCGGTGACGGCAAGGTCTGGGTCGTCCCCGTGGAGTCCGTGGTCCGGGTCCGCACCGGTGAGAAGGACGAGGCGGCGCTCTGACCGAGGAGCTCAGCGATCGGCGCCGGTCCAGGGCGGACGCCCTGGACCGGCGCCTTCGTGACTGCTTCGCCAAGGCCGTGTCCGACCTGCCGGAGGCAGGCGGGCGCGGCCTTGCCCTCGTCGCGGTCGGAGGTTACGGGCGGAGGGAGATGTCGCCCTTCAGCGACGTCGACGTCGTCCTCGTCCACGCCGCCGACGCTCCGGCGGCGTCGATCGCGCGCGTCGCCGAGCAGATCTGGTACCCGCTGTGGGACGACGGCGTCGCGCTCGACCACGCGGTCCGCAGCGACGTCGAGATGCTCCGTACGGCCGCCGACGACGTCCGCGCCGCGCTCGGCATGCTGGACGCCCGGGCGGTCGCCGGTGACACGTCGGCCGTCACGGCCCTGCGGTCGGAGGTGCTGGCCGCCTGGCGTCGCGACGCCCGTCGACGCCTGCCCGACCTGGCGCGGTCGGTCGACGAGCGCGTCGGGCGCTCGGGCTGGATCGCGCAGTCGGCGATCATGGACCTCAAGGAGTCCGGGGGAGGCCTGCGCGACGGCACCGTCATGCGCGCCCTCGTCGCGAGCTGGCTGGTCGACGTCCCCCACCGCGAGCTGGAGGCGCTCCGCGCGGCGATGCTCGACGTGAGGGACGTCCTCCACGACGTGGCCGGGCGTCCCACCGAGCGGCTGACGCCCGAGCTGGTGGTGGAGGTCGCCGCTGCGATGGGTTACGCCCCTGACCAGCTGGACCTCCACGTCCGTGACCTGGGACGCCGGACCGCGCACCTCGCCACCACGACCTGGCGCCGTGTCGACGCCGTCCTCGCCGACCGGCCCCGGAGCCGCTCCGCCCCAGGGCCGCGCCTCGACGCCGTCGCGCCCGGCGTGGCGGTGCTCGGCGACGAGATCGTCCTCACGGGGAGCCCTGACCCCGACGACGACCCGCTGGTCGCCCTGCGGGCCGTCGGCGAGGCCGTACGGCGTGGGTTGCCGTTGTCCGCGGCGTCGGCCGCCCGCCTCGCCCGAGGTGCCGTGCCCTCCGAGCCGTGGTCCGCGGAGGCGCAGCGACTCCTCGTCCAGCTCCTGACGGCAGGCCCCGGGATCGTTCCGGTCTGGGAGGACATCGATCTCGCCGGTCTCGTCGACCGGTGGTTGCCGGAGTGGGCTCCGATCCGGCTGCGCGGGTCGTCGTCGCCGGTGCACCGCTTCACGATCGACCGGCACAGCGTGGAGGCGGTCGTGGTGGCGGCGGGTCTCATGCGAGAGGTCGCGCGACCCGACCTCCTCGCCGTGGCTGCACTGCTCCACGACATCGGCAAGGGACGCGAGGGCGACCACAGCGAGGTCGGTGCCCCGGTCGCGCGGGCGATCGCGACCCGCTGGGGGTTCGACGCCGCCGACGCTGGCACGATCGCGGACCTCGTCCGCTGGCACCTCCTGCTGCCGACGGTCGCCACCCGCCGCGACATCGAGGACCCGGACACCGCCGCACGGGTCGCCGCGCTGGTCGGGGACGTCGACCGCCTCGACCTGCTCGCCGCGCTGACCGAGTCGGACGCGCGCGCCACGAGCCCGCCCGCCTGGTCGGCATGGCGCTCGAGTCTCGTCCGCGGTCTCGTCGCCAAGGTACGCGCGGTGCTGGGCGACGCCTCGGCGCTCGACGACCCCTCGTACGAGGGGTGGCCCTCGGCGCTCCCGCCCCCGCCGTCGTCGATGCCGCGCGGCGACGTGTTCACGATCGACGCAGCACCGCACCACGACGGCTCGCTCGTGCAGATCGCCTCGGCCGACCGTGACGGACTCCTCGCGGACCTGGCGGGCGCGTTGAGTGTGGCGGGGCAGCAGATCCGGTCCGCGCGCCTCGTCGAGCGGGGCGGTGTCGCGACCAGCCTCTGGGAGGTCGCCGATCCTGACGTGGACACGGGCCGTCTGCGCCGCCGGATCAGCCAGGTCCTGAGCGGTGCGCTCTCGCTCGAGGACCGGCTGACACTGACCGCGGACGCGACTGCCGGCCGGCCGCAGGTGCTCCTGCACCGTGACTCGTCGAGCTCCGCGGCCGTCGTCGAGGTCCGTGCGGAGGACCAGCGTGGGCTCGTGTGGGCGGTCGCGCGGACCATCAGCCGCGAGGGCCACAGCATCCGTTCCGCGCACCTCTCGACGTTCGGACCCCAGGCCCGCGACGTGTTCTACGTGGTCGGCGGTGGTGGCGGAGCGCTGAGCGACGACGACGCCGATGGCCTCGTCGCACAACTCCGGGCCCTCCCGCTGTGACGGTCTCCTCGTACGCCTGCCGCGGCTGCGACCGCCTGGGCGGCGGACCGCCTGGGGCCAGACGTTAGGCTGGACGATGCGTGCCGCACGTCGCGGCAGCGACGACACCTGTGAGGAACGGCTGTCTTGTTCGACACACTCCAGAACCGCCTGCAGAGCACCTTCCGCAACCTTCGCGGCAAGGGCAAGCTGTCCGAGGCCGACATCGACGCGACCGCGCGTGAGATCCGCGTGGCGCTGCTCGAGGCCGACGTCGCGCTGCCCGTGGTCAAGGAGTTCGTGGCGCGCGTCAAGGAACGCGCCCGCGGTGCCGAGGTCAGCCAGGCACTGAACCCGGCTCAGCAGGTCATCAAGATCGTCAACGAGGAGCTCGTCGGGATCCTCGGCGGCGAGACCCGTCGCCTGCGTCTCGCCAAGAACCCGCCGACGGTGATCATGCTCGCCGGCCTGCAGGGTGCCGGCAAGACGACCCTCGCCGGGAAGCTCGGCCTGTACCTCAAGGGCCAGGGCCACTCGCCCCTGCTGGTCGCCGCCGACCTGCAGCGCCCCAACGCCGTCAACCAGCTCCAGGTCGTCGGTGAGCGCGCCGGCGTCGACGTGTACGCCCCGCAGCCGGGCAACGGCGTCGGCGACCCGGTCAAGGTCGCGAAGGACGCGGTCGTCGAGGCGCGCCGTACCCTCCACGACGTCGTCGTCATCGACACCGCCGGCCGGCTCGGCATCGACGCGGAGCTGATGAAGCAGGCGTCCGACATCCGCGACGCGACCGATCCCGACGAGGTCCTGTTCGTCGTCGACGCGATGATCGGACAGGACGCGGTCCGCACTGCGGAGTCGTTCCTCGAGGGCGTCGACTTCACGGGCGTGGTGCTCTCCAAGCTGGACGGCGACGCCCGCGGCGGTGCCGCGCTGTCGATCGCCCAGATGACCGGTCGACCGGTGATGTTCGCCTCCAACGGAGAGAAGCTCACCGACTTCGACGTCTTCCACCCCGACCGGATGGCCTCGCGCATCCTCGACCTCGGCGACATGATGACGCTGATCGAGCAGGCCGAGAAGGCCTTCGACGTCGAGCAGGCGCAGAAGGCCGCCGAGAAGCTCGCCGGCAAGAGCGGCGACTTCACCCTCGACGACTTCATGCAGCAGATGCAGGCCGTCCGCAAGATGGGCTCGCTGTCCAAGATCCTCGGGATGCTGCCCGGCGCCGGGCAGATCAAGGACCAGCTCGCGAACTTCGACGAGCGCGAGATCGACCGGATCCAGGCGATCATCCAGTCGATGACGCCCGCCGAACGCCACAACCCGAAGCTGATCGACGGCTCCCGCCGCAAGCGGATCTCCCGTGGCTCCGGCACGCAGGTCAGCGACGTGAACCAGCTCGTCGACCGCTTCTTCGAGGCCCGCAAGATGATGCAGCAGATGGCCAAGGGCGGCGGACTCCCGGGCATGCCCGGGATGCCCGGGATGCCCGGCGCGGGCGGCAAGCGGTCGGGCGCACGTCAGCAGGCCCAGAAGGGCAAGGCCAAGGGGCGTCGTGTCTCCGGCAATCCGGCGAAGCGTGCTGCGGCGGCCCAGTCCGAGGCGGCAGCGCCCAAGCAGGACGGCGCAGCAGCTTTCGGCTTCGGCGGGACGCCGAACGCCGACGGCGACATCGAGATCCCCAAGGAGATCCGGGACCTCTTCTAGACCGTCCGGATCAGGTCAGGCCGGGAACCACCCGGCGCGCCCGATCTGGGCCGGCGCCTGGGCGAGCCCGAGCTCGTCGGCGAGCCAGGTGCCGGTCGCCGCGATCTGCGCGGGGTCGGCACCCGTCCGGTATCCCGAGCGGTGCAGCAGGTAGACCAGGTCCTCGGTGGCGATGTTGCCGGTCGCGCCGGGGGCGAAGGGGCAGCCGCCCACACCGCCCGTCGAGGCGTCGAGCACGGTGACGCCGGACTCGACCGCCGCCAGTGCGTTGGCGTATCCGGTGTTGCGCGTGTTGTGGAAGTGAGCGCGCAGCCGCGTGCCGGGGGCCAGCGCCTTGACTCCTGTGACGAGCTCGCGCACCTGTGCGGGGACACCGACGCCGATCGTGTCGGCCAGCGCGATCTCGTCGGGAGCGTCCGCCATGATGCCCGCGACGACCTCGAGGACCCGCTCGCTGGGGACCTCCCCGTCGAACGGGCAGCCGAACGCGGCGGCGACCACGACGGACGTGCCGAGGCCTGCGGCCCGCGCGGCAGGGGCGATCGCGTGCCAGGCCTCGATCTGCGCGGCGGTGTCGACACCCTGGTTGCGGAGCGCCAGTCCGTCGGAGGCGACGACCACGACCGTCACCTCGTCGCAACCCGCGTCGATCGCGCGGTCGAGCCCGCGGCGGTTGAGCACGAGCCCGATCGAGGTGAGCCGGGGGTCGTCGCGGACCAGGGCCATCAGTTCCTCGGCGTCGGCCATCTGCGGCACCCGGTCCGGCCGCGCGAAGGCGGTGACCTCGAGGCGGCGGAGCCCGGCGTCGAGGCTGCGACGGACGAGGTCGGCCTTGACGCCGGTCGGCAGGATCTTCTTCTCGTTCTGCAGCCCGTCGCGCGGGGCTACCTCGACGATCTCGATCTCGGTCACGTGTCGATCCTCTCGCAGGCCCTAGAAGGGCAGAGTCTATCTGATATACGATCAGCCCATGTCTCAGGATCAACCGACCGGCGCCCTCGCCGGAGTACGCGTCATCGAAGCCGGTCAGCTGCTCGCCGGTCCCTTCGCGGGACAGCTGATGGGCGACCTCGGCGCCGACGTCGTCAAGGTGGAGCCGCCTGGTCTCGGTGACCCCATGCGGCAGTGGGGGCGCGAGAAGCCGCACGGTCACTCGCTGTGGTGGCCGATCGTCGCACGCAACAAGCGGTCGGTGACCCTCAACCTTCGCGAGGAGGCCGGCCAGGAGATCTTCCTGCGCCTCGTCGAGCACGCCGACGTCGTCGTCGAGAACTTCCGCCCGGGCACGCTCGAGCGCTGGAACCTCGGCTACGAGCGCCTCAAGGAGCGCAACCCCGGCATCGTCCTCGTACGCGTCAGCGGCTACGGCCAGACCGGGCCGTACTCCGAGCGGGCCGGCTACGGCTCCATCGGCGAGGCGATGGGCGGCCTCCGCTACATCACCGGCGAGCCCGACCGTCCGCCGTCGCGGACCGGCCTCTCGATCGGTGACTCGCTCGCCGCCACGCACGCCACGGTCGGCACGCTCGCGGCGCTGCTGCACCGCGAGCGCACCGGTGAGGGGCAGGTCGTGGACAGCGCGATCTACGAGGCCGTGCTCGCGATGACGGAGAGCCTCGTGACCGAGTGGGACGTCGCCGGCTACCAGCGCGAGCGCACCGGCCCGATCCTGCCCAACGTGGCTCCCAGCAACGTCTACCCGACCGCCGACGGGCACACGATCCTCATCGCGGCCAACCAGGACTCGGTCTTCGGCCGGCTGGCCGACCTGATGGGGGAGCCCGGTTGGAAGGAGCTGCCCGCGTACGCCACCCACGGCGCGCGTGGCGCCAACCAGGAGGAGCTCGACGACCGGATCGCCGACTGGACCGCGAAGCACGACGCCGCCACCCTGCTCGACCTGCTGCACGAGGGCGGCGTCCCCGCCGGCCGGATCTACCGCGCCGAGGACATGCTCGAGGACCCGCACTACGAGGCCCGCGAGGCCATCGTGCGGGTGCCTGACGAGACCTTCGGCACGCTCGCGATGCCCAACGTCGTGCCGCGGCTGTCGGGCACGCCGGGCTCGGTGCGCTGGACCGGTCCGAAGCTCGGTGAGCACAACGCCGAGGTGTACGGCGGACTGCTCGGCCTCGGGGCTGACGAGATCGCCGAGCTGACCGGCGCGGGCGTGATCTGATGTCGCGCGACGCGGACTACGACGCCGCGGGGTTCCGCGGCAAGGTCGGCTACGGCTCTCGCCCGGCCGTCCTGGTGGTCGACGTGGTGCAGGCCTACCTTGACCCCGACTCTCCTCTCAGTGACGCCGGCGGTCGGTTCGAGAGCGCCCGGAAGGCGACGGCTCAGCTCGTGGACGCCGCCCGCGCCGCCGGTCACCCCGTGGTGTTCACGTGCGTGCGCTACCAGCGGGGGATGGCCGACGCCGGGCTGTTCGGGGCGAAGGTGCCCGCGCTGGCCGCCTTCGTCGAGGGTGCGCCGAGCGGTGACTTCCCGTCCGACCCCGCACCCGCGCCCGGTGAGCTGGTCGTGACCAAGCAGTACGCGTCCGCGTTCTTCGGGACGTCCCTCGCCTCGACGCTGCGCACCATGGGAGTCGACTCCGTCCTCGTGACGGGCTTCTCCACGAGCGGGTGCGTGCGGGCGTCGGCCACCGACGCGCTGCAGCACGGATTCAAGCCGATCGTCGTCGCCGAGGCCTGCGGCGACCGGGATTCGGTCACGCACGACCACAACCTCTTCGATCTCGATGCCAAGTACGCCGACGTCGTCACCCTCGACGACGCCCTGCACCACCTCGTGACCACCCCCGCTGAAGGAGCTCACCCGTGACCGTGACCGACCTGTACGACGACGCGCTGTCCTGGAACAGCTTCTCGCCCGCCGGAGCCGACGTGCCGGCGGAGATGGTGATGCTCCGGAGCGTCGCCGGCAGCAACTCGCGGACGGTGCTGGTCCGGTTCCCTGCCGGGTGGAGCCGGTCCAAGACCGGCTACCAGCCTGCCGGCGAGGAGATGCTGGTGCTGACCGGCGCCCTGACGATGAGCGGCCAGACCGGCAAGCCCGGTCACCTCCTGGTGGTCGAGCCGCGCGCGACCCGCGCCGACACGGCGACGACGGGCGAGACCCGCGCTCTCGTGTGGTTCTCCGGCGCTCCGGGTGGCTGGACCGAGGACGTGCTCGACGAGGCGGAGGCCGGCGCGATCTCGGTCCTCCCGGTCAGCGCCGACCTCCGGCGCGAGCCGAGCGATGCGCTTCCCGGCCTCGTCGAGGTGATCGGTGACGTCTCCGGCCGGACGTTCGACAACGACGTCGACCTCGTGTGGCTCGCGTCGGGTCAGTGGGCCCACGTCACGGCCGGCGAGCCTGCGCCCGAGGTGGGCGGCGAAGCCGTGGTGCGCCACTGGATCTGATCGGTCCCACGAACGCGACGCCGCTGCTCGGCCGGTAACCCCCCGGGGCCGAGCATCGGCGTCGTTCCTTTTCCCGTCCGTCGTGGACGGGTGGGACGAGGTGGCCCGGATCTGTGCACGCGGATCCGGGCCACCTCGGGTCAGTGGCGAGCCAGTGCGGTGGCCGCGTCCTCGTCATAGGACGAGGAGATCGCGCGCAGGACGAGCACGCTCGCGAACAGCGGCGGCAGGAGCCCGAGGAACGCGATGTTGATCGACCCGGTGGTGTCCGAGACGATGCCGATGATCAGGGGACCGAGGGCTCCCCCCAGGGTCGTCAGGAACTGGAGCAGCGCGAACCCGATGCCGCGGCGTGATGCCGGCACCACGTCGGCGGAGACGGCGGTCAGGTTCGGGATGGCTCCGGCGAAGCCGACGCAGGCGACGGCGACGAGCGTCAGGCGGACACCCAGGCCGGGGAGCAGCACGACGCCGGTGATGGCGACCGCGCCGAGCAGCAGGAACCCGAGGCTGACTCGCACGCGCCAGCCGGGGCGTACGCCGTGGAACCGGTCGCCGAGACGGCTGCCGATGATGATGCCGATCACGATGCCGGTGCCACCCACGCCGCCGGCGAGACCCGAGGCCGCGGCCGCGTCCAGGTCTTCGGTGCGCTGGAGCAGCGTCGGGAGCCAGTAGAAGAGACCCCCGAGGCCGAGATAGAGCAGCGACAGGCTGATGATGACGCCGCGGAGGGTCGGGATGCGCAGGAGCTCGCGTGCCTCGCTGGTGACGGACTGGCGCGGACCGTCGGCCGCAGGAGGCTCCTCCGAGGCGACGCCGCCCGCCTTCAGGCGGTCGATCCGGTCGCCGATCCCGCGTACGGGCTCGCGGAGCGTGAAGGCCAGGACGGCGATGAGCAGGCCAGGAACGGCGATGAGGAAGAACACCGACCGCCAGTCGAACGCCTCGGCGACCGCGCCGCCGAGCGCGACGCCGACCGGGAGGCCGATGTAGTATCCGGCGCGCTCCATCCCGTACGCCTTGCCGCGTGCCGAGCCGGGGTAGTAGTCGGCGAGCAGGCTGGACGCCGGAGGGTTGTACAGCTGGCCGGCGGCGCCGAGCATGATCCGGGTGATGAAGAAGAGGGCGAACGTCGTGGCGAGCCCGCTCAGGATCGAGCAGACGGCCCACGCCAGCACGACGAGGCCGACGATGGTCGAACGACGGCCCGTGTCGGCCAGCCGTCCGGCGGGCAGGAGCAGGACGACGCCGGCGATCGCCGCCGCGGTCGGGATGGCGCCGGCCCACGTGTCGCTGAAGCCGAAGTGGTCCTGGATGGCCGGGAGCGCACCGGCGACGAGGTTCACCTCGACGCGGTCGATGAAGGCGACGAGCGCCACCACGACGGCGGCCCACCACCCGAAGGGTGCCGGCTTCTTGAGGTCGACCTCGACCGGTCCGCGGCCCGCGAACGCGACGAGCGACGTCGTCGCCGGGGCGGTCGCGGGCTCGCCGTCGGGTCGAGGCGTCCGGTCGCCGACGGGGGAGTCCGACATGTGCTCGTGCCTCTCGTCGTGGAACATTGGGGTAAGTCTAGGAGAAGATCGTAGAAGAATATATGGTTTGCCCATGACCGTTGTTCGCGTAGCCGCCGTCCAGCTCGCCGCGTCCGAGGACGTCGAGCAGAATCTCGCCGCCTGTCTGCGCCTGACCGCCGAAGCCGCGGCGCAGGGTGCACAGCTCGTCGTCCTCCCGGAGTTCGGCAACCACGTCTCCTGGTACGCCGACCGCGACCACGCCCGCCGCAAGGCGGTCACGTTGGACGGCCCGTTCGTCTCGGCGCTCGCCGACCGGGCCCGCGAGCTCGGCATCCATCTCATGGCGAACTGCACGCTCGCGCGGGAGGACGGCCGGACGACCGGCAGCAACATCCTCATCGGTCCGGACGGCACGATCCTCGCCACCTCCGACAAGCAGGTCCTGATGGGCAGCGAGCGCGACCATCTCGACCCTGCGGTCTCGGCGTCGCCCGTGGTCGACACACCGCTCGGGCGCATGGGGCTCTACTCCTGCATGGACGGCGTCATCAACGAGACGCCACGGATGCTCGCCGTCGACGGCGCGCAGATCCTCCTCAACAGCATCAACTCCTTCGCCCTCGACGAGGCCTCCCTGCACGTTCCGGTGCGCGCTGCCGAGAACAGGGTCTGGGTCGTCGCCGCCAACAAGGTCGGCCCGCTCGTCCCCGAGCACAGCATCGACGCCGTCGCGCAGGCGGTCGGCGTCCCCGTGGAGCAGCTGCACGGTGCGGGCGAGAGCCAGATCGTCGCCCCCGACGGCACCGTCGTCGCGCGTGCCCCTCGTACGGGCGAGGCCGTGGTCGTCGCCGACATCGAGGTCGACGCGGCCGACGACAAGCGCCGTACCGACGGGACCGACGTGATGGCGGCCCGCCGTCCCGAGCTCTACGCACCGATCGTCGAGGCGCCCCGCGGACGTACGGCGCCCGCCGGCGCCGCCGAGCTCGTGACCGCGGTCATCACGCCCGGCCCGGAGGACGACGTCGTCGCCCTGCTCCGCGACGCCGTCACCGCCGGCGCCCGGCTCGTCGTGCTCCCCGAGCTCGCGGCGTGGGCCGGGGGAGTGGCCGAGGGGTCGGACCCACGCTTCACCCCGGACGAGATCGTGGAGGCGCTCTCGGGGACGGACGCCGTCGCCGTCACCTCCGTTCGCGACCACGACCAGCACGTCGGACTCGTCCTCGACGCGGACGGCGAGGTCGCCCGCCAGCCTCAGCTGCACGCCAGTGCCCGCCACGCCGACTGGGCGACACGGCTCGGTGACGAGCTGGTGGTCGTCGAGCTCGGCTGGGGCAGGCTCGCGGTCGTCGTGGGCGACGACGCGCTCTACCCGGAGACCTTCCGCCTCGCCGCCTTGCAGGACGCCGACGTGGTCGCCGTGCCGTTCACGGTCTCGGGTGCGCACGACATCGACCTGCTGCTGCTCGAGCGCGCCGCCGAGAACCGGCTCAACGTCGTGGTCGCGAGCCGGCGCTCCGAGCAGGGCGCGGGCGCCGTCATCCCGCTGTCGGCCGACTTCACGCTCTGGAGCGCGTGGGAGGGACCCTTCGCGGGGATCATCAGCCGGCCCGAGCCGGTCGTCGCGACAGACACCGTCACGCTCGCGACCGTCCGACCCGCATGCGCGACCAACCGCTTCGTCAGCCGCGGGACCGACGTGGTCGACGGGCGCCCCTGGGCCCTCGCCGACGCACTCGTCCGTGTGGCGACCCCGCAGCACGTCTCGGCCTGACAGACCGAGCGAACGAAAGGAACACCATGCACGTCCCTGACGGATTCCTCGACGCGCCGACGTCGGTGGCCACCGGCGCGGTCGCCGTCGGCGCGCTCGCCTACGCGATGAAGCGCGCACGCCACGAGCAGCCCGACGACCGCACCGCGCCGCTCGCCGGCCTCGTCGCGACCTTCATCTTCGCCGCGCAGATGGTGAACTTCCCGGTCGGTGCCGGCACCAGCGGGCACCTGCTCGGCGGAGCACTGGCGGCGGTCCTCGTCGGTCCGGCGACCGCCGCGATGTGCGTGTCGGTCGTCCTGATCGTGCAGGCGCTGCTGTTCGCCGACGGCGGCATCACCGCGCTCGGCACCAACATCACCCTCATGGCGGTCGTCGGCGTCGGCGCGGGATGGCTCGCGTTCCGCCTCGGACGTGCCGTGCTGCCCAAGCGGCTCGCGTCCGTGCCGCTCGCGGCCGCGTTCGGCGCGTTCGTCTCCGTCCCGGTGGCCTCGCTCGCGTTCGTCGGCCTCTACGCCGTCGGCGGTGCGGCTCCGATCCCGCTGGACACCCTCACCGCTGCGATGGTCGGGTGGCACTCCCTCATCGGCCTCGGCGAGGCTGTCATCACCGGACTCGTGGTGAGCGCGGTGATCGCGCTTCGCCCTGACCTCGTGTACGGCGCTCGCGACGTGGTCGCGTCCTCGCCGCTGGAGATCCGCGAAGGAGCACCCCTGTGACCGCGTCGACCCACCGGACCCGCGTCTCCACGCGCACCTTCGTCATCGTGATGCTCGCGCTCGCGGCGGTCACCGCCGGTTTCGTGAGCTACTACGCGTCGGCGAGCCCCGACGGCCTCGAGCACGTCGCCGGGACGCAGGGCTTCCTCGGCTCGGCGACCGACCATGCCCTCGCGAGCTGGCCGTTCGCCGACTACGCCGTCGCCGGCATCGACGACGCTCGTCTCTCGGGCGGCCTCGCCGGGCTCGTCGGGTGCGCCGTCGTGCTCCTCCTCGCGATGGGCATCGGGCGCCTGCTGCGCCGTCCGGCCGGTTCCTGACGTGGCCGACGACAGCCACGGGCACACGCTGTACTTCCACACTCACTCCGCCGTCCACCGCGCCGCTGCGCACCACAAGGTCGCCGCGCTCGTCGGCTTCGTGCTCGTGGTGGTCGCGACGCCTCGCGAGTGGGTCGCCGCCTTCGCGGCGTACCTCGCCGTGCTCGTCGTCGTCATCGTCGTCGCCCACGTGCCTGTCGGCTACATCGCGCGCCGGATGGTGGTCGAGGTCCCGTTCGTCGTCTTCGCGGTCCTCATGCCGTTCGTCGCCGTCGGACCCCGCGTCGACGTCGCAGGGCTGTCGCTGTCCGAGGCGGGCCTCTGGGCGGCCTGGGGGCTGCTCGTCAAGGGGACGATCAGCGTCGTCGCCTCGCTCACGCTCGCCGCGACGACCGAGCCGCACCAGCTTCCGGGCGCCCTCGCGCGCCTGCGTGTCCCCGCGCAGCTGGTGCAGATCGTCACGTTCATGGTCCGCTACCTGGACGTCGTCGCCGCGGAGATGCGGCGGATGCGCATCGCCCGTGAGTCGCGGGGCTTCCAGTCGCGCTCGTTGTCGGCGTGGTGGGTCCAGGCACGGGCGGTGGGGGCGCTGTTCGTCCGGGCGTACGACCGGGGCGAGCGGGTCCACCTGGCGATGCTCGCCCGCGGCTACGAGGGCGAAGGTCGGCGATGAGTGCCGCGACGCTCCACGCGCCCGCGCTGCAGATCGACCGGCTGGCGTACGCCTATCCCGACGGGCGGCAGGTCCTGTACGGCGTCGACCTCGTCGTCGAGCGAGGGGAGCGGGTCGCCCTGCTCGGGCCGAACGGCGCCGGCAAGACGACGCTCGCGCTGCACCTCAACGGCATCCTGTCTGCGGGAGCCGGCACGGTGACCGTCGCCGGGATGCCCGTGGACAAGGCACACCTGCGCGACATCCGACGTCGGGTGGGAATCGTCTTCCAGGACCCGGACGACCAGCTCTTCATGGCGACCGTGCGCGACGACGTCGCCTTCGGCCCGGCGAACTACGGCATGCGGGGCGCGGAGCTCGAACGCTGCGTGGTCGGGGCGCTCGACCTCGTGGGCATGCGCGACGCCATCGACCTGCCGCCGCACCACCTGTCACTCGGCCAGCGCCGTCGGGTGGCGCTCGCGACCGTCCTCGCCATGAAGCCCGAGGTGCTCGTCCTCGACGAGCCGTCGACGTTCCTGGACCCCGCGGCGCGCCGCGAGCTCGTCGAGACGCTCGCCGGCCTGGACGTGACGCTGCTGATGGTCACCCACGACCTCCCGTACGCCCTCCAGCTGTGCGAGCGGGCCGTGATCCTGTCCGACGGGGTGATCGCTGCGGACGGCACGACGGTGGACGTGCTGACCGACACCGAGCTGATGGCGCAGCACCGGCTCGAGCTGCCCTTCGGGTTCGACCCGCGGGCAGCGCTCGCGTCGAGGCGTCCGTAGGCGCTCGCCGGGCGGCGGCGTGCGTTCAGCCGGCGCGCGTCACGCGCTCGCCGACACCTCGCGCCGCTCGAGAGCAGCCATCAGCGAACGCTCGCTGCCGTTGAGGTGGTCGAGCCAGGCCTTCTTGAACTCCGGCCCCTTGCGTTCGCGCGCCAGCTCGAGGAGCACGCGGTGCTCGTCGATGCGCTGCTCCTTGGTCTCCGGAGCGTGGTCGAGGTCGGCCATCGTGATGTGCAGGTAACGGTCGGCGGAGTGCCACAGCAGGTCCAGCACGTTCTTGTCGGCCGCGCCCATGACGTCGGCCAGCAGCGTGGCGTGGAAGTGGTGGTGCGCCGCCGCGAGTGCGGCAGGCTCGCGCTCGATGGCGACGTACTCCTCGAGCGCCTCCTCGGCCGCTGCGAGGAGCTCGTCGGTCATCTGACGCGCCGCACGGACGGCGAGGTCGCCCTCGATGAGACGCCGCAGACGGTAGATGTCGGTGAGGTCGTCGGCGCTGAGCGCGGCGACGAGGGCCGAGCGACCGGGACGAAGGCTGACGATGCCTTCGCTCTCGAGCCGGCGAAGCGCCTCGCGCACGGGGATGTGGCTCACGTCGTACAGCTCGCAGAGCTCGACGATCGAGACGGACGTGCCGGGCTGGATCTCACCGGTGAGGATCGACGCCCTCAGCTCGCTGGTGACGCGGTCGACGAGCGACACGTGAGCGATCGGTCGACTGGTCCGGCTGGTCCCTCGTCGGGCCATGGTGTGCTCCTGCTGCTGGCGTAGTGGTACCCGGTCAAATCGTAGATCATCGCGATTCTGACAGCAGGTAGCCACGAGAAGCGAGTTTCCCCTTGCCAGATGGCATAGTCGATATTGTATATTCTTTCCAACCGGTAGGTAGGAGGTGTCTCGTGGTCGAAACAGCGACGTTCCGTGACGTGCTGTCCCAGTGGCCCAGCGGGGTCACGGTCGTGACGACCGTCGTCGACGGGAGGCGCCATGGGATGACTGCCAGCTCGTTCTCGAGCGTCAGTCTTGATCCGCCGCTGATCTCGATCTGCCTGGACCGCAAGCTCTTCAGCCACGGGCTGATCGAGTCCAGCGGCTTCTTCGGCGTCAGCGTCCTCGCCAAGGACCAGGCCGAGGTGGCCCGGCGCTTCGCCGGCCAGACCGGAGAGAGCGACCGGTTCGCCGGCGAGACCTGGTCGACGGCCGAGACGGGCGCCCCGCTGCTGGACTCCAGCCTCGGGTGGCTCGACTGCAGGGTCGTCCACGCGCACCCCGGTGGCGACCACACGATCTTCGTCGGCGAGGTCCTCGCCGGCCACGCGGCCCGCCGTACGGCCCCGCTGCTGTTCCACTCCCGCGGCTGGGGCCAGTTCGCCGACGTCCTCCCGGACGTCGCGACGCTCGCCGACAGCCGTCTGGTGGGCTCGCTCAGCGCTCGTGGCGCCGGCGGCGACTGGATCCGGCGGACCGAGCAACGGGTCCGTGCCTCCGGTGTCCGCACCCGCGTGCTCGACCTCACCCTCCCGACCGGGTCGGCGCTCACCCCGCCGTCCTTGAGCCGGAGCGGGTCGATCCTCTCCGACGCACGCGAGTGCACCGCGCTCGTGAAGTCGGCCGACCAGGCCCGCGAGGCGGTCGACCGCGGTGTCGGGGTCGTCGAGCTCGGCGCGGACACCCGTGACCGCAGCGACCTCGAACGCGTGGCCGACGTCATCGCGGGCGTCGGCAGCCTCGACACCGAGGGACGCGTCGTGATCCTGCGCGACGCGTTCACCGCCGGCGACCACGAGTCGCTCCTGTGGGCCGTCGAGACCTTGATCGAGGCCGGGGCGACCGAGATCTGCCTCGACGACACGAGGGGCGCGGCCACGCCGCTCGAGGTGCGGGCCACCCTGCAGGACGCCGTGGGCATCGCCCGGCCGGTGCCGCTGCGCGTCCGGCTCCACGACCACGACCGACTCGGCCTCGTCAAGGCGCTCACCGCGCTCAAGAGCGGTGTGCACCACTTCGACACCACGCTCGGCGGCCTGGACGGCGCCGTCGCGACCGAAGACCTCGTACGCCTCCTGAGCACGTTGGACGTCGACACCCCCGTCGACGCCGCCGCGCTCGGCAAGCTCGCCAGCCGGGTCCGAGAGCGTCTCGGCGCCAACGGCGAGATTCCTGCTTTCCGCACCAACGGGGTCGCCGCACCGGCGGCGCCACCCCAGCCAACCCCACTGCCCACACCGTAGGAGCCGCGCCATGTCGGCCACGCTGACCGCCGAGTACCTCTTCCCCGACCTGACGCCGGACGAGCGCGAGCGCGCCGCCCGCGTCGAGTCGATCCTGCCGACGATCCGTGACGCCGCCGCCGGCGCCGACGCGCGCGCCGAGCTCCCCCCGGGCCACATCAAGCTGCTCGCCGACGCGGGTCTGCTCGGTCTGGTCGTCCCCCGCGAGTTCGGCGGCCTGGGCGGAGGTCTGCGCGACCTCGTCGCGACGACCTACGCCCTGGGCACCGTGTGCGGCTCGACCGCCCTCGCCTACTTCTTCCACTGCTCGGCGTCCTCGCGAGGACTCCTGCCGCTGGCAGCGATCGAGGAGGGCCTGTACGCCGACGACGAGGTCGACGAGGTACGCACGTTCGCCGAGCGCGTCCTGTTCATGATGGGGCGCGACAACCAGTGCCTCGCGAACTTCGCGAGCGAGTCAGCGAAGGCGAGCAACGCCAACGTCCTCATCTCGACCACGGCGACCAGGACCGAGGGTGGCTGGCTGCTCGACGGCGAGAAGTCGTTCGGCTGCCTGTCCGGCACCGCCGACTTCTACCTCGTCACCGCGCGCCGCGCCGACATCGACGGGGTCGAGGGGCTCAGCCTGTTCCTCGTCTCCCGCGACCAGGAGGGCGTGCGCCCGCGCCACCAGTGGCAGGGCCTCGGCATGCGCGCCTCCGACAACAACGGTCTGATCATGGAGAGCGCGTTCGTCCCCGACGACCTCGCCCTGGTCGTGCCCGGCGGATTCGCCCGCGCCACGCAGATGTCGCGCGGCTCGTGGGTCGGCAACCAGGTGGCCATCACCGCCATCTACGCGGGCATCGCCCGCGGAGCCTGGGAGTACGCGTTCGAGCGGACGATGAAGGCGAAGTTCGCCGACACGGGCAAGCCGATCGCCTCGAGCCCCATGCACCAGGTGTTCATCGGGCGAGCGCAGGAGCGCCTGACCGACGTGCACCTGTGGCTGCGCCGCCAGACCGACCTCGAGGCCGCCGAGGTGCCGATCCTCCCGAAGGAGCAGGTCGTCCAGAGCTGGAAGCTCGCGAAGGGCACGATCTGCGACGGCGCGTTCGACGTGGCCACCATCGCCATGAAGATGTGCGGCACGTCGGGCGCCCTGATGGACAACGTCATCGGGCGCGCGATGCGCGACACGGCCATGGGTCTCGTCCAGGCGTTCCCCTCCGAGAGGGGGCAGCTCGACCTCGCTCGGATGCTGGTCGATGATGAGTCATGGGTTGGACTGACGACGCCGGCCGCGGCAGCAGCCGCAGCAGCAGCGGCGGAGAAGGCATGACGAGCACCTCGACCGACGCGTTGACGGTGACCCCGGCGCTGCCGGAGACCGTCCAGATCGTGGCGGGGGAGACACAGGTTCCCGCCGAGACGCTCGACCTCGTGCTCGAGGACCCGTTCCGCGGCGAGACGCTCGCCGCCGCCGCCTCGAGCGACGCCGCGTCGGTCGAGCGTGCGCTGGCGGCCGCTGACGAGGCCCACGCCGGCGAGACCTGGTCGGGCCTCGACCCCGAGGCACGCGCCGATCTCCTCGACCAGATCGGAGCGGCACTCGAGCCGCAGCTCGGCGAGCTCGCCGTGCTCGAGTCCTTCGCGACGGGCGTCCCGGTGCGACAGACCGCGGTCGTCGGCGTGATCGTGCCCGGCGCGTTCCACCTCGCCGCCCAGATGCTGCGCTCCGGCGCCCTGCTGGACGAGGTCGAGGGCGCCGCCGGCAATGCCGTCGAGGTCCACCGGCTGCCGCTCGGCCCGGCGCTGTGCCTGGTCCCGTGGAACGCTCCCGCGCCGATGGCGGCCCACAAGGTCGCCAGCGCGCTCGCCGCCGGGTGCCCGACGATCCTGAAGCCGAGCGAGTACGCGCCGTACGCCACGACCGTGCTCGGCCGGACCATCGCCTCCGTGCTCGCAGACGCGGGTGTGCACCCCGGGGTGTTCCAGCTCCTGCAGGGTGGCCCGGGTGTCGGCGGCACGCTCGTGAACGACCCGAGGATCCGTGCGGTCTCCTTCACCGGTGGCCACGTCGGCGGGGCCGCGATCGCCGCGGCGTGCGCCATGTCCTACACCGCGCTCCAGCTCGAGCTCGGCGGCAACAACCCGCTCGTGGTGCTCGACGACGCCGACGCGGACGACGCGGCGCGTGCCGCCGTCGACCTGCTGACCACCCTCAACGGTCAGTGGTGCCGGGCGCTGGGGCGACTGGTGCTGCCGGAGAGCATGGCCGACGACGTCCTGGAGCGCATCGTCGGGCGGCTCGCCGAGCTGCGCACGGGCGACCCGCTCGACCAGGCGACCGACCTGGGCCCGATCGTGCACTCGGTCCACCTCGCACGTCTGCGAGCCGAGCTGGACCGCCTGGCCGCCGACGGCGGACGGGCGTACGCATCGACCCCGCTGCCCGACGGCGACGGCACCTTCCTGGCGCCGACGCTCGTCCGGGGCGTCGATCCGCAGCTCGCCGTCGACGAGATCTTCGGTCCCGTCGCGACGGTCCACACCTACCGCACCGACGACGAGGCGGTCGCCCTCGCCAACGGCACGCCGTACGGACTCGAGGGGTATGTCTTCGGCACCGACACCGAGCGTGCCCTCGCGGTCGCGCGCCGCGTGCGCGCAGGCGAGGTCAAGGTCAACGGCTCGTCGATCATGAGCCTCCACCTGATGACACCGCGCCCGGCGTGGGGCATCTCGGGCATGGGCGACGAGGGCACGCTGGAGACGATCCGCTTCTTCACCGGCGCGCGTGTCGTCGGTGTCGAGGGCAGCTTCGCGCTGCACGGGCGATGACGGGACGACCGGCGTCGCCGACGCAGAGGTTGCGCACGCTGCTCGCCGGTGACGACGTCGTCCACCTCCCGGGTGTCTACGACGCCGTCACCGCCCGGCTCGCCGTACGCGCGGGCGCGCAGGCCGCCTGCCTCTCCGGCGCCGTCGCGTCGGCGGTCGGCCTCGGCCTGCCCGACCTCGGCTTCGTGCACGGCAGCCAGATCGCCGACCGTGCCCGCCAGGTCGTGCCGTCGTTGGGAGGCGTGCCGCTGCTGGCCGACGCCGACACCGGCTACGGCAACGCGCTCCAGGCACGCCGTACGGTGCTGGACTACGCCGCGGCAGGGATCGCCGGGCTCCACCTCGAGGACCAGGTCTCACCCAAGCGGTGCGGCCACATGAGCGGCAAGGCCGTCGTCGACGTGGTGGAGGCGGCGTCGCGGGTTCGCGCCGTCGTCGAAGCAGGCTCCGACCTCGTGGTCGTCGCACGCACCGACGCGCTGTCCGTCGAGGGCATCGACTCGGTCGTCGAGCGTGCACGCGCGTTCGTCGAGGTCGGCGCGGACGCCGTCTTCGTCGAAGGAGCCGGCCTCGCCGAGCTGGCGCGGGTGCGCGACGCCCTCGGCGACGGCGTCCCGTTCCTCGCCAACCGCTCCGAGGCCGGCGGGGCGGTGAGCGACGGCCCGAGCGACGCCGACTACGCGGCGCTCGGCGTCCGGCTCGTCATCCACCCCGTCTCCGCGATGCTCGCCGCCGCGGCGGCCGTCGGAGACGTCTACTCCACGATCATGCGCGACGGCCACGCCGGCTCGACCCCTCGGATGGGCTGGGACGAGCTCACCGACCTGGTCGGCCTCGGCGATCAGCTGTCGCTCGAACAACGCTATGCAGAGGCGGTGAGCGCACGATGAGCGCCCGAGTCGTCGTCGCCGGTGCGGGCCCCGTCGGGCTCACCACCGCGCTGACCCTTGCCCGCGACGGCCATGCCGTCACCGTGCTCGAGGCGGGGGAGACCCTCGCCGCGGAGTCGCGTGCGAGCACCTACCACCCGCCCTCGCTCGAGATGCTGGCCGAGCTCGGCGTCCTGGACGACCTGCTGGAGCGCGGGATCGTCTCGACCCGCTTCCAGTACCGCGACCGCCGGACCGGTCCCATCGCCGAGCTCGACCTCGGGTCGCTGGCGGACGACACCCCGTACCCGTTCCGCGTCCAGTGCGAGCAGAGCAAGCTCACGCCGATCCTGCTTGAGCGCCTCCAGGCGTACGCCGACGTGGAGGTCGTCTTCGGCCAGCCCGTGACGGCTGTGGAGCAGGTCGACGACGTCGTCCGCGTCACCACTGCGACCGGCAGCCCGTGGACGGCCGACTGGGTCGTCGGCGCGGACGGCGCGAGCTCCGTGGTCCGCAAGTCGATCGGTGCGGAGTTCGAGGGGATCACCTACCCCGAGCGCTTCCTCGTGGTGTCGACCCACGAGGACCTCGCGACGGTGCTGCCCGGGATCGCCGACGTCAACTACGTGTACGACCCCGACGAGTGGCTCGTGCTGCTCCGGACGCCGGAGCACTGGCGCATCCTCTTCCCGACGGACCCCGACTCGCCCGACGACGTCGAGACGGCGCCGGAGCGCGTCCAGGCGCGGCTCGCCGACGTGGCCGACCTCGGTCGTCCGTGGGACCTTCTCCACGCGTCGCTCTACCGGGTGCACCAGCGTGTCGCCGACCGCTTCCGCGTGGGGCGGGTCGTGCTCGTCGGCGATGCCGCGCACGTCAACAACCCGCTCGGCGGGATGGGGATGAACAGCGGTCTGCACGACGCGGTCCTCGCCGGTCGGGCGCTCGCCGACCTGCTCGCCGGGCGCGCTGGGACGGCCGAGCTCGACACGGTGCTCGCCGCGCGACGCGACGTCGCCCTGTCGTACGTCCGCACGGTGACGCACGACAACTGGAAGCAGCTGCGCGAGAACGACGAGGAGGCCCGGGCCGCGCACCACGCCGAGCTCCGCGCGCTCGCGGCCGACCCGGTCGCGGCGCGGACGTACCTGCGCCGGACGTCGATGATCGACTCGCTGCGTCCGCTGGAGGCCGGGGCGGGGACCCGCTCGTGACCGTGACGGCGACCGGCATCAGCCGGGAGAACCCCGCGCGAATCGACGAGGTCGTCGGCTCCTGCCCCGTCGCCGGCGCCGCCGAGGTCGATGCCGTCGTCGAGCGTGCTCATCAGGCCCAGCGTGCCTGGGCGGCCGTTCCGGTGGCCGAGCGCGCGGGCGCCCTGCGTGCAGCCGCCGACCGGATCGAGCCGGAGCTGGACGCGATCGCCGAGCTGATGGCACGCGAGACCGGCAAGCCGCTCACCGACTGCCGCGGTGAGTCGGGGTTCGCGGTGGCCGTGCTGCGCTGGGCCGCCGAGCGCGCCACCGCGCTGCTCGTCGACCGGGAGGTGGACGACGCCCAAGGTCGGCTGCTCCTGCGCCACCGTCCGTACGGGGTGGTCGCCGCGATCACGCCGTGGAACGCCCCCGTGATCCTTGCGGTGCTCAAGGTGGGGCCGGCACTCGTCTCCGGCAACGCCGTGGTCGTCAAGCCCTCCCCGCTCGCGCCCTTCGCCGTCGCACGCTTTCTCGGTCTCGTCGCCGAGTCGGTGCCGGCGGGACTCGTCGACGTGGTCCAGGGCGACGCCGACACCGCGACCGCGCTGGTCGGGCACCCCGGCGTCGACCGAGTGGCGTTCACCGGCGGCGACGTCGCCGGCCGAGCCATCGCCGGCCTCGCCGGGCGCTCGCTCACGCCGACGCTCCTGGAGCTCGGCGGCAACGACCCGGCGATCCTCCTCGAGGACGTCGCGCTCGACGACGCTGTCGCAGAGCGGCTCGTGATGGCGTCGTTCGCCACCAGCGGCCAGGTCTGCATGGCGCTCAAGCGCCTCTACGTCCACCGCACCCGCCTCGACGAGGTCGTCGACTCGCTGCGCGCGGCAGCCGACCGCGTCCTGCGCCTCGGAGACCCTCTGCATCCCGGCGTCACCATGGGGCCGGTCGTGAGTGCCGCGTCCGCCGACCGGGTCCGTGGGCTCGCTGAGGACGCCCGTGGACGGGGGGCGCGCGTGCTCGACATCGGCACCGCAGATCCGGCTACGGCGCTGGACCGCGGCTACTTCGTCGCGCCGACCCTGGTGCTCGACGTCCCCGACGACGCACCCGTGGTGGCTACCGAGCAGTTCGGGCCGATCCTGCCCGTGCTCGCGTTCGACTCCGACGACGACGCCGTCGCGCGCGCCAACGCCGGCGACCTCGGTCTCGGAGCCTCCGTGTGGTCCGCCGACGAGGAGCGTGCGTTCGCGCTGTCGACACGCCTCGACGCCGGCTTCACGTTCGTCAACACGCACAACCGCACCGGCATCTCGCTCCGTGCGCCGTTCGGTGGCGTCAAGCGCTCCGGCTGGGGCAGGGAGTACGGCGACGAGGGGATGCTCGAGCACGTGCAGACCTGCGTCGTGCATGCGCCGGCGGCGTTCCGCGACGGTGGTGCGGGGCTCGGCGCCGCGGCGTACCCCTCCTGACCTGCAGGATCAAGATTCGGTCACGGGCTCGGGACCTTGCCGCCCCGGGGCCTCGCCGCGGGTCAAGATTCTCCGGGGGAAGACCTGTCGTACCCGCTATAGATCATATATAGTTTGGATCGTTGTGAGCCAGACCGCACGCCCGTGAATGGAGTCCTCCCCGTGAGCCAGAGCTTGAAGTTCGTCCAGGAGCACCTCGACGAGTCGGGACCGACGGACGTCACCGCGACGTTCGCGACCTGGCTCGCCCTCGTCGAACGGCTCAAGCAGAAGGTCGCCGACCGCTTCGAGCTCGAGCGTGACCCGTCCACCGACGTCCTCGAAGACTTCGGTGGAGACACCGGGGCCAAGGGCCGCGTCCGCGGCTACGCCGGCCCGGAGATCGACTGGATGGTCCACTCGCACATGGAGAACGCCGCCGCCGGCTTCTGCAACGTGCACCTGACGATCTGGCTCGGCCCGCAGGTGAAGGTCCCGCACTTCGGCATGGCGCTGGGCTGCTTCCCGCAGGGCTGGGTCTACCTCGACTCGGTTCCCCGCAGCTACCTCGTCACCGACACCGAGTCGTTCGACCGCTACTACGAGCCGGTCAACGCCCAGTGGGAGCAGGTGCGCAACGAGAACGCGTTCCTCGAGCCCTTCATCAGCCGTTCGGCGTTCGTCCGAGCAGGCCTGTCGCCGACCGCGTTCTGCTACATGGCCCCCGCGGCCGACGAGATGACCGAGCTCGTGACGACGCTCGCCGAGGAGCACCTCGACCGCTGGCTCGGCTGGGTCGACGAGGCCGAGGCCGTCCCGTTCGCCGACCGTGCTGCTCTGGCCGCCGACGACGAGGCGATCCGCCGCAACATCGCCGAGCGCGATCCGGCGAACGTCATGGGCGACCGCTACTTCGGGCCTGCGACCACCCAGCGTCTCGTCCGGGCCCTCTGGGGCGGCGACCGCCAGCTCCCGCGGGCGCTCGAGCACGAGGCGCACCCCCGAGCATGACCGACCCTGTCCTCGTCCGTGCAGCACGCACCGCCGTGCGCGTCCCCGGCGCGGAGGCGCCGTACGACACCGCGCACGTGACGGTCCGCTACCGGGCGCTGCCGGCGCAGACCACCGCCGAGCGGATGAGCGGTCGCCTCCAGGCCGACCCCGCCGGCGGTCCGTACCCCGTCGCGGTGCTGCTGTCGGGCATCAACGTCGGTGCCGACGCCTACGCGTGGCTCGCCGTGCGCCTGGTCGAGGCGGGGTTCGTCGCCGTCACCTACGACTGGGTCGGCGAGCTGTTCCCGCCCAGCGAGCACGGTCCGGGCGACTACGGGCTCACTCCCGGCATCGACCTCGGTGCCGTCGGCCCGGACACGTACGGGTCCCGGCCCACCACCCAGGCCCTGCGTCCGGTCCTGGAAGCCGTCGCCGCGCTCGCGGAGACGGGCCCGCTCGCGGGACTCGTCGACACCGAGGCGGTCGCGCTCTTCGGGCACTCGGCCGGCGGCACCGTCGCGCTCCAGTCGGCGCGGCCCGCGTGGTTCCCCGAGATCCGCGCCGTCGCCACGTACGGCGCGCACACGATGGCGTCGCAGATGCTCGGCCACCCGCCGAGCACCCTGCTCCCGGCTCCCGTCGAGGTGCCGGTGATGCTCCTGGCCGGCACCGCAGACGGTGTCGTCGCCGCCAGCGCCGTCCGGTACGGCGAGGACCCGGCCGCCACCGACCGCGACCCGGTCACGGCGACCTGGGCCCAGGCAGTGCCGTCGACGACCGAGGCGTGGCTGGTCCACCTCGACGCGGCGACGCACATGCTGGCGGCCCACCCCGAGGACGCCAGCACGGCACGGGGCTTCCTCGAGAGCGCGACCACCGGTGACGCCGAGGCCCAGCGCGACGCGCTCGCCACCACCGTCACCACCTTCTTCGCCGCGCACGTGCGCGGCGAAGCCGCAGCCAAGGACGCCTTGGAGCTGCTCGCTGAGCAGCCCCGCCCCGAGATCGCCGCCGCCCGGCGACGCGAGTGAGGAGACCACGCGATGTTCAAGAACTTCTGGTACGCCGTCGAGTTCAGCGAGGACCTCGTCGTAGGCGAGCCCAAGAAGGTGAAGCTGCTCGGACAGCAGCTCGTCATCTACCGCAAGAACAGCGACAAGTCGGTCGTCGCGATGTCGGACCTGTGCGTCCACCGCGGTGCCGCGCTGTCCAGCGGCGAGATCAAGGACGACTGCATCGTCTGTCCCTACCACGGCTGGGAGTACGAGCCCGACGGCTCGGTCCGCAAGATCCCCGCGCACCCCGACAAGGGAATCCCCCGCAAGGCGCGGATCGACTCCTACCCGGTCCAGGAGAAGTACCGCTTCATCTGGATCTTCATGGGTGACCTCCCCGAGTCCGAGCGGATCCCGATCCCCGACTGGTCCGACATCGACGACACCGACAAGTACCGCGCCGTGACCGGCAGCTTCCTGTGGAAGTCCAACTACGAGCGGATCCTCGAGAACGGCGTCGACGTCGCACACACGCCGTTCGTGCACGGCGGAGTCTTCGGCAACAAGGAGAAGCCGGAGGTCCCCGAGTTCGAGGTGGAGGAGTCGCCGTGGCACTGCAAGGTGTCGGTGAAGCTCAACCCGCCGAACTCCAAGGGCATCTGGGGTCTCCTCAACCCCAACAAGACGAAGGACCTGACGAAGCGTCCGCAGGTGCCGGTCTCCACCACGTGGTGGCTGCCCAACATGATCCTGCTCGACATCAAGACGCCGATGGGCGAGCTGAAGATCTTCGACGTCAACATCCCGATCGACGAGGAGACCACGCTGGTCAAGTTCGTCGCGCTGCGGACGTTCTTCAAGGGCAAGTGGGCCGACCGTGATGCTCGGCGCCGCGTGTTCAAGGTGCTGTACGAGGACGAGGCCGTCGTCAACGGCGTCCGTCCCGAGCTCCTGCCGTTCGACCTGTCGGCCGAGCTGCACGTGAAGAGCGACTACAACGCGGTGCTCTACCGGCGTCGCCGCCAGGAGCTCATCGACAAGGGCTGGTCGGTCGAGGGCAACACGATCGTCGGCGAGGGCCCGGCGCGCGTCGAGGCTCGGGTGATCCCGTCGCCCATCCGCAAGGAAGTCCCGGAGCTGGCCTCGGCGTGGAACTTCAAGGAGGTCCGCAGCAAGGAGCTCCTGGGCAAGCGCACCGAGCGCGAGGAGCGCGGCGACGTCCCCCGCACCGACACCACCGACACACCCCGCGAGGAGGGCGTGCGCGCATGAGCACGACAGAGTCCGAAGCCACCGTGAGCCTGCCCAGCGGGCTGTGCCACCGCACGTGGGAGCGCATCGTCGCCGAGCGCGGTCTGCTCGAGGTGAACGGTGACGACGGCGGTTCGTTCCGTACGCTCACCTCGCCGATGACGCCGGCGCCGGTCGGCGAGGTCCGCGTCTTCGTCGCGGCCGACGACGCGGAGCCCGTCGCCAAGCTCGTCTACGTGGGCTTGGCCGTGGAGATGATCGGCCTCGACAGCCACATGGTCTTCGCGTTCACGCGCGACGGGCTGCCGATCCCGCACTTCACGCTCGACTCGGTCCAGGGCCAGGGCTCGTACGCCTTCCACCTCGACCTGATCCCGCGGGCCGACCTCGGCACCCACCTGACGTACCTCGACTGGGCGCACGACCCGCTCACCGAGACGTACGAGGAGGTCGAGACGTGGTCGGGCCTGACCAAGGCCGCGATCGGTCCTCGCCAGAACGCCGTCATGTCGCCGTGGATGCTCGTGCACCGCGCCGACGCCGACGCGTTCGTGTCGATCGAGACCGCCGTCACGACCTACCTCGAGCACTGGTTCGGGCTGCTCGACTCGCCGGTGCCCGAGGCCGTGCTGGCGGACGTGGCCGACACCGACCTGCCGGCACGTGACGCCCGCAACCGAGCCAACATCTTCAGCCCCGACGTCGACAAGGTCTGGGCGCAGGTCGCCCGCCTGATCGGCGACGACGCCGCCGAGGACGTCCGTGTCCAGCTGCTCGACAACGAGGTGAAGAAGTGACCGCGACCACCGAGCCGCAGACCGGCGAGGACACGACCAGCGCTGTGCCGTCGAGTGAATGGCAGCAGCGCATCGAGGGGGAGTGGCACGGCCGCCCGTCGCTCTTCGACGCCGAGGGCAACCACGTCGGCTACGAGCACGTCGTGCGCGCCAGCGTCGTCGAGGACGGGGTGTCCCGCTACTGGATGCGCACCAGCCTCGAGGGCAGCGGTCCCCTCCGCAACCGCTTCGAGCTCGGTGCGAACTTCGACTTCGGCATCGTCGACTCCGACCAGAACCGCGTCTACTGCGGCCCGGACTTCTACGGCACCGGGCAGCCGTACGGCTACTTCGTCGAGGCCAACTACTACTCGCCCGGCTGGCAGGCCGACCTCCGCACCTGGAACCAGGTGCTGCCGGACGGCGTGACGCAGGTCTACTCCTCGGTGCTCCACGACGGCTGGGCGGTCTGCGCGGTCTTCAACGGCGTCTACAAGCGCACGTTCGACCACGAGACCAACCCGGAGACGCAGGCGTTCGTCGACGACTGGATCGCCGGGGAGACCCGCCGCGGCTCCATCCCGCAGGTCCTGCCGACCAAGGAGACCGGTGCCTGGACCGGCACCCTCTCCGTCGAGGATGCCGAGACTCAGACGACCGTCGGCCAGACCGAGGTCCGGATCGACCACGAGCCCCTGTCGTTGCTGCGCGCCAAGCAGTCGATCACCTGGGACGGCGCCCTGACGCGGTCGTACGAGCTCGAGCGCTACCGCGACGGCGCCCGCGTCCAGTACGACGGTCCCGACGTCTTCGGCAACGCCATCTCCTACGGGCGGGCGCTGTTCACCACGCAGCACCTGATGGGCCGTGACGCGCGCGGGGTCGAGAAGATCCGGGGACGCGAGGTCCTGCTGGATCCCCAGACGCGCGATCTCGCCGTCGTCTGGCAGCTGCTCAGCGGCGAGCGTACGACCCACTTCGTGCACGGTCTCCTGACCTGGGAGCCGAGCGCGTGAGCGAGCCACCTGGGAGCGAGGGCAGGGTCGTCGTCGTGACCGGAGGGACCCGGGGGATCGGCCTCGGGCTCGCCCGGGAGCTCCTGGCCCGCGGGTGCCGCGTCGTCGTCTGCGGCCGGTCGGGCGCGAGCGTGGAGGCGGCGGTCGCCGACCTCTCCGCGAGCGCCCCGGGCGGCAGCGTCGCCGGCCAGGTCGCCGACGTCACCGACCGCGACTCGCTCGTCGCCCTGCGCGACCTCGCGATCGCGCGGTTCGGCCGGGTCGACGTCTGGATCAACAACGCCGGCATGTCGGCCCCGCGTCGCCCGCTGACCGAGGTGCCGGCCGACGTGGTCGACGCCGTGGTCCGTACGAACGTGCTGGGCGTGGTCAACGGCTGCGCCGTCGCGCTCGACGTGATGGGCTCGCAGGCCGGCGGCGGCTGGATCTGGAACATGGAGGGCTTCGGCTCCGGCGGTCAGATGCAGCCCGGCATGACGACGTACGGCACGACCAAGCGCGGTGTCAGCTATCTGACGGCCTCACTGGTGAAGGAGACGAAGGGGACGCCCGTCAAGATCGGCTTCCTGTCTCCGGGCATCGTCGCGACCGACCTGCTGCTCGACGACTACGACGGGCAGCCGGAGGCGTTCGAGCGTGCCCGCAAGATCTTCAACATCCTGGGTGACCGGGTCGAGACGGTCACCCCGTGGCTGGCCGACGGGATCCTCGGCGCCCGCAAGCACGGTGCCAAGGTGGCGTGGCTGACCCGGTCGAAGGCGATGGGGCGGTTCCTCACCGCGAGCTTCCGGTCGCGCGACATCTTCGCGCCCACTCCTGAGAAGGCGGTCGTCTGATGGCCATCGATCCCTGCACCGAGTACGGTCTCGCGCTGGCCCTCGAGGACTTCGTCCCCGTGCTCCTCGCTGGCACCGGTCTGGTCGTCCTCGCCAACGCGCTGGGCAAGGCACTGCCTGCCGTGCGCGTCGGTGCGCTCTTCGGCGGCGTCGTCGTCATGCTGGGCGGCCTCGGCAAGGCGGTCTGGAAGCTGCTGGTGGCCGGGCCGTGCGTCGAGATCCCGTTCCTCGAGCAGATGCTGTTCCCCTGCCTCGCTATCGGGTTCTCCGCACTCGCGTGGGCACTGGCGAGCGTGTACGTCGGCAAGGTCGTCTCGTGGATGCCGTTCGCCCTCGTGCCGTTCGTCGGCGCCTGCATCTCGGGCGCCGCACGCAACCTGACGCCCATGCTGGCGATCGCCGCCCTCGCGGCGGTCGCGGTCGGGGCGATGGCCTCGGCTCTCGCCGCGCGCCACGGCGACCAGCTCGGCCGTTGGCTCTTCATCGTCTACCTCGTCGGCACGCTCGTCCTCCCGCCGCTCGCTGCACGTCCGAACCAGACCGAGGCGCTGCAGTGGGCGGAGCAGCTCACGAACACCGGCGTCCAGCTCTGCTTCCTCATCGGTGCGCTCCGCCTCCGCGGACGCCTTCCGCGCGCCGAGCGACCCTCCGTCCCCGAAGGAGCCTCCCTCTCATGACCGACCGCCTCGGCTACCGCCGCAAGTTCGGCGTGATCGCCCCGAGCACCAACACGATCGTCCAGCCCGAGTTCGACATGATGCGGGTTCCCGGCGTCACCTCGCACTACGGCCGCATCCTGATCCGCGACGGCCGCATCGCCGACGACGAGGGCATGCAGAACCTGCTGGTGCAGATCCGCGACGCGATGGCCGACTGCGTCGAGGGCATCATGACGATGGAACCCGACTACATGGTCATGGGCATGAGTGCCGAGACCTTCTGGGACGGTGTCGAAGGCAACCGTCAGTTCGTCCAGCAGATCAAGGACCTCTCCGGCGGCCTCGGCGTCGCCACCGGGGCAGAGGCGTGCGAGCGCGCCCTCCAGCTCTTCGGTGCCAAGAAGATCGGCATCGTCACGCCCTACACCCCGATCGGCGACGAGAACGTCCGCAAGTTCTTCACCGAGCTCGGCTTCGACGTCGAGAAAATCAAGGGGCTCAGCTGCGAGAGCGCGGTCGCGATCGCCCATGTCAGCGAGCAGACGCTGCGTGAGGCCATCATCGAGGTCGACGGCCCCGACGTCGACGCGATCGTCCAGTGCGGCACCAACCTGTGCATGACCGAGCTGGCCGACGAGGCGGAGCGGTGGCTCGGCAAGCCCGTGATCGCGATCAACGCTGCCACCTGGTGGATGGCGCTGCGCGACAACGGCATCGACGAGAAGGTCCACGGCTTCGGGTCGCTGCTGCGCGACCACTGACCCCGCAGACCTACGCACGAGCCGCTGCCGGCAGACGACGGCGGCGGCTCGTGTTGCGGTGGTGCGTCCTCAGGTTACGAACAGCGAACTATGTCCGATTTCTCAGGACAGTGTTCCGCGTCACAAGATACTGTTCCACCACCCCCGTACTCGTGGGACGTCCCAGCACGCGTCATGTCGTGCCGTTGCGTCCCTCGAGCTCTAGCCGACTGCGCTCGCCGTCGTCGGTTCGGGTTCGAGGGTGATCTGGTCGAACGGCAGCAGCGGTTCGATCTCGGGAAAGACCACGAGGAACAAGATGGCGACGACCCCCAAGAAGAGGGCGACGGCCAGCGCCGCCTTCAGGGCGGTGGGGCCGGGCAGGACCCTCCAGAGTGCTGCGTACACGTCAGACCTCCGAACCGATGACTGTCTCGGTCAGGTGACCGTGGACGATGAGCCGCTCGCTCGAACCCCAGCGCGGGTTGCAGGTCACGAGCGTGATGCGCGCCTTGCGCGACTGCTTGTCGGGCTTGCCGGGCACCGGGAGCAGCACGTCGACGTCCGAGGGGGTGACGATCTCGGTCGTGTCGACGACGTAGGTGTACGTCACGCCGACCGACCCGACGACGATCTCGTCGCCCGGCTGCATCCGATCGAGGTGCGCGAACGGTTCGCCGTGGGTCGCGCGGTGCCCAGCGACGGCGAAGTTGCCCAGCTGGCCGGGGAGCGCCGTCTCGGGGAAGTGCCCGGGGCCGCGGTTGAGCTGCTCGTCGGACACGCCCTCGACGACGACCCACGACCAGTCGTCACCGAGCCGAGGGATGCGCATGACCGCCATCGCGTCTCCGGGTGGCGCCGTCACGGGCGTCGGGGTGGCGTCGGCGCCGGGGGACGGGGTGACAGCCGACTGGGTCTGGCTCTCGAAGTCCTCGCGCAGCTCGACCTGGGCTGCGGCGGTCTGCACGTCGCTCCAGACGACCACGTACGCGGCGAAGAGCAGGACGACGACACCGCCGGTGACGAGCAGCTCGGCAGTCGTACGCGCAAGCGCTCTCGCTACCACGGCGGACCGGTTCATTCAAATCCTCTCGGATATATCATTGACAATATCGGCTGTGTGGCACAGCCTATCTCTACTTGTACTCCCGATGAGTGCAATGCAGTGGACAGGACTGCGTTTGAGGTCGGGTCCCTCGGGGCCCCCTACCCGAAGAAGGAGAGCGGGTAGATGATTTCGAAGAACCGTGCCGTCGCCCTGCTGGCTGGTGCCAGCATGCTTGCGACGACAGCAGTCGTCCTCGGAGCCGGGTCCGCATCTGCGGTCACGCCCACCGGCGGATGTTGGGTCTACTCACCCCCGAGTGGAGCCGGCATCGAGGACACCACGCCAGCGAGCAACACGTCATCCTCACTCGCTCCTTGGAGTGAGGGCGCCGTCGACTACACCCTCAGCACGACCGGGGGCACCACGGTCGGCAGCACGCGCAACTTCTCGCTCGTGTTCGACAAGGGACCGAAGAACGGTGGCCCGCCGGCCAGTGGCACGGCGTACTACTACTTCTCGGTCAACGGCAACAACCTGCCTGCGGTCACGAAGGCCTTCTCGGCCGGCGGCGGAGCGGTGATCCCCGGTGACACCATCACCGGATCGTTCACCATCACCGCAGCGGGCAGCACCACCGTGAAGCTCCGCAAGGTGATCTACGACATCCCGCTGTTCCTCACCCGAGTGAACTGCAACGGTCAGAGCACCGGCGTCGCCAACGGTGTCAACCCGGCCACGACGCCGGTCGACACCAACGTCAGCGCCAACTTCTCTGCCGTCGGCCCCACGGCGACCATCTCGGGCATCAGCAACCAGGTGGTGAACACCTCCGCCCGCAAGAACGACGTCGTCAGCTTCGGCGTCTCCAACTTCGCGGGTGCCGGTACCGGCACGGCCGAGCTCTGCGACACCAGCGGCAACAGCTGTGATGCAGGTTCGTCGTCCGTCACCATCTCCGCTGCCGGCACTGGCACTGGCACTCTCCCCGTGCCCGCCACGCCGACCGCGGGCGCACGCACGCTGAAGGTCACCTCGGGCGGCGAGACCAGCCTGACCCCGATCACGATCCTGGGCAACCCCACCGTCTCGACCAATGTGGTCGGTGGCGGCGCGGGCACGATCGTGACCGTGTCGGGAACCAACTGGGATCCCAACCAGTCCGTCAACGTCAGCAGCACCCAGAGCGGTCCTCCGTTCCCGCCGCCGGCGACGTCGGATCCCGCAGTGACGGCCACGGCCGACTCCGCGGGCAACTTCTCGCAGTCGTTCACCGTGAACGATCCTGCGACGGCGTTCATCGGCGCGAGCCGTACGCACGCTGCCGGGCCGCCGCCGGTCGTCATCTTCGCCTCGCAGGCGTTCACCTTCTCGGGTGACTCCTGCACGGCCAAGGTCGGCCTCGCGACGACCGGGAGCTGCTCGCTGCTCGAGACGGTCGACCTGACCGTCGTCGCCGGCGACCTGAAGATGTCGAAGGCCGCGGGCGCGGTCACGATGTCGGGCATCCAGCTCGACGGGACTGACCAGACCTCCACGGGCAACCTCCAGGACGTCACGGTGAAGGACTACCGCGGCGGCACGCTGGGTTGGTCGCTCGTCGGTCGCTTCTCGGGTCTCAACGGCCCGGCGAAGCCGTCCGGTGGCAACTTCACCATCCCGTCGAGCTCGCTCTCGTGGACGCCGAGCTGTGTCGCAGCCGCCAACAGTGACGACACCGTCACCGCTGGCGCAGCGGGCGCGTTCGGTGATGCGGCGACCGATCTGCCGCTCTGCTCGGTCTCGACGGCCGGTCTGGGCGCCAACGGCACCAGCGGTGGCGACACCGTCGCCGACGCCGGTCTCTCGCTCGCCGTCGGTTCCAGCCAGGCGGCCGGTGCCTACACCGGTCTCCTCACGCTGACGCTGTCGTAAGCCTCGGGCCTACGTCACGTCATCTGTCATGACACGCAACACCCCGCAGTAACGGTCCGGGTGGACGCCGCAGCAGCGGCGTCCACCCGTTCCGGCGGTTCCGACCCCTCCGACCGGGAGCTTCCGATGACCCTCGCGACGCGCCTCGCGCGATCTCTCATCGCCCTTCTCATGCTGACTTCGGCGACGGCCCTGCTGCCGTCGCCTGCGCATGCCGCCGACAACGGCGCCTGGTCGGTCACCCCTACTCCCGCCGACTCGTCCTCGCCGACCCCGCGCAGCTACTTCGTCCTCGAGGGCGCGCCCGGGACCACGCTGACGGACAAGGTCCGCATCCGGAACTTCACCAAGAAGCCGCTGACCTTCTCGATCTACGGAGCAGACGGCTACAACACCGAGCGGGGCGGGTTCTTCGCGCTGCGCCCTCTCGACCAGCCGCAGACCGACGTCGGCGCGTGGATCAAGGTTCCCGTCCAGACCGTGAAGGTCGTCGGCCGGACCCAGGTCGACGTACCGATCACGATCCAGATCCCTGCGAACGCGACTCCCGGCGACCACGTCGGCGGACTCGTCGCTCTGAACGGCGCGGTCGAGGCCACCACCGAGTCCGGCGGCATCGACGTCGGCATCCAGCGCGCGGTCGCCTCGCGCCTCTACCTGCGGGTCGCAGGGCCGACGATGCCCGCCCTGAAGGTGACCGACGTCCAGCTCGAGCACGACCGAGGGGTCTTCCCGTGGTCCGGTGCCGGCAAGGGCACGGTCTCGTACACCGTCAAGAACACCGGCAACCTCCGCCTCTCGCCGAGCGCCGCCATCACTCTCACGGGCCTGTTCGGGCGTGAGCTGTCGTCGGTCGAGACCGGTCAGATCGTCGACCTGCTGCCGGGGGCGACGGTGAAGCTTCGCGAGAAGGTCGAGGGCGTCGGTGCCGTCGACCGGGTCACCGCGAAGGTCACCATGGCGACCCCCGAGGGCACCAAGCACTCGGAGTCGACGACCGTCTGGGTCGTGCCCTGGCTCGTGACGGCGATGCTGCTCGCTCTCGTCATCGGGGGAGTGTGGTGGTGGCTGCGGCGCCGTGCTGCCCGACGCAAGGCGTTCGCCGCGGTCGCGACCGCTCCGAAGCTCACGATCGCGGCCGGCCGGTGAGGGCGGGCAAGCGAGCCGCTGTCGTCCTCGCTCTCGTCGCGCTGCTCGGCGCCTACGTGGGGGCATGGTCCTCGGCGACGGCTGACGACACCGCCCCTGCCGGCACGGGCCTGACGGCCACGGTCACGCCCGGCGAGGGCAGGTCGGGCGCCAACGTCCAGGTCAAGGGCGAGGGCTGGCCGCCACTCACCCAGGTGCAGGCACTCGTCTGCGGAGACCTCGCCATCGGCGGATCGGCCGCGTGCGACCAGAGTGCCGCCGCGCTCGCCGTGACCAACGTCGACGGCCAGCTCGACATCGACCTCGTGGTGGGCAACCCGCCTCGACCGTGCCCCTGCGTCGTGCGGGTCGCCTCGTACACCGGGCCCGCGCTCGCGGTCGACGCCCCGTTCGTCGTCACCGGGCACGCGGTCGGCACCCCGCCCGCCGCCGTGCTCCCGGCGGCCGACCTGGTCGTGACCAACGCCCACCTCGAGGGCAGCGGCGGCCTCGCCGGGTTCTTCGGCTTCGCACCGGCCCGCCGCCTTGTCGTCGAGGTCGAGAACCGAGGCACGGCTGCGGCGTACAACCCCGAGATCGCGCTCGGCGTCGGGAAGTCCGACCTCCAGAAGCCCGACGTCGTCCTCAAGCGCGACATCACGGTCGAGCCGTTGCAGAGCGCGACGATCGAGTCCAAGATCGAGCTGCCGTTCGCGGCCTTCGGCACGTACCACGTCGTCGGATCGATCGGCGAGGGCGAGACCGGCGCGCTCTTCCAGACCACCTGGGGCGCGTACCCGTGGGGCCTCGTCGCGATCAACCTGCTGATGGTCCTGCTGCTCGCCTGGGCGATCAAGCACCGCCGCGACGTGATCAAGGCACGTCCGGCCCTCGACGCGCAGTCGAAGGCAGCACTCACCAGCTCTCCCTACCCGCTGCCCGACGTCGTGTACGTCGACGCGCTCGGAGGGTTCCTCGTCAGCCCGAAGGCCGTCGGACGATCCGGCCTCATCAAGAGGCTCGACGGTCGGCTCGAGCAGCGCGACCTGGAGACCCTGCTCCACGATCCCGCGGCGCTGGCCGCCGGTGTCGCCCTCGGGACGTCGATCGGGTCTGCTGGCGGCTCGGCCGAGCCAGGCGGCGCGTCGGTGATCGATCTGGCGGCGCTCGACGCCTGGCTGCAGCGCCGTCACCCCGGCGTGGTGGCCGACCACGCCGGCGCCGACGGAGGAGCAGGGGCGTCAACCAGTGCCGTCGCTGACTCGGTGGTCGACGTCGATGCCGTCGACACCTGGCTGGATCGGCGGGACAAACGATCTTCCCAGCACTCCTAATATCGTATATTCTAGCCGCCAATCCACCCGGGACGGAGAACGCATGCGGCACCTGAGCCCTCTCGAACGCTTCGCGGACCAATCACTGGTGATCCGCGCGACGGCCGCGCTCGCCGTCTTCGCACTCGCTCTCGCGGGCTGCGGCAGCGTGATGCCGGGAAGCGTGGTCGGCGATGGCGGTGGATCCGGCGGAGCGGTCGCGATGACCGGCGTCGGACCCGGCGTCACCGACGAGTCCGTGAAGGTGGTCTTCGTCGGGGTGGACCTCGAGGCGGTCAAGGGAGTCACGGGATTCAAGACGGCCAACGCGGGCGATCCCGAGAAGCAGGTCGAGGCCCTCGAGACCTGGGTCAATGCCAACGGCGGTGTCGGCGGTCGCAAGCTCGACGCCGTCTTCCGGCTGTACGACGCCCAGAAGGACTCACCGGCCGCCGAGGAACAGCTGTGCAAGCAGGTCGTGCAGGACGACAAGGCGTTCGCGGTGGTGCTCACCGGACAGTTCCAGGACAACGCGCGCCCCTGCTACGCGATGGAGAAGACGCTCGTCCTCGACGCGACGCTGGTCGCGACGGATGACGCGACGTACAAGAAGCACTATCCCTACCTGTGGTCCGCGAGCTACCCGTCGTACGACGGCTTCGTCCGCGCGTACGTCCAGACGCTCTCGGAGCAGGGCTTCTTCAAGGGGCGCAAGCAGGTCGGCGTCGTCGCCGCTGACAACGCCATCAACCGCACGACCATGGAGGAGCTGGCGATCCCGCTGCTCGAGGACGCCGGCGTCAAGCCCGAGGTCGCCTGGGTCGACACGACCGACCAGGGCAGCCTCTTCATGGGCACCGGCCAGGGCGCGGTGACCTTCCGGTCCGCCGGGATCGACCGTGTGATGTTCCTCGGCGGCGCACGACTGGCGTCCATCTTCGCCACGCAGGCCACCACGCAGGAGTTCAAGGCGCGATACGCGGTGTCGACCTTCGACAACCCGGCCTTCTTCGTGAACAACCCCGACATGCTGCCTGCCAGCATCTTGAAGGGCATGGTCGGCGTCGGCTTCGCGCCGTCGCAGGAGGTCGGGGACGCCCAGCTGGCCTTCCCAGGCACCGATGCGGAGAAGAAGTGCATCGACATCTACTCCGAGGCGGGGATCAGCTTCGAGTCGCGTGAGGCGGCGCGCGTCGCCCTCCCGTACTGCGACGCCGCGCTGCTCCTGCAGGCCGGTGCGACCGAGCTGACCGACGACTTCAACGCCGGTGCGTGGGGTGCGGCGGTCGAGAGTCTCGGCTCCGCCTTCGTCCCTGCGACCGGCTTCACCGGTGCCCTCGGTCCCGGCAAGCAGGCTGCTTCCGGTGCCTACCGGGTCATCAGGTTCGACGACTCCTGCGGCTGCTTCGTGTACGAGGGAGGCGACGTTGATTTCCCGACGTCGTGACGCCGGCCTCGGCATCCTCGCGCCGCGCGCCGGAGCGCCCGCCCTGTCGGTCGAGGGCATCCAGTGCTCGTACGGTCAGGTGCAGGTGCTCTTCGACGCCGGCCTGGTCGTCGAGGAGGGCGAGATGGTCGCGCTGCTCGGTCCCAACGGCGTCGGCAAGAGCACGACGCTCAAGGTCGTCGCCGGGCTGCTGCGTCCCGACGCGGGAGTGGTCCGCCTGGGCGGCGTCGACGTCACGTCGGCCCCGACCCGCGAGCGCATCGCCCGCGGGCTCGGGCAGGTCGTCGGCCAGGCGACCTTCAGCTCACTGACGGTCACCGAGAACCTGCGCATGCACGCCTACACGATCGAGGACCGCGTGTGGGCACAGGAGGCCGTCGATGCTGCGCTCGCCGTGTTTCCCCGGTTGTACGCCCGGCGTGACCAGCCGGCATCCACGCTGTCCGGTGGCGAACGTCAGATGCTCGCCCTCGCCAAGGCGATCGTGCAGGACCCCCGGGTCCTCGTCGTCGACGAGTTCTCGCTCGGTCTCGCGCCGGTGGTCGTCGGTGGCCTGATCGAGCTCGTCCGGCGCCTCAACGAGCGCGGTACGGCGGTGCTGCTCGTCGAGCAGTCCGTCAACGTCGCGCTGTCGCTCGTGGATCGCGCCTACTTCATGGAGAAGGGCGAGATCGTCGCCTGCGAGTCCGCGGGCGACCTCGCCGCGGACCCCGACCGGGTGCGTGACCTCATGCTCGGCGGCCACACCACGGCGGTGACGGCATGAGTGCCACGGAGGCGGTCCTGGCGATGGACGTGATGGGCTTCCAGATCGGCATCGACCGGCTCATCATCGGTGTCTTCACCGGTCTCACGTACGGGATGCTCGCGGTCGGCCTCGTCCTCGTCTACCGGTCGAGCAAGTTCGTCAACTTCGCGCACGGCTCGATCGGTGCGTTCGGGGCATCTGTCCTCGGTCTGCTCGTGGTCGACTGGGGCACCCCCTACTTCGTGGCGTTCCCCGTCGCGATCGCCGTCGCGGCACTGCTCGCCGGGGGCATCGAGGTGGGCGTTGTGCGCCGGCTCGCAGGCCGTCCGAGCCTCATCGGCATGATCGCGACGCTCGGCCTGTCCCAGTTCATCTTGATCATGGCGCTGCTGGTCAACAGCGACGGCGTCAGCGGCTTCACGTTCCCCGAGCCCCCGTTCCTGCCGTCGTTCACGCTCGGCACGACCCCGGTCGGGCCGTCGTACCTCGCGATGCTTCTGCTCGCCCCGGCCGTGCTTCTCGGTCTCGCGTGGTTCCTGCGGCGAACCCGGCAGGGTCTCGCGATCCGCGCGGCGGCCGACTCTGCGGACACTGCCGCGCTCGAGGGCATCCGTGCACCGCGCATGGCGTCGTACGCCTGGGCGATCGCTGGCGGCATCGCGGCGCTGTCCGCCATTCTGGTAACCCCGACCACGGCGGGCCAGTCGATCGAGACGCTCGGCCCGGACCTGCTCCTCAAGGGCCTCGCCGGTGCCGTGATCGCCCGCATGACGTCGATCCCCATCGCGTTCTGGGCGTCGATCGCGATCGGCGTCCTCGAGCAGATCCTTCTCTCCAACCCCGACACGCGTGGCCTCGTGCCGGTGGTGATCGGGATCGTCATCGTCGTCGCGCTGCTGCGCCAGCCGACCCTCGGTCGCGCTGACACGGAGCGCGGCGGCTGGCGCCGTGTCGGTTCCCCTCCGGTCCCAGCCGCCTACAAGGCGGTGCGTGCGATCCGTCTCACCCCGCCCGTGGTCGTGATCGGCTCGGTGACGGTCGCGGTCGCTCTCGCCTACCTCGTCAGCAACGAGACGGCCTCGGTGCTGACCAGCGTCGCGGGTTTCGCGATCGTCGGCCTCAGCGTCGGACTCATCACAGGCGTCGCCGGTCAGCTCTCGCTCGGTCAGTTCGCGTACGCCGGGATCGGCGCAGCAGTCTCGGCGCACCTCGCGAACTCGTCGGGAAACTTCGTCCTGGGCATCCTCGGCGGCGTCGCGGTGGCTGCGGTCGTCTCGGCGCTCGTCGGCATCCCGGCACTGCGGCTCAAGGGGCTGGCGCTCGCTGTGTCGACCCTGGCCTTCGCGCTGGCCACGACGGCCTGGGTCCTGCGGCTCGACATCTTCCTCGGCGACGGGATCTCGCCCGCGAAGCCGACCTGGTTCGGATATCCGATGAACCTGGCGCGCGACTACTACCTGTTCGCGATCCTCATGCTCGCGCTCGGTGTGTTCGTGTGCGCCAACCTCTGGCGCAGCGGCTTCGGCCGATCCCTGCAGGCCCTCCGGGACAACGAGGACGCCGCTCGCGCGTTCACCGTTCCTCGGACGATGCGCAAGCTGCAGCTCTACGCCGTCTCCGGTGCGATTGCCGGTCTCGGTGGTGTGGTGATCGGCCACGGCCAGATGACGCTCACCGTCAACTCGTTCCCGGCGACCGCGAGCATCGACGTCGTCGCGCTGACCGTGGTGGGCGGGCTCGGCCTGGTCATCGGTCCGCTCGTCGGAGCGCTCATCATCGTCGGACTCCCGGGGCTCGTCATCCTGGGCATCCCCGGCCAGGCGGCCTTGGCCCTCGGCTGGCTCCTCGTCGTCGTCCTGCTGCCTGACGGCCTGGGCGGGATCGGCATGAGGATGCGCGACCGCTGGTACGACTGGCTGGCCGCTCGTGCCGGGCTGGACCCCGCTGCGGTGCGGACCGAGCCCGACGTCACGCAGCGTTCACCGCTGCAGCGCTCGGCCCAGCTCGACGGGCTCTTCACGCCCGACACCCAAGACCTCGAAGCCGGCCCGGGTGCGACGCCGCTGCTGGTCGTGAACGACATCAGCCGGCACTTCGGTGGCGTCGTCGCGGTGGACCACGTCGACCTCGAGGTAGGACCCGGAGAGATCGTCGGCGTGATCGGACCGAACGGCGCCGGCAAGACGACCCTGTTCGAGATCATCGCCGGGTTCACAGCACCGGACACCGGCGCCATCTTCTTCGCGGACCGAGACATGACGAAGGCGACCCCGGAGCACCGAGCGACCGCCGGTCTCGTCCGCTCCTTCCAGGACGCGGCGTTGTTCCCGACGATGACCGTGCGGGAGACCGTCATGGTTGCGGGGGAGCGCACCCACCCGAGCCGCCTCGCGGTGGCCGCGTTGGGCACGCCGTTCCCGGACCGGCTCAAGGCGAACCGCGCCGACGAGCTCATCGACCGGATGGGTCTGGGGCCGTTCGCGGGGCGCACCATCGCCGAGCTGTCGACCGGCACCCGCCGCGTGGTGGAGCTCACCTGCCTGCTCGCCCTGGAGCCGCGGGTCCTGCTCCTCGACGAGCCGTCGGCCGGCATCGCCCAGAACGAGTGCGAGGCGCTCGGTGACCTGCTGCTCGACGTCCGGCGCGAGCTCGGCACGGCGATGGTCGTCATCGAGCACGACCTGCCGCTGCTCAGTCGGCTGTGCGACCGGATGGTCGCGATGAACCTCGGACGCCTCGTCGCCTCCGGCACGCCGGACGAGGTCCGCAGCCACCCCGAGGTCATCAGCTCCTACCTCGGCTCCGACCATGCCGCCATCGAGCGGTCCGGTTCGCATCTCGCGCCCGTCACGCCGCTGCCCGCGGGGACGCCATGACAGCCGCCGAACTACTCCAGCCCACCGCCCGCCCGTCCATCACCGCACCCGGAGAACGATGCAGATGACCCCGAAGCTACCGTCCGCCCTCCGTGCCCTGGCTTGTGCCATGGCGCTCGGACTCGTGATGCTGATCTGTGCGCCTGCGGCGTCCGCGGCACCCAAGATCGATGTCAGCAAGACCTCGGGCCTGACGGACGGAGCGTCGATCACCGTCTCGGGGACCGGCTTTGCTCCCAATCTCAAGTCGATCGCCGTCGGCCAGTGCAAGACCGGCTACACCGGACCCGCCGACTGCAACACCGCGACGGGCGCGACGTTCGTGAACGCGGACGCCAGCGGCAGCTTCAAGGCCGTCACGCTGAAGATGAAGGAGAAGTTCGGTTCGGTCGACTGCACCAAGCAGAAGTGCGTGATCGGTGCGGCACCGCTGCCGACGAACAACTCTGCGGCCGTGGTCTCCGCCAACACCGTGGACGTCGTGCTGGAGTTCGGCGCTGCGGCACCGGTCGCTGACCCGGCTCCCACCGAGGCCGCGCCGGCCCCGGAGCCGACGCAGGCCGTCGCGCCGGAGACGAACACGGCCGGTGACCTCCCCAAGACGGGCGGCATGGACAGCCTGCCGGTGCTGCTGCTGGCCGCCTCGGCACTGGTGCTCCCGGGCCTCGCACTGCTGGTCGGCATGCCGTCACGACGCCGCGGCGGAGCGAGCGCGTGAGGGCGCCCGGGCGCGTCCGCGCTCTCGCACGCGTCGTGGGCGCCACACTCCTGGCATCGGCGTCCCTCGCTGTCGTCGCCGCGCCGGCGTCGGCAGCAGCGGGCACGCCGGCGACCGGGGAGGCGACGCTCACGTGCCAGCTGTCGGGCTTCGTGAACCGGCCCTTCGACTACCCGATCGAGGTCGAGATCTCGGGCTACCGTGCCGCCGAGGGCGACCCCGTCACGCTGACCGCAGACCTCAACGACATGCCTGGTCTCTCACCGGCGCCGATTCAGAACTACCAGATGGACGTGACCCTCGACCTCGAGGTCGAGGGCGCGGCCGTCACCCTCACCGGCGGGGGAAAGCCGACGGCCGCCGCGAACGCGCCGGTCCCCGTTCCGACCATGACGGGAGAGATCGATTCAGACGCGTCGGACCTCGAGATCAAGGTCAAGAAGTTCACCTTCAACTTCCCGATCCTGACACTGCGGGCCGACTGCCCGGCCGACCTCGCGCTCTCGACACTCACCGTGGGCGACGAGACGCCACCGCCGACGACCGCTCCGACGACTGCGCCGCCGACGACCGCTCCGACGACCGCCGTTCCTACGACTCCGGCACCCACCTCGAAGGAAGGCGAACCGGCCACGGGCACGGTGAACTTCGCGTGCACCCTGAGCCTCGGCTCGAAGTTCGAGTATCCGGCGGAGATGTCGGTGTCCGGCTACCGCGCGAAGGACGGCGACCCGGTCGCGCTGCAGGCGACGATGAGCGATCTGCCCGGCATGTCTCCCGTCCCGATCAACGGCTCGATGGACTTCACCCTCGGTCTCACGGTCGGGGGTACGGCGACGACGCTCAAGGCGACCAGCACGGTCGACGCGGCGGCGAAGGCCGAGGTCAAGGTCCCGACGCTCACGGGCTCCGTGAAGGCGAGCGGTGACGAGCTCGACGTGTCGGGCAAGTCTTTCACGTTCGACTTCCCGTCCGCAGGGATCGGAGCGGAGTGCACCGGTGACGGAGAGCTCTCGAAGCTCGTCGTCGGTGACGAGGCTCCCGAGGACGGAGACGATCCGCCCGGCGGTGGCGGTGGTGGTGGCGGTGACACCGGCGGCGAGCAGCTGCCGAAGACCGGTGGCACCGACGCGCTTCCCGTGATCGCGCTGGTGGCGAGCGCCCTGCTGATGATGGGCGCCGCGGGCCTCGTGCTCGTACCCGCGCGTCGACGAACGGTGTCGGGCGGCTGATCCTCGGCCACCGACGCCCCACGAACGGCGGGCTCCCTGCGTACCTGTCAACGTCAGGGAGTCCGCCTCTGTGCACCTGCTCCCGCTTGACGACGTGACGACATGACGAAGCCCCGACGGGACCTCCCGTCGGGGCAACGTGTCGTCAGGTGCGCGAGTGAGTGCTCAGACCTGCTCGAGCAGGGGGTGAGCGACGTACGACCGCCGTGCGACGAACCCGGTGTCGGCGAGCCGCGCCACCGAGATCGGTGCGGACGGTGCGGCGATCTCGCCACGGTAGGTCAGGCCGGGCAGGCCCTGACTGGCGCCGATCACGTCGAAGATCTCGCCGTTGCGGGGTGGCAGCTCGGGGTGGGTGAGGTTGAAGAGACCCACGGTGCGGTTCTCGACGGCATGCACGATGGCGTCGGCGGCGTCGTCGACCGACAGCCGGTAGAAGAGCGCGTCGGCCCCGAACGGGACCGAGCCGCCGAGGTACTGGTGGGCCATCGCGACCTTCGTCTCGATCGGCGGATCGTCTGCACCGAAGATGTCGCCGCAGCGGAACACCGTCGCACGGTCGCCGGCGGCGTCCAGATAGGTCGCCTCCATCGCGAGGAAGCGGCTCGGGCTCGGATCGCTCGACGTCGTCACCGGAGAGTCCTCGGTGACCGCGTCGAGATGGTCGCTCGCGTCACCGTAGACCGAGAGTGAGGAGAGTGCGACCAGGTGCGGTGAGCCGGGGGCCGACGTCACGCTCTCGGCCGTCGCGACGAGGATCTCGTGGTACGTCGCGGCGCGGTCCTCGGGCGTCATCGCGCGTGCGGCCGAGGGCCCGGCCGTCACGACGACGGCGTCGGCCTCGGAGACGTGTGCGTGGACGGCCTCGCGATCAGCTCCGCGGAGCACGACCACCTCGTCGAAGAGGGTGCTCAGGCCGTCCACCTTCGCCGGGGTGGTCGTGGTGCCCGTGACGTGGTGCCCGCGATCGCGCAGCGTCGCCGCGGCGGCTGTGCCGACGAGGCCGGCACCGATCACGAGCACCCTCATGCGTCACCGCGCATCTGCCCCAGTCCGGCGCGGACCGCGACGAGGTCCTCGACCCGCTCGGCGCCGAGGAACTTCTTCGACAGCTCGTTCATGGGGTCGAGGGTGTAGCCGTACGTGCGCAGGAGGTGGTCGCGCTTGCGGAGCTCGGCGCGCTCCTCCGGCGGCACGGGGGTTGCGTTCTGGACCCACGAGAGCCACGTCTCCACGCGCTCCTCCACGGCCTTGCGGAGGGTGTCCACGATGTCGGCGTCGGAGCTGGCGGCGACGTAGGAGTTGCCCACCGGCGAGAGGAAGGCGCGCATGTAGGTGCCGTGGCTGACGGACCAGGTGAAGCGGTCGTCGCTGCGCAGCGAGAGCCAGGAGGAGTTCTCGGGCTCGTAGTACTTGTCGAGGTACGCGATGTCGGTCGTGATGTCGCGGCGCGCCACGAGATCGCTGAAGTGGAAGATGTTGGGGATGGTGCCGAACACGATCACGAGGTGCGGTACGTCGATGTGCGGGCCGAGCCACACCTGGAGGTTCATGTCGAGGATCGAGGCGCTGCGGTTGCCGATCCACGAGTGGACGAGCCACTCGGCGCCGTTGTCGGGGTCGCCGGCGTAGGTGTTGAGGGAGCCCTCGTACGAGCCGTCCGGGGTGCTCCACGCCTCAAGGTCCGCACTGCTGGCGTGCGGCACGACGTCGAGCACCTCCGTGATGCGCTCCTTGGCGGCGGTGAGGATGTCCCAGAACGCCTGCCAGAGCTCGCGAACGTCGACGTCGGGGGCTTCGGCCAGGAACTCAGGGATGGTCTTGGTCTGCGAGCTGCTGCTTGTCATGACAGAAGTGTAAAGATATATGATCTATGAGTCGAGACCTCTGGAGGATTGCATGATCGTCGTCGTGAGCCAGGCATGGACCAAGCCGGGAGAGGAGCACGCCGATGCCTACATCGCGCTCTCGGAGAAGTTCGGAGTCCTCTTCCGCGACCACTCCGGGTTCCGCGGACGGCGACTGATCCGTGGCGTCGAGGACAGGACCCACTTCACGCACCTCCGCTTCTTCGACAGCGTGGAGGACTACGACGCCTGTACGCAGGCGCCCGACTACGGGGACCACCTCGTGGCGATGTACGAGCACCTGCAGCCGTACGACTCCTATCCGCGGGAGTTCATGGAGGTCGTCATCGACGAGCCGGACCCCCGGTGACCACGTTCGTGCTCGTCCACGGAGCATTCCGCGGAGGGTGGTCGTGGCGCCGGGTGCGGCCGCTTCTCGTCGCGGCCGGCCACGACGTCTACGCGCCGAGCCTCTCCGGCGCGGGTGAGCGCGCGTCAGGGGTCGCGAGCGTGCAGGGGTTGTCGTCGTGGGTCGACGAGATCGTCGGACTGCTGGAGGTCGAGGACCTCGACGACGTGGTGCTCGTCGGCCACAGCCAGGGCGCCGTCGTCGCCCGGGCGGTCGCCGACGCGGTTCCGGACCGGCTCAGGCACCTGGTCTTCGTCGACGGCGCCGTCCCCGACGTGGGGGAGCGGGCGGTCGACCTGACGCCCGGCGCGACGGGCCTGCCGCCGCGAGACACGCTGATTCCGGCCCGGCCGCCGGCCGCCGACGGCGACCTCGATGCCGAGACGGCCGCCTGGATCGCGACCCGCCTGACCCCGACCCCGTTCGCGCCGTCGTTGGACCCGCGGCCGGGTCCGGCCTCCGACGTCCCGGTGGCGTACGTCTTCTGCAGTGGCACGCCTGCCGGCTACCCGTCCGAGACGACCCGCTCACGCCTCGACGAGCGCGGGACGCCGTACGCGCTGATCGACGCCGGTCACGACGCCCCGCTCACGGCTCCCGCGCTCGTCGCGCGCTCGCTCATGCAGGTACTGGCACGTCCCGCTTGACGACCTTCCCGGCGGCGTTGCGGGGGAGCACCTCGATCGCCGACCAGCGTCGCGGCACCTTGAACCCGGCCAGCCTGGTACGGCAGTACGCCTCGAGGGAGGCGACGTCGAGCTCGACGCCCGCACGCAGCACCAGGACGGCCGCGACCTCCTCGCCCCACTGCTCCGACGTCGCTCCGAGGACGCAGGCATCGACGACGTCGGGATGCGTGACGAGGACGTCCTCGATCTCGCGCGGGTACACGTTGATGCCGCCGGAGACGATCATGTCGCTCACGCGCCCGACGATGTGCACGTAGCCCTCGTCGTCGAGGCGCACGAGGTCGCCGCAGGTGACGAACCCGTCCTCGGTGGTGCAGGAGGCCGTGGCCTCCGGGTTCTTGAAGTAGCCGCGCATGAGGTACGGCGACCGGCTGAACAGCTCGCCGGTCCCGCCGTTCCCGACGACCGTGCCGTCGGCGGCGACGACGCGGATCTCCGTCATGTACCACGGCTGGCCGACCGAGCCGGGCTTGCGAGCCATGTCGACCGGTCGGAGGTTCGTGATGATCCCGCTCTCCGTGGAGCCGTACAGCTCGTGCACGGCGACCCCGGGGAAGGTCTCCATCACCCACTGCTTGAGCTCCCAGGGCAGCGCCGCAGCGTTGAAGTAGAGGGTGTCGAGGGTGCTCAGGTCGCGGGCCGCGATCGCGTCGGCGCCCAGCGCGCGCAGCATCTGGGCGTGCGCCGGCACCAGGAACACCGACTGGACGCTGTGGCGCTCCACGAGGTCCAGCATCTCCTCGGGGGACCACTTCGGGAGCATGACGACCGTGCCGCCGGTGAAGACCGGCGCGTAGCCGAAGGCGAAGCCCGCCCCGTGGTACATCGGAGCGACGGCGAGCGAGACGCGGCCGTGGCCCAGGCCCCACTCGGCTGCCGACTGGTAGAAGGTCAGCGTCCGGGACCGGTGACTGATCATCACGCCCTTCGGCTGACCGGTCGTCCCAGACGTGTAGGCGATGCAGAACGGGTCCGACTCGTCGACGGTCCGCTCCGGTGCCACCGGCGACGCGGCGGCGAGTGCACCCTCGTAGTCGAGAACGGGCACTGCGTCGATCGCTCCGTCCGCTCCGTCGATGGCGACGACCGCGATGCCGAGGTCGGCGGCGGCCTCGCTCACGAGGTCGATCAGTGCGCCGTCCACGACGACCGCGCGCGCCTCGGCGTGCTCGAGGATGAACCGCGCCTCGCCCGGGGTGTAGCGAGGGTTCACGGGGATCATCGTCATCGCTGCCATCGCGATGCCGCAGGCGATCTCGGGGTGCTCGAGTCGGTTTCCGACGCAGACGGCGACGTGCACGGCATCGCCGAGCTCGAGATCGATGAGCGCGTTCGCCCAGCGGGCGGCACGCTCGCCGAGGTCGCGGTAGGTCAGGGAGCGGTTGCCGTCGAGGACGGCGGTCGCGTCGGGGGTGGCGCGAGCGAACTCGCGGACGCCGTTGGCGATGTTCAGGGAAGCGCCGAAAGCTGTCAGTGTCACGGTGAGCACCTCGTACGTGGGCAGTTTTTGAAGGAGGGCCGTTTCGGAACAGTGTTCCGCGATAGGTAGGCTCGCGTCCACGAAACTGATGTGGTGCGAGCGAGCTCGACGTCGTCCCGGCAGGTCAAGCCGCATGCGCCTTGCAACTGCTGCAGACTTCGTGAGAGAACAGATCCGCCCGGGTCGGGGCCTCCCGACCCGTTCGATGCACAAGGAGCCGCCTGATGCCGCCGAGGACCAAGACGTCGGACAACGGCGCCACGAGCAGCAGCGCCACGATCGCGACGGTCGAGCGCGCGGCGGACATCCTGCTGCTCTTCGCCGACCGTCCTGGTCCGGACCTCGGGGTCACGGAGATCGCCGACGCCCTCGACCTGTCCAAGGCCGCCGTCCACCGCGTCCTCGCGTCGCTGCGCAGCCGCGGGCTGGTCGACCTCGACGAGCGCTCGCGGCGCTACTCGCTCGGCGTCGCCGCCATGCGGCTCGGCCTCACGTACCTCGACCGCATCGACGTCCGCCGCGTCGGCCGACCCTTCCTCGAGGACCTGTCCGAGCGCACCGACGAGACCGCGACGCTGTCGGTGCTCCTCGGCGACCACAGCCGGATCTACGTCGACCAGGTCACGCCCGACCGCGAGGTCATCATGTCGGTCACCATCGGCGAGCCCTACCCCCTGCACGCGGGCGCCTCGTCGCGGGCCTTCCTGGCATTCCTGCCCGACGAGGAGGTCAACGCCTACCTCGAGGAGACGCCGCTCGACGCCGTCACGGCCAGCACGGTCGTCGACGCCGAGGCCCTCCGCGCAGACCTCGCCGAGGTTCGTCGCCAGGGTTGGGCACACTCGCACGGCGAGCGGATGGACGGAGCGGCGTCCGTCGCCGCCCCTGTGCGGGGCAGCGACGGACGCCCGGTCGCCGTTCTCAGCGTGTGCGGTCCTGCCGAGCGCTTCGAGCGCGAGGTCGACGCGTGCCGCGAGGCGCTGCTCGAGACGGCGGGCGTCCTCTCCCGCCGCTTCGGCTGGGCCGGCTGACCGAGGCACGATCAGGCGCTCGGCCGTGCGAGGTAGCGCCCGCCGCTCGTCGCGGTGATCACGCCGTCGGTGAGGACCTGGCGTCCGCGGACGAACGTGTCGGTCACCTTCGCGGTGAGCTCGGCACCCTCGAAGGGCGTGTACTCCTGGGTCGACTCGGAGTCCTCGGCCCGCACCGTCCACGTGTGACCCATGTCGACCAGTGCGATGTCGGCGTCGGCGCCGACCCGGATCGCACCCTTGGTCGCTCCGAGGCCGTAACGCTCAGCGGGGTTCGTGGCCGTCAGGCGCGCGATGCGGTCGAGGCCGAGCCCGCGCTTGCGGCCCTCGGTGATCATCCCGGCCAGGAGGTACTCCGCACCGCCGAAACCGGACTTCGCCAGGAACACGTCGTCGCGGTCCTCGCCGAACTTCTGCTCGTCGCGGCAGCACGCGTGGTCGCTCACCACCCAGTCGATGTTTCCGGCGAGGACGTGCTCCCACAGCGCCTCGACGTCCTCCCGGGGCCTCAGCGGCGGGTTGACCTTGCCGCCGATGCCGTGGGCGGTGTCGCAGTCCGCGAGCAGGTGACCGACGGTGACCTCGCGGCGGAAGTCGACGTGCGGGAAGGCCTCCGCCATCCGCACCGCCGCGTCGACGGCCTTGCGCGAGGTGAGGTGCAGCAGGTTGATCGTCGGCAGGCCCGTCTCGTGCGCGAGGTACGACGCGATGGTGACCGCCAGACCCTCCGAGTGCGGCGGGCGCGACGCGCTGTAGGCGGGAAGGCCCGACAACGACCCGTCCTCCTCGACGAGCTTCGTGTACGCACTCATGATCTCGGCGGTCTCGCAGTGCAGCGACAGCGAGATCTGGTCGGCCATGTCGGGGTACTGCTCGCGGGCCGCCTGCACGCCGCGCATCACGAACTCGAAGTGCGCCAGGTCGTAGCGCTCGCCCTCCGGCGTCATGAGGAACGCGCGCTGGTCCTCGGAGCGCCCGTGGAGGCCATGGCTCCCGTAGAACATGAAGATCTTGAACGACGTGACGCCGTGCTCCTTGACGAGAGCCGGGATCTCGTCGATGTGGCCCTTCGACATGGGCGCGAGGTGGAACGCGTAGTCGACGATCGACCGGCCTTCGGTGGCGGCGAGAACCTCCGGGAAGAAGTCGGCGTACGAGCCGCCCTTGTTGAGGTAGTACTGCCCCGTACGCATGTAGTTGAGCGCCGTCGTCACGCCGCCCTGGGCGCAGGCCCGGCTCTCGGTCGCGGTGTCCTCCGGGAGCGGGTTGTAGATGCCCCAGTGCTGGTGCGCGTCGACGACGCCGGGGAACGCCGTACGCCCCGCGGCGTCGACGAGGTCGACCCCGGGCTCGACCGGGAGGTCAGGTGCGAGGACGGCGATCTTGCCGTCGCGGATCCCGATGTCGAGCGTACGCGGATCCGTCGCGCCGCTCACCATGACGTCGGCGTTCTTGATGATCAGGTCGAGGTCGCTCATGCGGACTCCTCCTCGGTCGGTGTGGCGGGGGTGCTCTGGAAGTGGGTGAGTCGCGCCATGAGTGTCGCGACGTCCGTGGCGCCATCGAGGCCGAGGACGTCGCGTCGGACGCTGTCGGCGACGTCGGGTGAGATCCTCCCGGCGACGTTGTCGCGGAACTTGCAGGCGAGCTCCTCGTCGGACAGCGGACGCTGCGGGCCGCCACGGTTGGTGAAGACCTCCTCCACCAGGACGTCGCCGGAGGTCGTCGTGAGCGTCACGACCGCCGGGAACTGGTGTGGATAGATCGCGTCGCAGCGCTCGTCGGGGACGACGTCGACGATCGCCATCAACGCGCGGCGGCGTGGCTCCTGAGCCAGCTCGTCGGTGAAGTCGTCGAGCCCGACCCCGAGCCCGCCGCCCCCGAGCAGGCCGGCCACGACGGCGTACGGTCCGCTGAACTGGGCCTGGTAGCCGGTCTGCGGGGCGCGCTTCGTCTCCAGCGGCGCACCGATCGTACGGATGACGGCGGTGGGCGCTCCGATCGTGATCGACGCGACGTCCTCGGCCCTGATGCCGCGGGCGCGCAGAGCCAGCCCGGCGTCGATCGACGTGTGGGTGAAGTGGTTCGCCGGGTACGGCTTGAAGAAGATCCCGGGGACCGCCCACTCCTTGCCGAGGCCGTCGGTGACCGCCTCCGGGAAGAACCGTCCGTGCAGCCACGCCTCGAAGAAGCCGAACCGGCCCTCGAGCACGGTCGGGGGGCCGGTGAAGCCTCGGCGTGCGAGCTGCGCGGCGGTGACTCCCGCCTGGGCGGCGAGCCCGCAGTGCAGGCGCTTGACCGTGCCGCCGGTCCGGTTCGCCTCGATGATGCCGGAGGCCATCGACGCGGTCAGGCCGAGAGCGTCCAGGACGCCTTTCTCGTCTGCGCCGTAGATGATCGACGCCGCGACCGCACTGCCCATGGCACCGGTGATCGACGTGGCGTGCTGCCCGTGCTCGAAGAACACCGAGTTGCCGAGCTCCTGGTCGTAGCCGGCCATGCCCAGGCGTACGGCGACCTCGAGGCCGACCGCGATCGCGCGCACGGTGAGCGCGCCGTCGGCACCGGCGTGCTCGGCCGCGGCGAGAGCGGCCGGCACCACGCTGGCGCTGGGGTGCAGGACGGAGGGCAGGTGCGTGTCGTCGTAGTCGAGGGAGTGCGCCAGGACGCCGTTGACGAGGGCGGCCTGTGCCGCGGTGACGCGCTGCGGCACCCCGACGATGGTGGCCTGCTCGTGCCCGCCCTGGTCGAGGACGTGGTCGATGATCGCGGCGCTGGTCTCCAGGCGGTGGGAGGCGACGCACAGGCCCAGGACGTCGAGGACCCGCTGACGGGTGCTGGCGGCGACGTCGTCCGGTACGCCGTCGCGCGCCACGTCGACCGCGAACCGCGCGAGCTGGGCGCCGAGGGTGTCCGGCGCGGGTGCGTCACTCACCGGCGACCACCGCCAGCGGGCGCACGGGAGACCCGGTGGCTCCGAAGAAGGGAAGCGGCGAGAGGACGAAGACGAACGCGTGGATGCCGGCGACGGCCAGCTCCTCGAGGTCCATCGCCTCGATGATGTAGATGCCGTTCTCGACGAGCAGCACGCGGTGTGCCGGCAGAGTCGCATGACCGGCGCCCGGGGGAAGGCACTCGAAGGCGATGGTGTCCGCGCCGGTCGCGTGGACGCCCCGGTCGGCGAGCCACTGGGCTCCGGCCGCTCCGATGCCGGGGACGCCCGAGTCGTGGCCGACGTACAGCTCCTTGGCGCCGTCGTCGAAGTGCTGGCCCCAGCCGCTGCGGACGAGGACCACGTCACCGTCACCGATCTTGCTGCCCTGTCGCGCCACGGTCAGCTCGAGGTCGGCGACCGTGATCTCGTACCCCGGGTCGAGCCGGCCCACGCCCAGCGCGGAGGGGACGTCGAGGAGGACGCCCGGGCGCACCATCGGCGCGATCGTGTGCGCGCCGAGCCGGGCGTACCGGCCGCCCTCGAGCGCGTCGGCGACGTCGAGGCCGCCGTACAGCTTGCCGTCGTGGGAGACGTGCGCCAGCGCGTCGATGTGGGTCCCGACGTGGGTGCCCATCGTGATCATGTCGTTCGCGGCGGACCCGCCGTCGACGCGCACCGTGTCGCCGTGGCGGCGGGGGAGCGAGTGCCAGTACGCGGGGTGGTTCGGGGACTGCGGCATGCCGACCGTGAGCGGGCGGCCGAGGTCCACGACGCGGACGCCGGCGCGCACGGCGTCGAGCAGCGGCGACGGTGCGGCGGTGGTGGGAGGAACGGTAGTCATGGGTCCTCGATCTGGTCAGCGGACGACGTTGCGGGTGCGGAGGTCGTGAAGGGTGTCGGGGTCGACGCCGAGGTCGGCGAGCAGGGCATCGGTGTCCGAGCCGAGGTCGCGGCCGGTGAACCGGATCCGGCCGGGGGTCTGCGACATCCTCCACATCACGTTGTGCTGCAGTACGGGGCCGAGGTCGGGGTCATCGACCTCGACGAGCATCCCGGTCTCGCGCACGTGCGGGTCATCGACGAGGTCCTTCGCCGAGTAGACGGGCGCGACGGCGGCACCGGCGTCGGTGAACGCCGAGACGACCTGGTCGCGGGTGCGCTCGCCGATCCATCCGCCGACGTAGCCGTCGAGGAGGTCGGCGTGGAGCGCTCGGCTGTGGCCGGCGGCGAACCAGGGCTCGTCGATCACCTCGGGGTGCCCGACGAGGTGCATGACGCGCTCGGCGATCGCCTGTGCGCTGGTGGAGATGGCGACCCAGTGCCCGTCCGAGGTCTCGTACGTGTTGCGGGGCGCGTTGTTGTGCGACCGGTTGCCGTGGCGGGTGCCGACGGTGCCGAGCTGCTGGTAGACGGTCGGGCCCGGTCCGACGGCGGCCATGATGGGCTCGAGCAGGCTCATGTCGACGACCTGTCCCTGACCGCCGTTGTGCTCGCGCGCGAGGAGGGCCATCGACACGGCCGAGGAGGCGGCGATGCCGCAGATCGAGTCGGCGAGGCCGAAGGCCGGCAGGGTCGGGGGCCCGTCGGGCTGGCCGGTGAGGTGGGCGAAGCCGCTCATCGCCTCCGCGAGGGTGCCGAACCCGGCGCGGGACGCGTACGGGCCCCGCTGGCCGAAGCCGGTGATGCGGACGAGGACGAGGCCGGGGTTGATCTCCTGCAGGCGCTCGGGGGACAGACCCCAACGCTCGAGGGTGCCGGGGCGGAAGTTCTCGACGACCACGTCGGCGGTCGCGACGAGCCGGGCGAAGACCTCGGCTCCCTCGGGCGCCGAGAGGCTGAGTCCGATCGTCTGCTTGTTGCGGGCGATCTCCTTCCACCACAGCGGCGTGCCGTCCTTGCTCTCGCCGTGGCCGCGCATGCTGTCGCCGGCGGTGGGGTGCTCGATCTTGATCACCTCGGCGCCGAAGTCTCCGAGGATCTGGCAGCAGAGCGGCCCCGCGAGGATCGTGGACGCGTCGATGACGCGTACGCCGGTGAGGGGGCCGTCGCTCAGCGGCGACGGCGCGTGCTGGGGATCAGGAGGAGGACTCGAGGAGTCGTGTTCCATTGTGCGAAACGCCATTCCAGAATCGTAGGCGCGAGTCTCCCGACGGTCAACGCGTGGTGCCGTGTCGCGTTGACGGGGGAGGGAAGGCGCGGTTAGCGTGCAGTGAAACGCTGTTCCACTTTGTGCACGTCCAAGCCGCGGAGTCGCCCTGTGATCGCTCGCTCGTACCTCTACGTCCCCGGCAACGCCCCGGACAAGCTCGCCAAGGTCCTGGACCGCGGTGCGGACGGCGTGATCGTCGACCTCGAGGACGCCGTGCCGTGGCCTGCCAAGGAGTCGGCCCGCGCCGGCGTCGCCGCGTGGCTGCGAGCGCTCGGCGGTGACACCGCGGGCGTCGAGGTGTGGGTCAGGGTGAATGCGGGTCCGCTCGGAGTGACCGACGTCGACTCCGTCGTCGTCCCCGGTCTCGCCGGCGTGATGGTCGCGAAGACCGAGACCCGTGCGGAGATCGAGGCGATCGACGCCGCGCTCGGCAAGGCCGAGGCACGGGAGGGTCTCGCTGCCGGCTCCGTCGGCGTGGTCCCGCTGCTCGAGTCGGCGGCGTCCCTGCTCGACGCCCGGGCGATCGCCGGCGCCCCGCGCGTCGTACGCCTGCAGGTCGGGGAGGCCGACCTGGCCGCCGACCTCGGGTTCGGTGACGGCACCGACGACTCGGACTGGGCGACGATCCGCACCCAGGTCGTACTGGTCAGCGCAGCCACCGGGATCAGCGCACCGGTGGCGCCAGTCTCGACGGACTTCAGTGACCTCGACCGGTTCGCGGAAGGCACCCGTGCCCTGGCGCGGCGCGGATACGTCGGACGGGCCTGCATCCACCCGGCGCAGGTCGCCGTCGCCAACGAGGTCTTCACGCCGAGCGCCGAGGCGGTCGAGAGTGCGAGGGCGCTCGTCACCGTCTTCGACGACGCCGTCGCCGCCGGGTCCGGTGTGATCATCGGACCCGACGGGCGCATGGTCGACGAAGCGGTCGTACGCCGCGCCCGTGCCGTGCTCGCCCTGGCGCGCTGAGGCGCCCGGGCTCACCGCCCGATCACCGTCTCGCCCGAGACGAGCGACTTGGCGACGACGGTGCGGAGGATGTCGTTGGTGCCTTCGCCGATGCTCATGAGGATGGCGTCGCGGTAGAGGCGCTCGACCTCGAACTCGGTGGAGTAGCCGTAGCCGCCGTGGACCTTCATCGCGTCGATGGCGGCCTGGAGCGCGACCTCGGAGCAGAAGATCTTGGCCATGCCCGTGGCTCCGTCGGCGCGTCCGGTGCGGACGGCGTCGGCGGCCCAGTACGCCATCAGGCGCGCGGCCTGGACCTGGGTGCCGAGCTCGCCGAGCTTGAGCTGGATGGCTTGGAAGTCGGCGATGGGTTTGCCGAACGCTTTGCGCTGCTGGGCGTAGGCGAGGGCTTCGTCGTGGGCACGCTGGGCGATCCCGACGGAGCGGGCGGCGATGTTGACGCGACCCCACTCGAGGGCGGACAGCACCTGCTGCATCCCGCGACCCTCGACACCGCCCACCAGCTGGCTGACCGGGACGCGGACGTCCTCGAGGAGGATCTCGCAGGACTCGGTGCCCTTGTAGCCGAGCTTCGGGATGTCCTTGGTGACAGTGAAGCCGGGGGTGTCCGCCTCGATGAGCAGCACGCTCATGCCCTTGTGGGCCGGGGAGGCCGTGGGGTCCGTCTTGACCAGCACCGGGAGCGGGTCGGCGTAGCGGGCGTTCGTGATCCACATCTTGGCGCCGTTCACGACGTAGTGGTCACCGTCGCGGCGAGCGGTCGTGCGGATGCCCTGCAGGTCGGTGCCGGCGTCGGGCTCGGTCAGGCCGATGCCGCTGCGACGCGTGCCGGTGGCGAGGTCGGGGAGGTACTTCTGCTTCTGCTCCGCCGTGGCGTGCATCGCGATCAGGCGGCACGCCAGCGAGTGGCTGCCGAGGATGCCCGCGATGCCCATCCAGCCGCGGGCGATCTCCTCGAAGACCAGTGCGAAGGAGACCGGGTCGAGGTCGAGGCCGCCGTACTCCTCGGGCACCGTGATGCCGAACAGTCCCATGTCGGCCATGCCCGCGACGATCTCGGTCGGGTAGCGGCCCGCCTGCTCCCAGTCGCGCGCGACCGGGACGATCTCGTTGTCGACGAACTGCCGGAGCAGCGCCTTGAACTCGCGCTGGTCCTCGTCGAGCTCGAACTTCATCAGGACTCCTCGGTCGGGTCGTTGGGGCGGAAGCAGGGGAGTGCCCGTCCGTCGGGCAGGTCGGTCCAGACGACCTCGACGCGGTCGCCGATCGACCAGGACTCAGGGTCGGCGCGCCCCTCGAGGCGGGTCAGCACGATCGGGCCTTCGCCGAGACGGACGCGTGCCACGGCGTACGGTGCGTCGAGGTCGGCACGCGGCGGCCGGTGGACCACCGTGAACGTGTCGACGATGCCGGTGCCGGCGACATCGGGCTGGATGAGCGTGGTCGTCGACGAGCAGCCGGTGCAGACAGCACGCGGCGGGTGCTGCCGGTGGCCGCAGGCCGTGCACTCCTGCACCGTGAGGCGGTGCTCGCGGGTGGCGTCCCAGTACGGGGCGGTCACCTCGTCGGCGGGCGGCACGTCGCCGGACACCCAGCCAGGGCGGTCGATGCTCATCGGTCGACTCCCAGGACGACGGTGGCGTGGGTGGAGAGGATGCCGCCGGTGCCGTGGGCGACGGCGATCTGTGCGTCGGGGACCTGGCGCTGTCCGCACTCGCCGCGCAGCTGACGGACCGCCTCGACCAGCAGCAGGACGCCGAGCTGGCCGGGATGGCAGTACGAGAGACCACCGCCGCTGGTGTTGAGGGGCAGTGCGCCGCCCGGGCGGATCCGGCCGTCGGCGATGTAGTCGAACACCTCGCCCGGGCCGCAGAACCCGAGCGCCTCGACGTTGAGCGCTGCCGTGATCGTGAAGGAGTCGTAGACCTCCAGGACATCGACGTCGGCGGGGGAGATGCCGGCGCGCGCGAACGCGTCGGCGCCGGAGCCGACCGCGCCCGGACTGGTGAGGTCGTCGACGGCGGTGAACGAGGTGTTGGTGGTGCGTTCGCCGTAGCCGAGGACCTGCACCGGTTTGTTCGGCAGATGACGGGCGCGTTCGAGCGAGGTGAGCACGACGGCTCCGCCGCCGTCGGTGACCAGGCAGCAGTCGGCCGCGGTCAACGGGCTCGAGATCATCGTCGACCCGACGACGTCGTCGACGCTCAAAGAGCCTTTGCCGTGACGGAACGCCTTCGGGTTCAGCAGGGCCCACTCGCGGGCGGCGACCGCGATCTCTGCGAGCTGCTCGCGGGTGCCGCCGTAGCGGTGCAGGTACGAGCGTGCCGCCATCGCGTAGTACGACAACGGGTAGAGCGGGTCGTACGGCTCCTCGAACTGTGCCTCGGGGATCCAGGGGTCGTGGACGCCACCGAGCTTGCGCGAGCGTGCTGAGCGCTGGTTGGACGCGAAGGAGATCACCACCGTCGTGCACTGCCCGGCCTCGATGGCCTGGGCGGCGCGGGCGACGAACATCTCGAACGCCGACCCGCCGGCGAACGTCGAGTCCGTCCACGTGGGGACGATCCCGAAGTAGTCGGCCAGCTGCGTCGCAGAGAACCGCGACACGCCGGTGGTGGCGATCCCGTCGACATCGGCGAGCGTGAGTCCGGCGTCGGCCAGGGCGCGGCTCACCGCCTGGGTCTGGAGGCCCAGGATCGACAGCCCGGTGACACCGAGGTCGCACTCGGCTGCCCCGACGATCGCGACGCCGGTGCTCACGGGCGCGAGCCCCCGTCTGCGGTGCCGAGCAGGACCCGTGCTGTGGCGGGCTTGACGGCGAACCGGTCGTCGGCACCGTCGACGCCCACGATCGTGACGGCCAGCGCCACCTCGACCGCGTCGTCGTCGACGGCCGTCACCTCCCCTGTGCAGCGGACCGTCTCGCCGGCGAAGACGAGGTTGCGGAAGGAGAAGTCGAGGGTCTGGACGAAGCAGTCCGGGCCGAGCCAGTCCTGCAGCATCTCGACCAGGTACGCGCCGAAGACCTGCCCGTCCACGATCGGACCCGGCAGGCCCTTCGCTGCCGCATAGGCGGTGTCGTAGTGGAGCTGGTGCCAGTCCCAGGTCGCGCCGGCGTAGGCGACCATGTCCGTCAGGGTGATCGTCCGCTCCAGCCGCGCCACTATGTCGCCGACGGCCGGGGGAGCGGTCTGCGAGGTCATGCTGCACCCTCCAGCGCGACGAAGATGATCGTCTCGGTGTTCTCGGCCAGCAGCTCGCCGTGCTGGTTGGTGTAGGTCGCCGTGGACCCGACCACCAGCATGTCGGCGCCAGAGCGGTTCGTCTTCTCGGTCGCGCTGGTGATCTCCCAGGTGGCGGTCACGACGTCGTCCGGGCGGATCCGGCGCGCGAACTCGTACCGGTTGCCGCCACGCACCTGCCGCGTCCCGGGAAGGTGCAGTCCCCAGGTGTGTCCGGCATAGCCCTCGGCGTCCGCAGGCAGCCCCGCGTACTGGTTCGTCTCGCAGACCAGTGTCGGCGGCAGAGTCACCCCGGCCAGGCCGTGCTCACGTGCGAACGCGGCATCGGTGTAGAGGGGGTTGTCGTCGCCGGTCGCGAGGGCGAAGTAGCGTCCGGCGGCGGCACCCATCGCCTCTGGTGCGGTGTAGACGCGCTGCGTGCCCACCAGGGCACGGACCTCGTCGGTCAGCAGTCCCACGTCATGCCTCCTCGGGGCTGTGCTGATCGAGGGGATAGAGCGCGGTGGGGAAGACCTCGAGCAGGAACTCCGGCCGCAGCAGGTCGGCGCACATCGCGCCGGTCGACGCCGGCCACGGCGCGCTCAGCAGCCGCTCGCGCACCTCGTGGACGACCCCGTAGTGAGGAAGCTCGCTCGCCACGCAGAACTCGATCGTGCTGAGGAGGTGCTCCGGCCCGAGCCCGGCGTAGGTCAGCAGGTGGAGGATGGCCTCGTACGTCACCTCTGCCTGTGCTCTGAGGTCGCCGGGGTGGAGCGCCTCCTGGGTCTCCATGTCGAGCGCGGCGAACCCCGACATGAACAACGTGCGCCCCGCCTTCACGCCGGGCGCGTAGGTCAGCGTGTCGTAGCGCGACCAGCCGGGGTTGACCAGCTCGAGCGGGTGCCGGGAGGCGGTCACGTCGATCGCGACGAGCTGCTCCGGGTGGTGGAGGCGGCTCATCAGGATGCCGCCGGCACCGGGGTAGACGCCAGCGCCGCCGAGCAGCTCCTTACGGACCCGATGGGTCTTGCGGTAGACCTCGCGCGTGCCGGGCGTCGAGTAGTCGAACGTCGTCACGGCAGCGTCGATCGACATCCCCGCCTTCCGCAGCAGCGCGTCGGCCTGCTCCAGGCAGTAGCGGTACTGACCGACGAAGTCTCCCGGCGCGACGATCTCGCCGCTCGCGTCGATCGGCACCATCGTCGGCAGGTGGACGGTGCCGTCGTGCCCCTCGACCACCGGGGAGGCGGTCCACTCGCCCGCACGTCGTGCCTCGCTCGCCAGCAGCATCGTGCCGCCGCCCGCCGACGCCTTCAGCTCGACCTCGAGGAGGGCGGCAGACCGTACGAGGCGCTCGACGACGACCGTCGTCACCGCCGGCTCGTGGTCGCCGAAGACCTCGCGGCGCACCGCCAGTGCCTCGTCGTACGAGGCGAGCCCGGCGATCGTGACGTTCTCGGTGACGTGGGTGACGTCGGTCAGCGACAGGCCAGCACCCTCGACGATCGTGAGGACCTTGCGGTACGCCGTACGCGCCTGCTCGGCCATCGAGCCGGACACCGTCATCTTGCCGACCGCCTCGTCCAGCGCGGCGGCGGTGTGTCCGGACGTCCACACGTGTCCCGACTCGGTCAGGCCGAGGCAGAAGGTGAAGCCGTCGTACGGGAACCAGGTGAACGCGGCCGGTGCGATCGCGGTCGTGGTCATGCGTGTGCCTCCGAGGGGATCAGGTCGGTCGACGCCGCACGAGCGGCGAGGGTGAGCAAGGCGTCCAGGTCCGGCGCCGACGCGAGCGACTCGACGGCGTCGGCGAGCGGGGCGGCGAGCGGGCCGACGTTGCCGGCCAACTTGGCCAGCAGGGCATCCTTCGACAGCGGGGAGGACCCGCCGCCGGGGCTGCGGTCGACGTGCCCGCGGAGCCGGGTGCCGTCGCGCAGGACGAGCTCGACGTCGCCTGCTGCGTCGGCGGCCGCGCCCTGCGGGCCGGTGAGCACGTCCCAGGAGACTGCAGCGGCGAGCTCAGTCACGTCCGGGCGCGCGAGGGCGCGCTCGTCGTACGTGTCGGTGCCGACCCGTCCGTCGAGGACCATCGCCGCGACGCTCCAGGGCAGCGAGAACTTCGCGGCGTACGGGCTGACCGGCCGCGACAGGTCCCGATCGGTCGCACACACCACCGACGCGGAGTCGGGGTGGACCTGCGCATGGACGCCGACGACGTCGGACGGGTCGGCACCGGAGCGCGCGAGGGCGTCCTGAGCGGCAGCCATCGTCGCGTGAGCGAGCTGGCACGTCGGCCACGGCTTGATCCCGATGGCCTCCGTCTCCCAGACCTTGCCGAGCCCGGTGAGGATCGCGGCGGGGTCGACCGGTCCGGTGGCCAGTGCGTCGTACACACCGTGCGGTCCGTCGAACACGGTGACCGGACCGGTCGCGCCCGCGGCGGCGAGCCGCGCGGCGAGGATCCCCGCGTGCGAGGCGAAACCGGGGTGGAGCTGCTTGGTGCTGGCACCGGTGCCGAGGAAGGCGAGCAGCCCGCCGGCCTGGCTCCCGGCGATGCCGAGTGCGTGCGCCGTCGTCGCTGCGTCGAGTCCCATCAGCCGCGACGCGACCGCGGCCGACGAGAACACGCCGGCCACCATCGTCGCGTGGAGGCCCCCGCGGTGGAACGCGTGCGGGGCCGCGGCAGCCACCCGGCACGCCACCTCGTACCCGACCACCGCGGCGGTGAGGACCTCACGGCCGTTCGCCCGCGTCTGCTCGCCGACCGCGAACGCCGCCGGCAGCACCACGGCGGTCGCGTGCACCAGACCGCCGGCATGCGTGTCGTCGAAGTCGAGGGCGTGCACGAGCGTGCCGGTGGCCAGCGCGGCCGCGGCGGCACCGACCCGAGTATCGGTGCCGACGATCGTGGACTCGGCAGGACCGCCGAGGCCTGTCGCGACGGCGACGGCGGGCGCGGCGGCGTGGAGACGCGCTGCGGCGACTGCGGTGCCGATGCCGTCGAGCAGATGACGACGCGCGGCGTCGTCGACCGGCACGGGGACCAGGAGGTCACCGGTCGCCCACGCGGCGAGCTCGGACGCGATCATCGGGTCACTCCTCCGTCGGCTCCGCCGGGGCGCCGAACGCGCCGGCCGCACGCAGCTTCGCGACCTCCGCGTCGTCGTACCCGATGATGTCGCGGACCACGTGGTCGAAGTCCTCGTTGCGGCGCGGTGCGCGGCGGTACGTCGGGGTCTCGGCACCCACTCGTACGGGCGACGCCACCTGGCGGACCGTCCCGTAACGGGGGTGCTCGGTCTCGACGACGAGGTTGCGGGCGAGCGTGTGCTCCTCGCGCAGGGCCTGCGGCACGTCGTTGATCGGTCCGCAGGGGATCGACGCGGGGTAGAGCACGGACAGCCAGTCGTCGACCGTGCGCTGGAGGAAGATCTCCTCGAGCTGCGCGAGGAGGTCCGCGCTGCCCTGCTGGCGCCCCGAGAAGGTGGCGTACGGGGACTCCTGCTCGGCCCACTCCGGGTGGCCGACCACGACCGCGAGCCGTGCCCAGAACTTCTCCTTGGCGCAGCCGACCACGAGCCAGCCGTCGGAGGCCTCGAACGCCTGGAACGGCACCAGCGAGGGGTGCGCGGAATGACGCGTGCGCTCGGGGGTGAACCCGGCGTTGAGGTGCCAGGTCGCGGGGTAGGTCAGCATCGAGAGCGCGGTGTCGTACAGGCTGACGTCGCAGTCCATGCCGATCCCGTCGCGGCGGGCGGCGTGCAGCCCTGCGAGCAGCGAGATCGCGGCGACGTACCCACCGGAGAAGTCCACCAGGGAGAGCCCGGACTTGGTGGGAGGGCCGTCGGGCTCGCCGGTCAGGTCCATCCACCCGGCGAGTCCCTGCAGGATGTAGTCGTAGCCGGGCTCCTTCTGGCGTGGACCCGTCATGCCGAACCCGGTGAGCGAGCAGCACACGATCGCCGGGTTGAGGTGCTTGAGGTCGTCGTAGGTGATGCCGATCTTCTTCGGCACGTCGCCGCGCAGGTTCGAGTAGACGACGTCCGAGCGGGTCACCAGGTCCTCGAAGACCGCCCGACCCTCGGGAGAGGTGAGGTCGAGCGACAGGCTCCGCTTGTTGCGGTTGAAGGTCTCGAAGAAGAGCGAGTCCTCGTCCTCGGAGTACGGCGGCACGTAGCGGCCGACGTCGCCGCCGACCCGCGGGTCCTCGATCTTGATGACCTCGGCTCCGAGGTCCGCGAGGTGGACGCTGCCGAACGGGCCGGCGCCGTACTGCTCGACGGCGATGATGCGGACGTCCTCGAGCGGCTTCATGCGGTGCCTCCGGTGAGCTCGGCGATGAGCGTGATGATCTCGTCCTGGGCGGCACGGGTCTCGACCGCCGAGATGCCGTGGGTGGGCGGGCTGAGCTTGACGGCGTCGGCGAGCCCCTCGTACGCCGCGAGCTGCGTGGCGACGCGGGCGCGGTCACCGTTGAGGGTGAGCGCGTCGACCATCTCCGCGTCGACCGACCCGGCGAGGTAGTCGGCGCCACGTCCCTCGCGGAACGCGTCGATCACCCGCTGCTGCTGGTCCGCCAGCCCGTGGAAGGCGAAGAACTCGGCGTACGTCCGCACGCTGGCGTAGAAGCCGACGGTGCCTGCCACACGTCGCGTCGCGGTCGACGCGTCGTCCGCGACCGAGCAGCACGCCGACACGACGACCTCCACGTCGTCACGACGGCGACCCGCGGCCTCGATGCCAGCCTGCAGCTCGGGCAGGATCTGCTTCTCCAGATAGGTGGGCGAGCAGAGCTCGTGGCTGATCCAGCCGTCACCGATCCGCCCTGCCAGACGGGTCATCGCCGGTCCCATCGCGGCGACGTAGACGGGGATGTCGCGGCGCGGGGGAGCGTACGGCCGCTCGTACCCGCGGATGCGCATCGGCTCGAACTCGCCCTCGACCTCGATCGTCTCGCCGGTCGTGGACCTCTCCCAGAAGAGCCGCACGTTGCGCACGGTCTCGCGGAAATGACCCACCGGCTTGCCCCAGCGGGCGTTGTGCCAGTCCTCGTTGAGTCGCTGGACGCCAGTGCCGAGGCCGAGCACGAAGCGTCCGTCCGACATCTCGTCGAGGTCGAGCGCCTCGAGCGCGGTGACCATCGGGCTCCGCGTGAACGCGAGCGCGATGGCGGTGCCGACCTGCGCGGTCGACGTCGCGCCGATCAGCGCGGCCGCGCTCACCGTGGCGCTGCGGTGCAGCTCGGGAACCCACAGCACCTCGGCGCCGGCGGCCTCCGCACGGCGTGCGGCGTCGGCGAGCTCCGCGAGCGTCTCGCCCCACGGCGCGTACGTGATGCGCACCGCCGTCACGCGCCTTCAGCGGTCAGCGGGCGCTTGCCGGTCGGGAACGTCCCCTCGACCTGCTCGGCGCCCCGACGGTAGACGTAGAACGTCCGCTTGAACGAGCAGACCTCGTCGCCGTCCTGGTTGAGGGTCCGGGTGCGGACGGTGACGATGCCGGCGTGCGGGCGGCTGCCCGACTCCCGCTTCTCCAGCACCAGCGACTCGCTGAACAGCGTGTCGCCCGCGAACACCGGGTGCGTCATGCGGATCTCGTCCCAGCCCAGGTTCGCGAACGCGTTCTGGGTGATGTCGGTGACGCTCTGGCCCACCGCGATCGCCACCGTCAGGGTCGAGACGACCAGCGGCTTCTCGAACTCCGACTTCTTGGCGTACTCGGTGTTGAAGTGCATCTGGTTGGTGTTCATCGTCAGCAACGAGAACCACGTGTTGTCGGACTCGGAGACCGTGCGCCCGAGCGGGTGCTGGTAGACGTCGCCGATCTCGAAGTCCTCGAAGAACCGGCCGGTCCACCCGAGCTTCTGGGTCATCTCTCTCCTTCTCAGGCTGTGTGGATTCAGAACGCTGTAGAGCCGGGCTTGATCACGCCGAGGACGGCGGCAAGCAGGACGAAGCCCCAGATCGCGAAGACGTACGGCTCGCAACCGCGCAGCGAGGTGCGCAGGTCACGCTCGACCTCCGGGGTCGAGCCGGTCGCCATCAACCGGCCGAACGCGGGCCCGAACGACCGCAGCTTCCAGCGGATGAGGACTCCGGAGAGGATGCAGAGGGCGTACGCCGCGAGCTTCGCGCCGAGCCACTTCGGGTTGGTGTCGACCCCGAACGGCTCGGCGACGACCATCGTGTAGGCGCCGATCGCCAGCAGGCTCGCTCCGAGCCCGTAGCGGACGACCAGGTCGAGCCGGGCGATGGTGTGGCCGAACCGTGTCGCCGTGCCGTGGAAGTAGTCGTACACCGCGATCGCGAGCCAGATCAGCGACGCCACCCAGACGAGCGCGAGCAGCGCCCCGTTGACGAAGAACTGGTCTCCGAGCGGGCCCCACGCCATCAGCGTGATCCCGCTCGGCAGGAACAGGACGAGGCAGATGCGGGGTGCCAGATCGACGCCGTGCATGATCTTCAGCGCCGTCGCCCGGGTCTGCGGCGCCAGGTCGTCGCGCAGGATGAAGCGGCTGGAGTAGAAGACGCCGAGGTCGCCGCCGAGCCAGTACGCGAACAGGAGGATGTGCAGCAGGATCGCGACGCTGTAGCCGTTGAAGCCGTGGACCGCCTCGACGGCAGCGAGGGTCTCGCTCACATCCCGTCCCCGTCCCAGCGGCCGCGGGAGCGGCTGCGGACCGGCATCGACGACAGGATCGGCGCGGGGACCGGGTCGCCCGCCTTCCACGCGCGGCCGGCACCCCAGTTGTGGGCCTGCTCGTCCGTACGCTCGTCGGCGTGCTCGGTCGCCTTGCCGGTCCAACCCCAGTCGGGGTTGATGACCTCGCGCTCGTGCTCGTGGCTGTGGTCGCCGTGGTCGTGGTCGTGGTCGCCGTGGTCGTGGTCGTGGTCGTGGTCGTGGTCGTGATCGTGGCTGTGACCGTGGTCGTCGCCGCCGTGCCCGCCCTGGAGGTTGTAGGCGTCCAGGGCCTTCGCGATCGCGATGGCACCGCGATCGGTGGTGCCCTGGTGCGAGATGGGCGTGTTGTCCTGGCCCTGGTCGATCTGGAACTGCCAGGAAGCGGTGAGCTGGCGCATGTCCTCGTCGGTGCGCCACGGCTGTGCCATGTCGTACGTGGAGTGTGCCCAGCGCACCGGCGGGTGAGGCTCCTCCTGCACTCCCTCGGGCCCGTAGTTCACGCCGTCGCCGCCCCAGCGGACCCACTCGTTCTGGGTGTACCAGTTGGCGAGCTCGCCGTCCGAGCGCAGCAGCCAGGTGGCGCCGCCCTCCATCGTCGTGAAGTGGCCGTGCTTCACGCGCGCGGGGCGGAAGAAGTAGGTGCCGAGGTCCAGGGTGCCGAAGTTGTACTCCATGTGGCCCTGAGTGGTGTAGGCCTCCTCGTAGCAGGGGTGGTGGGCGAGGCGGTGGTCGGCCCAGCCCTCCTGCGCGTGCACGAGTCGCGTGTAGAAGCCGGTCTCCGGGTCGACGTGGAGGTACTTGATGAAGAGGCCCGGCATCGGGCCGGGGTTGGGGACGGAGTCCCACTTCATCGCCTCGGAGTCGATCACGATGACGTCTTCACGGGCGTCGGTCCACCGCTGCGCGGGGTCGAGCGAGTCGACCGGGTCGAAGCCGGCGCCGCCGTACTCGCGGTAGTGGAGGATCTGGGTGCCCTCGGCGATCCGGAGGTAGTCGTTCGGGACGCCCTTCGGGGCGTAGACGTACCCGCCCTTGCCGATCTTGCGGCCGCCGTAGTCGATCTCGCCCTCGAGCACGTAGTACTCGGTGTTGGCGTGGTGGATGCCCGGGCCGCGTCCCCAGTCGGTGTGGAAGTCGACGCGCAGCGACGAGGAACCGTCCTCCTCGTCCACCGACAGCCGCCGCTCGCTCGCGCGGCCCTCGCCACCGGGCAGCTCGGCGCCGTGCCAGACGTAGTCGTCTTCCTGGATGAGCTCGACGTGGGGTCGCACTGTTCCTCCTCGATGGATATCGGATATGAAAATATACGATATCTGCATTTCTCGGATGACGATAGGGGATCCGGCAAGCCGGCTTCGGCAGTGATCGGCGCGCCGCCGCGGGTCGTGCCACCCTCTCGGGAGGGAGGTGCGTGGCATGAGCCGACTGACACTGCCGCCGCTGGTGGTGGTCATGGGGATCTCGGGCGTCGGGAAGTCCGAGATCGGGCACGAGCTCGCCGACCGGTACGACATCCCGTACGAGGACGGCGACGCGTTCCACTCCGAGGCCAACATTGCCAAGATGTCCGCCGGGACCCCGTTGACCGACGACGACCGCTGGCCCTGGCTGGAGTCCATCGGTGCGTGGCTCCACGCGCACGACGAGTCCGGGGGAGTGGTGAGCTGCTCGGCGCTGCGCCGGGTCTACCGCGACGTCCTCGTCTCCGCGGCCCCGCGCACGACGTTCCTCCACCTCGCAGGGGACCACGACCTCATCCGCCAGCGGATGGAGCACCGCGACCACTTCATGCCTGTCTCGCTCCTGCAGTCGCAGGAGGAGACGCTCGAGCAGCTCGAGCCGGACGAGAACGGTGAGCTCCTCGACATCACGCCCACCCCGGCCGAGATCGTCGACGAGTTCCTCGCGCGCACGGAGGTCGTGGACGAGCAGGAAGGACCCCGATGACCGACCCGAGCGGACTCTTCGGACTCCTCGGCACGCAGGACGCGATCACCCCGGCTGCCGGGACCGCCCAGCTGATCACCGCCGCCCTCGTCGGCATCGCGTTGATCGTCGTGCTCATCGTCTGGCTGAAGGTCCACCCGTTCCTCGCGCTCACCCTCGGCTCGCTCGCGGTCGGCGTGGTCGCGACGATGCCGATGAAGGACACCCTCGAGAGCTTCACCGCCGGTGTCGGCACCACCGTGGCCGGTGTCGGCGTCCTCATCGCCCTCGGTGCGATGTTCGGCAAGCTGCTCGCGGACTCCGGTGGTGCGGACCAGATCGTCGACACGATCGTCGGGAAGTCCAGCACCCGGATGCTTCCCTGGGCGATGGCGGCGATCGGCGCGATCATCGGCCTGCCGATGTTCTTCGAGATCGGCCTCGTGCTCCTGATGCCCGTGATCTACCTGGTCGCCAAGCGCAGCGGACTGTCCCTGATCGCGGTCGGGCTCCCGACGCTCGCCGGACTGTCGGCGATGCACGGCTTCGTCCCGCCCCACCCGGGCCCGCTGGCGGCGATCGACGTCCTGAGCGCCGACGTCGGCATCACGCTGGGTCTCGGCATCATCGTCGCGATCCCGACGATCGTGGTCGCCGGCCCGCTCTTCACGAGGTTCGCCTCGAAGTGGGTCGACGTCCACGCCGACGCCGCCCAGTTCGAGACCTCACGTGACACCGAGGGACGTCGGCCGTCCTTCGGCATCACGCTCGCGACGGTGCTGCTGCCGGTCGTGCTCATGATGGCGAAGGCCGTCGCCGACCTGGTCCTCGACGAGGACGGCCTGTCGTACGCGTTCATGGACTTCGTCGGCGAGCCCCTCGTCGCCCTGCTCCTCGCGGTCATCGTCGCGATGTTCACCCTCGGAGTCGGGTCGGGCATGGGACGCGACGAGCTGAGCGCGAGCATCGGCGCGTCGCTCCCGCCGATCGCCGGCATCGTCCTGATCGTCGGCGCGGGCGGCGGTTTCAAGCAGGTGCTGATCGACACCGGCATCGGCGAGGTGATCGCCGACTTCGTCACCGACTCGGGCGTCTCGGTCGTCCTCGTCGCCTGGCTCGTCGCCGTGCTGATCCGCCTCGCGACCGGCTCGGCGACCGTCGCGACGATCACCGCGGCCGGCATCATGGTGCCGCTCACCGAGGGGATGGCCCAGGGAGAGATCTCGCTGCTCGTCCTCGCGATCGGCGCGGGCTCGGTGTTCTTCTCCCACGTCAACGACGCCGGGTTCTGGCTGATCAAGGAGTACTTCGGCATGTCGGTCGGCCAGACCATCAAGTCCTGGTCGCTGATGGAGACGGTGCTGTCGGTCTCGGGCCTCGTGTTCGTGCTGCTCATGCACCTCGTGATCTGACTGCCGGCGTTCGCCCTCGGCGTACGGGTCCGAAATGAGTGTCATGGGCAACCACCCCGCAGGTAACGTCGTCCCGTGCTCTGGACCCTCGCGCGGACCTACCTGCGCCCCTACCGAGGTGCGATCGCGGTCGTCATCGTCTTCCAGCTGATCTCCACGCTGGCCACCCTCTACCTTCCCGGCCTGAACGCCGACATCATCGACGAAGGCATCGTCAACGGGGATACCGACTACATCCTCCGCATCGGCGGCGTCATGCTGCTCGTGACCTGCCTGCAGGCTGTGTGCTCGATCATCGCCGTCTACTACGGAGCCCGTACGTCGATGGCGTTCGGGCGCGACCTGCGCGCCGCGGTCTTCGCCAAGGTGGAGACCTTCGCCGCAGCAGAGGTCACGCGGTTCGGCCCGCCGACGCTCATCACCCGCAGCACCAACGACGTCCAGCAGATCCAGCTGATCGCGTTCATGGTCTTCGTGATCCTGGTCGCCGCGCCGATCATGTGCGTCGGCGGCATCGTGATGGCCCTGCGGCAGGACGTGGGGCTGTCCTGGCTGATCGCCGTCGTGATCCCGCTGCTGGCGGTCTCGGTGGGCTTCATCATCTCCCGCATGCGGCCGTACTTCCGCCAGATGCAGGACAAGATCGACGCCATCAACCGCATCCTGCGTGAGCAGATCATGGGCATCCAGGTCATCCGCGCGTTCGTCAAGGGCGGCTTCGAGCGCGACCGCTTCGAGGTCGCCAACCACGAGTACCGCGACGTCGCGATCAAGGCGGGCCAGTGGATGGCCCTCATGTTCCCGACCGTCATGCTCGTCATGAACGCCTCCAGCGTCGCCGTGCTCTGGTTCGGCGGGCACCGGGTCGGCGACGGCACGCTCGAGGTGGGCACCCTCACGGCGTACCTGACCTACCTGGTCCAGATCCTCATGTCGGTGATGATGGCGACCTTCATGTTCGTGATGCTGCCGCGTGCGGAGGTGTCGGCGGAGCGCATCCAGGAGGTCCTCGAGGTCGAGCCGAGCGTGCTGACCGCACCCGATGCCGACGCCGGCGCGGTGCGGGAGGGGCGCGTCGACCTCGTCGGTGTGTCGTTCAGCTATCCCGACGCCGAGGAGCCGGTCCTCTGCGACGTCGACCTGATCGCGAGACCGGGGGAGACCACGGCGATCATCGGTTCGACCGGCAGCGGCAAGTCGACCCTTCTCAACCTCATTCCGCGGCTCTTCGACGCCACTGCCGGACAGGTCCTCATCGACGGCGTCGACGTCCGGGACCGAGCTCTTCCGCAGGTCTGGGCCGCGATGGGGCTGGTGCCGCAGAAGGCGTTCCTGTTCTCCGGCACGGTCGCGTCGAACCTGCGGATGGGTGATCCGGACGCCACCGACGAGCAGCTGTGGGACGCGCTCGAGATCGCGCAGGCGCGCGACTTCGTCGAGGCGATGACCGAGGGCCTCGACGCGCCGATCGCCCAGGGTGGCACGAACGTCTCCGGCGGGCAGCGGCAGCGCCTCGCCATCGCGCGGGCGATCGTGAACCGACCGCTCGTCTACCTCTTCGACGACTCGTTCTCGGCGCTCGACTTCGCCACCGACGTGGCGTTGCGACGTGCGCTCCGTCCGGTCACCGCCGATGCCGCCGTGATCGTGGTCGCGCAGCGCGTCAGCACGATCCGCGACGCCGACCGCATCGTGGTCCTCGACGAGGGCCGCGTCGTCGGGACGGGCACGCACTCCGAATTGATGGACACGTGCGGGACGTACCGCGAGATCGTACTGTCTCAGCTGACCGAGCAGGAGGCGGCATGAGCGGCCGTGGCCCCGGCCCGATGATGGGCATGGCGGCGCCTCAGCGGGCGAAGTCGTTCAAGGCGTCCGTACGCCGTCTGGTCGGCACGCTCGTGCGTGACCGGACGAGCACGGCGGCGATCCTGGTGCTCGCCGTCATCGGCGTCGCCCTCAGCGTCATCGGTCCGCGGATCCTCGGTCACGCGACGGACATCGTCTTCGAGGGCTACATCGCGAGCCAGCTGCCGCCTGGGGAGTCCAAGGCGGAGGCAGTGGCCGGCCTGCGCGCCCAGGGCGACGACCGTGTCGCCGACATGGTCGCCGCGATGGACCTGCAACCGGGGCAGGGCATCGACTACGGCGCGCTCGGATGGGTGCTCATCGGAGTCCTCGCGCTGTACGTCCTCTCGTCGCTGTTCATGTGGCTGCAGGGCATCCTGACGACTCGTCTGGTCCAGCGGACGGTCGCGGACCTGCGCAGCGAGGTCGAGGACAAGATCGGGCGTCTCCCGCTGGCGTACTTCGACTCGCGCTCGCGTGGCGAGATCCTGTCGCGGGTCACGAACGACCTCGACAACATCGCGCAGTCGCTGCAGCAGACGATCAGCCAGCTGCTGGTGTCGCTGCTCACCGTGATCGGCGTCCTGGTGATGATGGTGACGATCTCGCCGCTGCTGACACTCGTCGCGCTGATCACGATCCCCATCGCCGTGCTCATCACGAGCGCGGTGGCCAAGCGCTCCCAGCCGCAGTTCGTCGCGCAGTGGGCGGCGACCGGCCAGCTCAACGGCCACATCGAGGAGAACTTCACCGCGCACGAGGTCGTCAAGGTCTTCGGCCGCCAGGAGAAGGCACGCGCCGACTTCGACGCCGCCAACACGAAGGTCTACGACGCAGGGTTCCGCGCGCAGTTCGTCTCCGGCATCATCCAGCCCGTGATGATGTTCGTCTCGAACGTCAACTACGTCGCTGTGGCGGTCATCGGCGCTGTCCGCGTCGGTTCCGGTGCGATCTCGGTGGGCGACGTGCAGGCCTTCATCCAGTACTCCCGTCAGTTCACCCAGCCGCTGACGCAGGTGGCGTCGATGATCAACCTGCTGCAGTCCGGCGTGGCCTCGGCAGAGCGGGTCTTCGAGCTGCTCGACGAGGCCGAGGAGGTGCCGGACCCGCCGGACGCGCTCGCTCCCACCCTCGTGCGCGGACGCGTCGCGTTCGAGGACGTGTCGTTCTCGTACGACCCCGACAAGCCGCTGATCGAGCACCTCGACCTCGTCGCGGAGCCGGGGCAGACGGTGGCGATCGTCGGCCCGACCGGCGCGGGCAAGACGACGCTCACGAACCTGGCGCTGCGCTTCTACGACGTCGACGACGGCCGGATCACGCTCGACGGCGTCGACGTACGAGCCATGGACCGCGACGTGCTGCGCGACAACTTCGGCGTCGTGCTGCAGGACGCGTGGGTCTTCCACGGCACGATCCGCGACAACATCGCCTACGGGGCGGACGGAGCGTCCGAGGAGGAGATCGTCGCGGCGGCGCAGGCGGCGTACGTCGACCACTTCGTCCGCACGCTCCCCGACGGCTACGACACCGTGATCGACGACGACGGCGGCAACCTGAGCGCCGGGCAGCGGCAGCTGCTCACCATTGCACGCGCGTTCCTGGCGGATCCGTCGATCCTGGTGCTCGACGAGGCGACGAGCTCGGTGGACACGCGCACCGAGGCCCTCGTCCAGCAAGCGATGGCGGAGCTGCGGTCGGGCCGTACGAGCTTCGTCATCGCGCACCGTCTGTCGACTATCCGCGACGCGAGCCGCATCGTGGTCATGGAGGACGGGCAGATCGTGGAGCAGGGCACGCACGACGCTCTGATCGCGGCCGGCGGGGCGTACGCGCGGCTCTACGAGGCGCAGTTCGCGGGCGCCGGGGTGTGAGCGGCGCCGGCGAGTCAGCCGGCGGAGGAGACGTCGGCGGGGACGTACGCCTCGTGGCCGTGGGCGACAAGCCTGGCGCGCAGCCGCTCGGCAGCCTCGTCGAGCGACTCGGGGGAGGGGTTCGGGTCGACCGCCGCGAAGCTGAAGTCGTCCAGACCCCAGACCGGCCACACGTGGACGTGCAGGTGCGGGATCTCGAAGCCGGCGACCATCGTGCCGACCCGCGGGCTGTCCCACTCCTCCTGCTGGGCTGCGCCGATCCGCTTGGCGACGCTGGTCAGCCGGCCGAGCAGGGCGTCGTCGGCGTCGATCCAGTGGTCGATCTCGGCACGGGGGACGACCAGCGTGTGCCCCGGACGGATCGGCCCGATGCTGATGAAGGCGACGACCTCCTCGTCGGCCCACACGAACCTGCCCGGGATCTCACCGGCGATGATCTGGGTGAAGAGCGTGCTCATACGAGCAGTCTGCCGTACGGAGTTGGAGGGCCGACCGGCGTTCTGGCACAATGGGATGTCGATTCCGTCTCGCGTCCGAACCCTCTCATTCGTTCGCGTCCGGATCCGCGATCAGGTGGCCCGTTCCCCACACGGTGCCCGCTGGATCACCACACCACGTTCATTGAGGAGACACCACACCCGTGGCCGTCAAGATTCGCCTGAAGCGGATGGGCAAGATCCGCACGCCGTTCTACCGAGTTGTCGTCGCCGACGCACGCACCAAGCGTGACGGTCGCGTGATCGAGGAGATCGGCACCTACAACCCCAAGACCGATCCGTCGATCATCAAGATCGACTCCGATCGCGCCCAGTACTGGCTCGGCGTCGGTGCCCAGCCGAGCGAGGCCGTCGCGGCGCTGCTCAAGCTGACCGGCGACTTCCAGGCCTCGAAGGGCGAGAAGGCCGAGTCGACCGTCAAGGTCGCCGAGCCGAAGCGCGACAAGGCCGAGCTCTTCAACGAGGCGCTCAAGGCCGTCCACAGCGCGCCGGCCACCGAGGCCGTCACCAAGAAGGCTCCCGCGAAGAAGGCCGCCAAGGCCGAGGAGCCGGCCGCCGACGAGTCGGCCGAGGCGCCTGCGTCCACGGAGGCCTGAGCACCATGATGGTCGCCGAAGTCATCGAACACCTGGTCGGCGGCATCGTCGACCACCCTGAGGACGTCGACGTCAACGCGAAGCAGCTGCGTCGAGGCCTCCTGTTCGAGGTCCGGGTCCACCCCGACGATCTCGGCAAGGTGATCGGGCGCCAGGGCCGTACGGCCTCGGCCATCCGCACCGTTGCCGGCGCGATCGCCGGCAAGGGCGGGGCCCGCATCGACTTCGTCGACGTCGACCGGCGTCGCTGAGCCGGTGGAGATCGTCGTCGGCCGAATCGGCCGGGCGCACGGCATCCGCGGCGAGGTCAGCATCGACCTGACGACCGACGAGCCCGAGAGGCGTTTCGCCCCGGGCTCGTCGGTCGTCGTTCGTCCGCGCTCCGGCGTCGACCGCAAGCTGGTGATCGGTTCCGTCCGCCCGCACCAGGGACGCCTCCTCGTGACGTTCCCGGCCGTGCCGGACCGCACCGCGGCCGAGGCTCTGCGCGGCTCCCAGATCGTCGTCGACGTCGACCCCGACGAGCGGCCGGACGATCCGGAGGAGTTCTACGACCACCAGCTCGAGGGGCTGAAGGTCGTGTCGGGCGGGGTCGACCGTGGGACCGTCCGTGCTGTGCTCCACCTTCCTGTCCAGGACGTCCTCGCCGTGGAGCGTCCGGACGGCACGGAGGTCCTGGTGCCGTTCGTCGCCGCGCTCGTCCTCGAGGTCGACCTCGACGAGGGCGTCGTGCACGTCGCCGAGGTCGCGGGCCTGCTCGATCCCGAGCAGGCCGAGAACGCCGGTCCGCAGTGATGCGGATCGACGTCGTCACGATCTTCCCCGACTACCTGGCGCCGCTCGCGCTGTCGCTGCCCGGCAAGGCGCAGCAGCGGGGCCTGCTCGACCTGCACGTGCACGACCTCCGCGACCACACGTACGACCGTCACCGCACCGTCGACGACACCCCGTACGGCGGGGGAGCCGGCATGGTCATGCGTCCCGAGCCCTGGGGCGAGGCCCTCGACGGGCTCCTGGCCGCCGGCGCCTCGGGCGACGCACCCGCCGACACGCCGCGGCTGCTGGTGCCGACGCCGTCGGGTCGTCCGTTCGCCCAGGCCGACGCCCAGCGTCTCGCCCGCGAGCCGTGGCTCGCCTTCGCCTGCGGGCGCTACGAAGGCATCGACCAGCGCGTCGTCGACTGGGCGTCCGAGCGGATGCCGGTCGAAGAGGTGTCGCTCGGCGACTTCGTCCTCAACGGGGGAGAGGTCGCTGCCCTCGCCGTGATCGAGGCCGTCATCCGGCTGCTGCCGGGCTTCATGGGCAACCCGGAGTCCCTCGCCGAGGAGTCGCACGGGTCCGACGGGCTCCTCGAGTACCCCGTCTACACCAAGCCCGCCCTCTGGCGCGACCACGAGGTCCCGCCGATCCTGCTGTCGGGCGACCACGGCCGCATCGCCGCGTGGCGCCGCGAGCAGGCGCTCGAGCGTACGGCGCAGCGTCGGCCCGACCTGCTCGCGGCCGACGACGACTGAACGCCCGCCGCAGCGACGCAGCTGTCAGGTCAGGACGTCGGCGAATCCGTTGCCTTCCGAACGACCGCCCGCCAGTGGCGGCCGGGCACCAGCCACCGCGTCGGCCCCCGGGGCGTCCACGATGAGGCCGCGACGGTAGGCGAGCTGGAGCGCCGCGACACGGTCGCTCACCCCGAGCTTGCGATAGACGTTCTCGAGGTGCTTGTGCACGGTGCGCGCCGAGATGCCGAGGCTGCGACCGATCGACTCGGCCGTACGACTCTCGGCCAGCATCGTGATGATCGTGTGCTCGCGGGGGGTCAGGCTCACGCCCGCGGACGTGGCCGCGGCCACCGTCTCCGGCTCCGCGAGGCGCAGCAGCAGGTGCCGGTCGAGACCGCGGATGAGCGGCAGGAGCGCGCTCGCGCGCAGACGCGCCCACCGGGGGAACGGATCGTCGCGCACGAGGACGTACGCCACGAGACCTGTCTGCGGGTCGTTGCGCAGCGGGAGGACGAGCTGGTGGAGCCCGACGCCGACCGAGTGCAGCAGGCCGAGCAGGGGAGCGGGGAGCGAGCGCGTGGTCTCGCCCGGCTGGACCAGGACCTCCGGATCCATCGAGCCGGTCGCCCGGTAGTGCTGGACGAGCGGGTGAGTCCTCGCGATCGTCCGCTGTCCGTAGGGCCAGCGCTCGGTGTCGAAGGCGATGTCGCGCGGGAACGTCTGCAGGGCGATGTCGTCGGTGGACGCCGCGATCACCACCCGTGCGCCGCCGGTGGCGCCGAAGTCGCAGAGGAGCTGATCGGTGAGACACCTGCGCGCCTCGGTGACGTCGTCGAGCGCGAGGAGGTCGGCAGCGACCTCGATCCACCGCGCGGAGTCCGTCATCGGTTCCCGTCCTGTCGGATGTCTTGACGGGAGCGTACCGAACAGCGGGTCGCAGCAGCGTCTTTCCCGGATCCGCAGGGTCCGGCGGGTCGCCGAGCGGCGTGAGACATCTCGGGTGCACGTGTCACGGCCAGGCGCCATGCGTACGTACGACTGCGTATTCTTCGGTGCGGTGCTGCCGATCTAGCCTCAGGTGTGGGTCCAGCACCGTGCCCCCGGCGTCTGCGGGGGTGAAGTCGTGGGGGCGGTGCTGGACCCGCTCCGGCCGATTAACGGCCGTCAGGCCTGGTATGGCAGACTGGGACGTCGGTGCTGGACTCTGCTGCCACAGGGGCCTCGAGTCGTCTGATACGTCGTCGCGACGTGTTGCAGCACCGCTCCAAGCATTCACCCCGCGCTGTTTCGTGGGTGACCTGTGGCACCGACGAGGAAGAGATGAGATGACCAACGTAGTCGACGCCGTCGCGAGCCAGTCGCTCCGTGACGACGTTCCCGAGTTCCGCGCCGGTGACACCCTCAAGGTTCACGTCAAGGTGATCGAGGGCAACCGCTCCCGCGTCCAGGTCTTCCAGGGCGTCGCGATCCGCATCCAGGGGTCGGGCATCGGCCGCACCTTCACTGTCCGCAAGGTCAGCTTCGGTGTCGGTGTCGAGCGCACCTTCCCGCTGCACACGCCGATCATCGAGAAGATCGAGGTCGTGACCCGCGGCGACGTCCGTCGCGCGAAGCTCTACTACCTCCGCAACCTGCGCGGCAAGGCAGCCAAGATCAAGGAGAAGCGCGAGATCTGAGCAGTCTCGGGGGGAGACTGTGACGATGCGTGACGGCCGGCCGGACGACGGCCGCGCCGACGATGCTCCAGGGACGCACCGGGCACCCCGTACGACGGGGGGCCCGGTGCGTCCTCGTCTGCCTGCGGCGGCGCGTACGACGAAGCGTGCGTTCCCGCTCTGGATGGAGGTGGGCGCCCTCCTGATGGTGGCGCTCGTGCTCTCGCTCGTGGTGAAGTCGCTCTTCCTCCAGACGTTCTACGTCCCGTCGGAGTCGATGGAGCCGACCCTCACCGGCCACGCCCAGGGCGCCAAGGACCGGATCGTCGTCCAGAAGGTGTCGTACTGGGGTCGCGACCCGCACCGCGGCGAGGTCGTCGTCTTCGAGGACCCGGGCGGCTGGCTCCGCGCGGGCGAGGTCCAGGACTCCACCAACGCCGCCCAGAAGCTGCTCTCCACCGCCGGCCTGTTCCCCTCGGGTGGACACCTCGTCAAGCGCGTCATCGGCGTCGGTGGTGACACCGTCAAGTGCTGCGACACGTTGGGGCGGATCGAGGTCAACGGCGTGGCGATCGAGGAGCCGTACGTCAAGGACGCGTCCGCGACGGCGCGGTCTCCCTTCTCGGTCGAGGTGCCCGAAGGCTACCTGTGGGTGATGGGCGACAACCGGGGCAACTCGGCCGACTCCCGAGCCCACATCGAAGGCGCCGGCGGCGGCTTCGTCCCCACCGGGAACGTCGTCGGCAAGGTCGCCTTCGTGGTGTGGCCGTGGAAGGACCGAGCCGTCCTGCACGACCCCCAGTCGTTCTCCACGCTCGACTGAATCCCGGCCGCTCTGCCGCGCGCAGAACCTGTGGGGCTCGGGGCTAGGCTGTCTGCGTGACGTCCCACGAGCCGGCCGCGAGCGCCGCAAGCCGCCCTTCGAGCAAGAAGCGCAAGGCGCTCCCGCTGTGGCAGGAGACGATCCTGCTGGTCGCGATCGCGCTCGTGCTCGCGCTGGTCGTCAAGACCTTCCTCGTGCAGGCGTTCTGGATCCCGTCGGGCTCGATGGAGGACACCCTTCAGATCGACGACCGCATCCTCGTCCAGAAGGTCTCCTACTGGACGGGCGAGCCTGAGCGCGGCGACGTGGTCGTCTTCGACGACCCGGGTGACTGGCTGGGTGCGGGCGGCGAGCAGGAGCTCGGACCGGTGCAGCAGGTGCTGTCGGTCTTCGGCCTGTATCCGGCGGGCGGTCACCTCGTGAAGCGCGTCATCGGCGTCGGAGGCGACCGCGTGGTGTGCTGCGACGCCCAGGGCCGGCTCGAGATCAACGGAACGTCGGTCGACGAGCCGTACCTCAAGGACAAGAACGCCGACGCGAGCAGCCAGCGCTTCGACGTCAAGGTTCCCGACGGACGTCTGTGGCTGATGGGCGACAACCGCGACAACTCGGCCGACTCGCGTGCGCACCTGGGCTCGCCGGGCGGCGGCTTCGTGAACGTCGACGCCGTGCTCGGCAAGTCCTGGGTCACCGTCTGGCCGTTCGACCGCATGGGTTCGGGCGGGTCGGACAACGCTCCGTTCGCCGCGGTGCCGGACTCCGACTGAGGCGGTCCCAGGTTGTCCACGAACCGGCCAGGTGCAAAGCGGGGAGCGAGCATGCTGACCCCTCCGACGTTGCGGATCGAGCGTCAGATGCTCCGAGGCGGCCTGGCGTCGCTCGCCTGCAGCGACGAGGTCGGCCGCGGCGCCCTGTGCGGGCCGGTCACCGTGGCGATGGTGCTGATCACCGAGGCGACCAGGACGGCCCCGCAGGGCGTACGCGACAGCAAGCTGCTGACGGCGGACGCCAGGCGCCGGCTGGTCCCGAAGATCCAACGGTGGGCGCCGTCGTACGGGGTGGGGCACGCCAGTCCCGGTGAGATCGACGACTTCGGCATCATCGCCGCGCTGCGCCTCGCCGGTCACCGAGCCCTGGCTCAGCTGTCGGTCGTGCCCGACTCCGTGCTGCTCGACGGCAACCACGACTACCTCACCACCCCTGAGCAGCCCGCCATGTTCGGGCCGCCCGTGGTGGTCGACCGGGTGCCGCCGGTCGTCACGATGATCAAGGCCGACATGCGTTGCGCCGCCGTCGCCGCGGCCAGCATCCTCGCCAAGACCGCCCGGGACGAGATCATGGTCGGGCTCGCCGCAGACCATCCCGAGTACGGCTGGGCCGACAACAAGGGCTACGCCGCGCCGGAGCACGTCGCGGCGCTGGTGACCCACGGACCCACGCCTCACCATCGGGTGTCCTGGCGGCTGCCGGGCCTGAACGGGGTCGTCGCAGACGACCCGGAGCTGGACGGTCTTCTCGACGATGCCGAGATGTGGCCGGAGCCGCCGCCGGAGGCGCGCCTTCCCGGCGAACCGTCCGGGCTGCTCGACAGCTGAGTCGGCGCCGCGCGCCAGACGCGGTAGTTTCGCAGTGCGGGAGCAACCGAGGGAGAGCGATGAGCGCAGAGGATCTCGAACGGTACGAGGCGGAGATGGAGCTCGCGCTGTACCGCGAGTACCGCGACGTCGTCGGCATCTTCACCTACGTCGTCGAGACCGACAGGCGCTTCTACCTGTGCAACGCCGTCGACGTGAAGGTGCGCTCGGAGACCGGTGACGCGTATTTCGAGGTGACCATGACCGACGCCTGGGTGTGGGACATCTACCGGCCGGCTCGGTTCGCGAAGAACGTCAAGGTCCTCACGTTCAAGGACGTCAACGTCGAGGAGCTCGCCACCAGCGACTTCGAGCCTCCCAAGGTGTGACACCGGACTTCTCCACAGCCCCGTCGGACGCTCGACCGTCCCCAGCCCGCCGCTGTCGACGGATCTGACGCGTCGTGACGCGCCACCGTGGGTGCGGAGGTGGTTGCGATGGGATCGACGTACGACCAGCGCCAGGCAGTCGGCGCGCACGGCGAGAACGTGGCTGCGGACTATCTGCGCTCCAGGGGCATGCAGGTGCTCGCGCGCAACTGGCGGTGCCGGTGGGGTGAGATCGACATCGTCGCGCAGGACGGCGAGACGCTGGTGTTCTGCGAGGTCAAGACGCGGCGGACGACCACGCACGGCACGCCGCTCGAGGCGATCACGGCCCAGAAGGCCGCGCGGCTGCGGAGGCTCGCCGGTGCCTACCTCGCCCAGCAGGACCGCCGCGCCGCCGGCGTGCGCATCGACGTCGTCGCCGTCCTGCTCCCTCGGCGAGGTGCTGCGAGCGTGACTCACGTCCCGGGGGTGTCGTGATGGGGTTGGGACGCACCATGTCGGTGTCTCTGGAGGGCATGCGCGGGCGCCTCGTCGACATCGAGGTCGACGTGAGCGCCGGGCTCCCCAGGACGACCCTGGTCGGTCTGCCCGATGCCTCGTTGGCGGAGGCGCGCGACCGGTGCCGGGCGGCGATCGTCAACAGCAGGTTCCCGTGGCCCGACCGCAAGGTCACGATCAACCTCTCGCCGGCCTGGCTGCCCAAGGCCGGCGCTCACTTCGACCTCGGCATCGCGCTGGCCGTCCTCGCGAGCGAGGGCCACGTGCCGCAGGAACGGATCGCCGGGGCAGCCGCGCTGGGCGAGCTCGGGCTCGACGGTCGGCTGCGGGCGGTGGCAGGCGTGCTGCCCGCGACGGTCGCCGCAGTCGCCGCAGGCTGCGAGGTCGTGATCGTGCCGGAGCCGAACGCTGCCGAGGCCTCCATCGTCGACGGCGCACGGATCATCGGCGTGCGTTCGCTGCGTCAGGCCGCGGCGCTGCTCCGCGGTGAGGACCCGCCGGACGAGCCGCCCGTCGAGCCGCTCGTGCCGGGAGTCGATCCGCGCCCAGGACGGCTCGACGGCCTGGACCTGAGCGACGTCGCTGGACAGGACGAGGCTCGTGCCGCGGTGGTCGTCGCGGCGGCCGGGGCCCACCACCTCCTGCTCACGGGGCCGCCGGGCGTGGGCAAGACGATGCTCGCGCAGAGGCTCCCGGCACTGCTGCCCGACCTCGACCACCAGCAGTCCATGGAGACGAGCGCCGTCTACTCGGTGGCCGGTGCGCTCTCCCCGGACGCGCCTCAGCTCCAGCGACCGCCGTTCGTCGACCCGCACCACACCGCCTCCGCGGCCGCCCTGGTCGGTGGAGGGACGCGCACGGTCCGCCCGGGCGCGATGTCGTTGGCGCACCACGGCGTGCTCTTCCTCGACGAGGCCCCGGAGTTCCGCCGGGACGTGATCGAGGCGCTGCGCCAGCCGTTGGAGAGCGGCTGCGTCACGGTCGCCCGCGCGGCGCAGACGGCTGAGTTCCCGGCGCGGTTCCTGCTCGTGCTCGCCGCCAACCCGTGCCCGTGCGGCAGCCGCTCAGGTCCGGAGGGCCGGTGCGCGTGCACAGCGGTGGCCAAGCGGCGCTACCGCGAGCGGCTGTCGGCGCCGATCCTCGACCGGGTGGACCTTCAGCGCACCGTTGGTCCAGTCTCGGCCCACCACACCGGAGAGGCGGCGAAGCTCCCCACACCGACCGCCGTCGTCGCCGCACGTGTGGCGGAGGCCCGCGACCGTCAACGACATCGCCTCAGCGGCACACCCTGGCGCACGAACGGCGAGGTCCCCGGGGCGTTCCTCCGCCGGGGACTGCCGACTCCCGCCCGGCTGGTCCTCACGGTCGACCGCCTCGTCCGGTCGGGCAAGGCCAATGCCCGTACGGCTGACCGCCTCCTCCGGGTCGCGTGGACGATCGCCGACCTCCGAGGCCAGTCCGAGCCCGACATCGACGCGCTAGACCTGGCGACGGTCCTGCGTCGCGACCTCCCGTTCGACGGCGGCCAGCTCGCAGGGATCACCACATGACCGGCGACGGGGCCCCGGAGGACGGCGTCACCCGTGACGAGATGCCAGTGCCGACCTCCGTGACGAGATCGGTGTCGCGAGCGCGTCGTGAGGATCGTCGCGCTCGCGTCACGCTCAGCCTCGTCGCGGAGCCCGGTGATCCGCGCCTGGCCGCAGCGCTCGTCGAGTGCTCGCCGACCGATCTGGTGCGAGCGGTCCTGGCGGGCGACTCCGCGGTGCCCGAGGCGTGGCGTGCGCGCGGCGCCGGCATCGACGCTCGCCTCCGCGCGGCGGTCGCTGCTGCCCACGCGTGCGGGGCGCGCTGGGTGTGCCCTGGGGACGCCGCGTGGCCGGCCCAACTCGACGACCTCGACCTGGTCGGCACGGTGGCCGGCGTCGCGGGGCGGCCGCTCGGGCTCTGGGTGCGGGGCGCCGGTCCGCTTGCCGACCGGGTCGCCCGGTCGGTGGCGGTCGTCGGGGCGCGTGACGCCACGCCCTACGGGTGCGACGTCGCGGGTGACCTGGCTGCCGATCTCGTCGATGCGGGCACGACGGTCGTGAGCGGTGCCGCGTTCGGCATCGACGCCGCAGCCCACCGTGGCGCACTGGCGCTCGCAGGACCGACGGTCGCGGTGCTGGCGTGCGGCGTCGACATCGACTATCCGCGGGCGCACTCCGGCCTCCTGCACAGCATCGCGGAGGCCGGCCTCGTCATCAGCGAGCACCCGCCAGGCGCGACCCCGACGCGCAACCGCTTCCTGACCCGCAACCGGGTGATCGCGGCTCTCTCGCAGGGCACCGTGGTCGTCGAGGCAGCCCGCCGCAGCGGGGCGCTCAACACCCTCGGTTGGGCCCACGAGCTCGGGCGGCTCACGATGGCTGTTCCCGGGGCGGTGACGAACCAGTCGGCCGTGGGGGTGCACCAGGCGATCCGGCAGGGCCGTGCCGTTCTCGTCACGAACGGCGCCGAGGTCCTCGAGGACCTCGACGACCTCGGGCAGCGTGACGCGACTCCTCCGCCCGCGCCGGCGACCGCCTGGGACGCGCTCCCGCCGGCCTCACGTGCGGTCATCGAGGTTCTCCCGGCGGCAGGGCCACGGACGACGCCCGAGATCGTCTGGCACTCGGGATTGCGCTCCGACGAGGTGGAGGCCGCGCTCGCCGACCTCGAGGCGCAGGGCTACGTGCGCGCCTCCGTCCACGGCTGGCACCTCCTGCGGCGCGCCGACCTCTCCGCTCGGCCGGTGGACAGCGGTGGTGCCGATGCCGACGGCGTGCCCCGTTGATGCCAGGAGGATCGCTCGTCAGACTCAGCACCATGACGTCCTCCGAGCGCAGCCCTGCGTGGTCCGACGCGCTCGAGGCCTACGCGCGACACCTGCGGTCCGAGCGTGGTCTGAGCGAGCACACCGTCCGCGCCTACTCCGGGGACCTCGCGCTCCTCGCCGACCATGCCGAGGCGCTCGGCGTGCGCGACCCCGCCGAGCTCGAGCTGAGGGTTCTGCGCAGCTTCCTCGCAGGCCAGCAGGTGCGGGGGAGGGCCCGCAGCACGCTCGCCCGCCGCGCCGCCGCCGTACGCCGCTTCACGGCCTGGCTGGTCCGGACGGGCCGCGCCGACCAGGACCCCGGCGCGATGCTCGCCAACCCACGTCGACACCGAGAGCTTCCCGGCGTGCTGCGGCAGGACGAGGTGCGCGACCTTCTGGACGCGGCGGCGCGCGCCGCGACCTCGACCGCACCAGCGCCGGCGGGTGCGCCCGCCGACGGGCGAGGTGCCGCGGTCCCTGCGGGCGGCTCACCCTCCGAGGCCGAGATCTCTGCAGTCGCCGTGCGCGATGTGGCGATCCTCGAGCTCCTGTACGCGACCGGCATACGCGTCGGTGAGCTGTGCGGTCTCGACGTCGACGACATCGACCGCAACCGCAACGTCGTCCGGGTGATCGGCAAGGGTGACAAGGAGCGCAGCGTCCCCTTCGGACGCCCTGCCGCCGACGCGGTCGACAGGTGGGTGGCGCGCCGCTCGGAGCTGGCTGCCGCAGCGAGTGGGCCCGCACTGTTCCTCGGTCGGCGTGGCGGACGCGTCGACCCGCGGACCGTACGCCGGATGGTGCACACGCGGCTCGCCGACGTCGACGGAGCACCCGACCTCGGACCCCACGGTCTCCGGCACACGGCGGCGACCCATCTGCTCGAGGGCGGCGCCGACCTGCGCAGCGTCCAGGAGCTTCTCGGGCACGCCTCCCTGGCGACCACGCAGCTCTACACCCACGTCAGCTCGGAGCGTCTGCGCAGCGCCTACGCGCAGGCTCATCCGCGCGCCTAGGCCCACCCGTTCGTCCCGCGTCCGGCGCCGGGGGCGCGACGAAGTAGGCTCTGTGTACGGAGCGCCTGACCTCAGCGCGGACCGCCACGGTGTGGCGCGTCCCCTCCCGTGCGGTCGCACGGCTGACGGACATGACCCCCAGCACGCCGAACCATCCTGGGAAGCGGGATGGTCGAACGCAGGAACGGAGCCTCGGAGTTGGACTCGAAGGTCATCTACACGCTTACGGACGAGGCGCCGCTGCTCGCGACGTACTCGCTCCTCCCGATCATCTCCGCGTACGCCGGCACGGCCGGTGTCACCGTGGAGAGCCGCGACATCTCGCTCGCGGGGCGGATCCTGGCCCAGTTCCCAGACCGGCTCTCGCCGGAGCAGCAGGTCGGCGACGCTCTCGCCGAGCTCGGACAGCTCGCGAAGCAGCCCGAGGCCAACATCATCAAGCTGCCGAACATCAGCGCCTCGGTGCCGCAGCTCAAGGCGGCCGTCGCCGAGCTCCAGGCCCAGGGCTACGCGATCCCGAACTACCCGGACGAGCCCGCGACCGACGAGGAGCGCGACGTTCGCGCCCGCTACGACAAGGTCAAGGGCAGCGCCGTCAACCCCGTGCTGCGTGAGGGCAACTCCGACCGCCGTGCACCTGCGTCGGTCAAGAGCTACGCCCGCAAGCACCCCCACTCGATGGGCGCATGGTCGGCCGACTCGAAGACCAACGTGGCCCACATGGAGGCCGACGACTTCCGTTCCAGCGAGAAGTCGGCCGTCATCGAGAAGGACGGTTCGCTGCGCATCGAGCACGTCGCTGCCGACGGCTCCACCACCGTCCTGCGCGAGTCCGTGCCGGTTCTCGCCGGCGAGGTCGTCGACGCGACCGCGATGAACGTCGCCGCGCTGCGTGAGTTCCTCACCGCGCAGATCGAGCGCGCCAAGGCCGAGGGCGTGCTGTTCTCGGTGCACCTCAAGGCCACCATGATGAAGGTCTCCGACCCGATCATCTTCGGTCATGTCGTCCAGGCGTTCTTCCCGCAGCTCTTCGCCGAGCACGGCGACGCCCTTGCGGCGGCCGGCCTCAGCCCCAACAACGGGCTGGGCAGCATCCTCGCCGGGATCGACTCGCTCCCGGCGGACGTCCGTGACTCCGTCCAGGCTGCGATCAACCAGGGTCTGGCCGACGGCCCGGCCCTCGCGATGGTCGACTCCGACCGCGGGATCACCAACCTCCACGTGCCGAGCGACGTCATCGTCGACGCGTCGATGCCGGCGATGATCCGCACCTCGGGCCACATGTGGGGCCCGGACGGCGCCGAGGCCGACACACTCGCCGTCATCCCTGACAGCAGCTACGCCGGCATCTACCAGGTCGTGATCGACGACTGCCGTGCGCGCGGCGCGTTCGATCCGACGACGATGGGGTCCGTCCCCAACGTGGGCCTGATGGCGCAGGCCGCCGAGGAGTACGGCAGCCACGACAAGACCTTCGAGATCGCCTCGGCCGGCACGGTGCGCGTCGTCGACAACGACGGTTCGGTGGTCTTCGAGCACGCCGTGTCGGAGGGCGACGTCTGGCGCATGTGCCAGACCAAGGACGTCCCGATCCGGGACTGGGTCAAGCTCGCCGTGTCACGGGCCCGTGCGACAGGGGCGCCGGCGGTGTTCTGGCTCGACGAGACGCGGGCGCACGACCGCAACCTGATCGCGAAGGTCCGGTCCTACCTGACCGAGCACGACACCGACGGTCTCCAGATCGAGATCATGTCGCCGGTCGACGCGACCGCGTTCTCGCTGGAGCGCATCCGCAAGGGCGAGGACACCATCTCGGTGACCGGCAACGTCCTGCGCGACTACCTGACGGACCTGTTCCCGATCCTCGAGCTCGGGACCAGCGCCAAGATGCTGTCGGTGGTGCCGCTGATCAACGGCGGCGGTCTCTTCGAGACCGGTGCCGGTGGCTCCGCGCCCAAGCACGTGCAGCAGCTGGTCAAGGAGAACTACCTCCGCTGGGACAGCCTGGGCGAGTTCCTCGCCCTGGCGGTCAGCCTCGAGCACCTCGCCGAGGTGACGGGCAACGCGAAGGCCCAGGTCCTCGCCGACACCCTCGATCGCGCGACGGGCACGTTCCTCGACGAGAACAAGTCGCCGAGCCGTCGGGTCGGCGGGATCGACAACCGCGGCAGCCACTTCTTCCTCGCGCTCTACTGGGCGCAGGAGCTGGCGGCCCAGACCGAGGACGCGGAGCTCGCGGCGGCGTTCGCTCCGCTGGCGGAGACACTGTCGGCGAACGCCCAGCAGATCACCGACGAGCTCATCGGCGTGCAGGGCTCGCCGGTCGAGATCGGCGGCTACTACCGCCCCGACGACGCACTCGCGTCGCAGGTCATGCGCCCGTCGAAGACGCTGAACGACGCGATCGCCACGCTGGCCTGACGTCGGACCGTCCGGATCGAGACCCGCCGAGGAAGCCCTCGGCGGGTCTCGCCGTCTCAGAGCATGGTCAGCGGGTCGAACGGACGGCCGTCCTGGAGTGCCATCCAGTGCAGGTGGCATCCCGTCGACAGCCCCGTGGACCCGACCTCCCCAACGACACCACCCGCGGCGACGACCGCACCCCTGGCGATGGACGGGGTCGCGAGGTGGTTGTAGCTCGTGACGATCCCGCCACCGTGATCAACCACGACACGGTTGCCGTACGCGGGGTCGTACGTCACGGCGCTCACCCGACCGGCGGCCGCGACCGTCACCGGTGACCCGCACGCCGCCGCGATGTCTGTGCCGTCGTGGAGCTTGAGCTCGCCGGTGACCGGGTGGACGCGCATCCCGAACGAAGAGCTGATCGGTCCGTCGACGGGGAGCAGGAAGCCGCCGGGCCCCGTCGGCGGCACGGCGACCGGAGGGACCGGCGGCGGCCCGTACGGGGTCACGAGGCGCACGGTCGCGGCACGGTCGAGCAGCTCGACGGGGTCGGCGTACGTGGCGCCATGACGTCGTCCGAGGTGCAGGCACGCGCGCGGCAGGCAGTGCCCGCCTGCGAGGAGGAGCCGACCGAGGACGTCGCCTGCGACGACGTGCGTCCCGACCTCCACGGTCGCCGCGACGGGCTGATACGTCGAGCGCACCGAGCCGTGGTCCACGCTCACGACCTCGACGCCGGCGACACTGCCGGCGAAGGTGACGACCCCGTCGTCCACCGCCCTGACGAAGGCGCCGGCGCTCGCGTCGAGGTCGATGCCGCGGTGACCGGAGGCGTACGGGGTGGGCGGCGCCTCGAACGCCCGCGAGACCGTCGGGCGCGGATCGAGGGGCCACCACCATCTCAGATCGTCGGTGCCGGGACCGTGGGGAAGCGCCGCGAGCAGCAGCGCGGCGATCAGCGTTGAACTCATCTGAGGATGCAATCGCGCCGGACGCGACTAGCGTGTCCCGAAAGTCGGCTTTTGGGGACAAACACGACGAGCGGCGCCTGGGGACAACTCACGACGGCGCTCCGGGGGAGTGGGAGAACCCTATGCGAGTGATCGGACCTGCCCTGCTCATCGCCGCGGCGACGCTGGTGGCGCCAGCAGCCTCGAGCACCGCGGCAACACCTGCTCGCGCTTCGGCGGTGTCAGGCTCTGGCGCGGAGGTGGCCCGCACGGCCACGTCGGTGCCGCCGGGTCCCAGGCGCTACGAGCGCCGCGTCGTCCGGCACACCAACCGAGCGCGCCGTGCCCACGACATGAAGGCGCTGCGCCGCAACGCGTGCCTCGACCTCTACGCCCAGCGCTCGGCCGACCGGATCGCGCGCTCGGGGCGTCTCACCCACCAGAACCTGCGGCCGGTGCTGCGGCGGTGCGGCGGCTGGAAGGTCGGAGAGAACATCGCCTACGGCTACCAGTGGCCGCGGTGGGTGGTGCGGGCATGGATGAACTCGCCCGGGCACCGGGCGAACATCCTCGAGCGCCGCTACCGACGGATCGGGGTCGGTGTCCGCGCGGACAGCAACGGCACCGTGTGGGTCAGCCAGGTCTTCGCCTACCGGCGCTGATCCGCGGCGGGGCCGCGTCGGGGGTGCGATTTCGCCCGCTGGGGCCGGTGGCCTAGACTCGGAGCAGCACCTCGACTGTCTCACGACGGGACGGGTGACTTCGCGCGCTCATCGCCCAGCACCGCTGGGATGCGCGGCCCTGGTCCTCTCCTCACGGCGAGGCGGTCCGCGCAAGGGCGCCAGGGTGTCGGCGCCGCCGGCACGTCAACCAGGATCGGGTGCACCCGTGCGCCCTTGCAAGAAAGAGGAACGTCATGGCCGTCGTGTCCATGCGCCAGCTGCTCGAGAGCGGTGTCCACTTCGGGCACCAGACCCGCCGCTGGAACCCCAAGATGAAGCGCTTCATCCTCACCGAGCGCAACGGCATCTACATCATCGACCTCCAGCAGTCGCTGGCCTACATCGACCGCGCGTACGACTTCGTCAAGACGACCGTCGCCCGCGGTGGCTCGATCCTCTTCGTCGGCACGAAGCGCCAGGCGCAGGAGGCCATCACCGAGCAGGCGACCCGCGTCGGCATGCCGTACGTGAACCACCGCTGGCTGGGCGGCATGCTCACCAACTTCTCGACCGTCCACGAGCGGATCAAGCGCCTCAAGGAGCTCGACGAGGTCGACTTCGACGACGTCGCCGGCTCGGGACGCACCAAGAAGGAGCTCCTCCAGCTCAAGCGCGAGCACGACAAGCTCGACCGCACGCTGGGCGGCATCCGTGACATGGGCCGTACCCCCTCGGCGCTCTGGATCATCGACACCAAGAAGGAGCACCTGGCGGTCGACGAGGCCAAGAAGCTGGGCATCCCGGTCGTCGCGATCCTCGACACCAACTGCGACCCCGACGACGTCGACTACCCGATCCCGGGCAACGACGACGCGATCCGCTCGGTCACGCTCCTCACCCGCGTCGTCGCCGACGCGGTGGGCGAGGGCCTGATCTCGCGCGGCGCCGGCAAGGAGACCGAGGCCGCTGAGGCCGAGGGCACCGTCGCCGCCGGCGAGCCGCTCGCCGAGTGGGAGCGCGAGCTCGCCGAGGGCACCGACGCCGCCACCACCGAGGCTCCGGCCACGGAGGCTGCGGCCACCGAGGCGCCGGCCTCCACGGAGGCAGCGGCCCCCGCAGCCGAGGCCGAGGTCCAGTCGTCGGCCAGCGCTGACGACACGCCGGCCGAGGTCGCCGAGGAGACCGCCACGGCCGAGGAGAACCTCGCCGAGACCGGGTCCGTCGAGGACAAGCCCGCCGACGCCTGATCGACCCGGCGGTCTGTCACACCACTTCGGTCGTCGGCCGGCTCCCACGGGAGTCGGCCGGCGGCTAGCACCAACGGCCGGTCCACCGGCCACGGACGAACGACGAGAGAGATACAGATGGCAATCTCTGCAGCAGACGTGAAGAAGCTCCGCGACGCGACCGGCGCGGGCATGATGGACGCCAAGAAGGCCCTCACCGAGGCCGAGGGCGACTTCGACAAGGCCGTCGAGATCCTGCGGGTCCACGGTCAGGCGAAGGCCGACAAGCGTGGCGCGGAGCGCCAGGCGACCGCCGGCCTCGTGGCAGCGTCGGGCAACGCGATCGTGGAGCTCAACGCCGAGACCGACTTCGTCGCCAAGAACGAGCAGTTCGTCGCGATGGCCGAGGAGTTCGCAGCCCTGGCCGACCGTACGAAGCCGGCCACGGCCGAGGAGTTCGCCGCGACCGACGCCGGAGACGGCCAGACGGTCGCCGAGAAGATCTCGGCGCTCGCCGCGATCATCGGCGAGAAGCTCGAGCTCGGCCGCGTCCAGGTCCTCGAGGGCAAGGGTCGCGTCGCGACGTACCTGCACCGCCGTGCGAGCGACCTGCCGCCGGCCGTCGGCGTGCTCATCGAGTTCGAGGGCGACGGCGAGGAGGAGGTCGCACGCAGCGTGGCCATGCAGGTCGCCGCGATGCGTCCGCGCTACCTGACGCGCGACGAGGTCCCGGCCGACGTCGTGGCCAAGGAGCGCGAGATCGCCGAGGCCGCGGCCCGCGAGGAGGGCAAGCCCGAGCAGGCGATCAGCAAGATCGTCGACGGCAAGGTCAACGCCTTCTTCAAGGACTTCGTGCTTCTCGACCAGCCGTCGGTGACGGAGCAGAAGAAGACCGTGCGCCAGGTCCTCGACGAGGCAGGCCTGACGGTCACCCGCTTCGCTCACATCGAGATCGGCGGCTGACAGCCCGATTGCGAGACCCTCGCGATCGATGAGCTCGACCTGACGAAGACGCGCGATACGGAGGCCGGTGTGGTGGACCAGAACGAGACAGTCGACCCGCCGGCCTCCGTGCCGTCCGGGGGAGCCTCCCCGAGCGAGCCGACGGGCGAGCGGCGGCGTGTGCTGCTGAAGCTCTCCGGTGAGGCCTTCGGTGGCGGCAGCCTCGGGGTGGACCCCGACGTCGTCAACACGATCGCCCGTCAGATCGCCGAGGGCGTCGCGGCAGGTGTGGAGATTGCCATCGTCATCGGTGGCGGCAACTTCTTCCGTGGGGCCGAGCTCCAGCAGCGCGGCATGGACCGTGCCCGCGCCGACTACATGGGCATGCTGGGCATCGTCATGAACTGCCTCGCGCTCCAGGACTTCCTGGAGAAGCAGGAGATCGACACGCGGGTCCAGACCGCCATCACGATGGGCCAGGTCGCCGAGCCGTACATCCCGCGCCGTGCGATCCGCCACCTCGAGAAGGGGCGCGTCGTGATCTTCGGCGCGGGCGCCGGCATGCCGTACTTCTCGACCGACACGGTCTCGGCCCAGCGCGCGCTCGAGGTCCGCGCGGACGAGGTGCTGATGGGCAAGAACGGCGTCGACGGTGTCTACACCGCGGACCCGAACAAGGATTCCAGCGCCACCAAGATCGACTCCATCTCGTACAACGACGTCCTGCAGCGTGGGCTGCGGGTCGCCGACGCGACGGCGTTCGCGCTGCTGATGGAGAACAGGTTGCCGATGCGCGTCTTCGGGATCGAGGGCGAGGGCAACATCTCGTCGGTCCTGAGAGGTGAGAAGATCGGCACGCTGGTCTACGCAGACTGACCGACCAGACACCGCAGACGAAGGAGCAGGCCAGTGATTGACGAGACCCTGCGTGACGCCGACTCCAAGATGGACAAGGCCGTCGAGCACGCGCGCGAGGACTTCGCCGCGATCCGTACCGGGCGCGCGCACCCCGCCATGTTCGCGAAGATCACGGCCGACTACTACGGCACGCCGACGCCGATCCAGCAGCTCGCGGGGTTCCAGATCCCCGAGCCGCGGGTCGTCATCGTGAGCCCGTACGACATGGGTGCCAAGGGCGCCATCGAGAAGGCCATCCGTGAGTCCGACCTCGGCGTGAACCCGACCGACGACGGCAAGGTCCTGCGCCTGTCCCTGCCGCAGCTCACCGAGGACCGCCGCAAGGAGTACATCAAGCTCGCGAAGTCCAAGGCGGAGGAGGGCCGCGTCGCGGTCCGCAACATCCGCCGCAGCGCCAAGCAGGCGATGGACAAGGCCGAGAAGGACGGCGAGATCAGCAAGGACGACGTGACCGGCGCGGAGAAGCGCCTCGACGCGCTGACGAAGAAGCACGTCGACCACATCGACGAGCTCGTCAAGAACAAGGAGCAGGAGCTGCTCGAGGTCTGATGAGCGCTTCTGACGTCCCCGCAGCGCCCCGGCAGCGCGGCGGCCGCAACCTGCCTGCCGCGATCGGGGTCGGGGTCGGCCTCGGCGCTGCCGTCGTCCTGTCGCTGTTCTTCGTCAAGGCAGCCTTCGTCGCGGTCGTCCTCGCAGCGGCCGGAGTCGCGATCTGGGAGCTGACCGGCGCCCTCGCGAAGGCCGGCATCGCGCTCCCGCTCCCGCCGTTGATGGCCGGCGGGCTCGCCACGTTGGCTGCGGTCTACGTGGGCGGCACCGAGGCGATCGCGATCGGTACGGCACTCACCGTGCTCGGCATCTTCGTCTATCGGATGCCGCGCGGCGCGGACGGCTTCGTCCGCGACGCGTCGGCTGCCGTGTTCGTCTTCGGGTACGTCCCGGTGCTCGGCTCGTTCGTCGTCCTGATGGCGGCGGAGGACGACGGAGCGCTTCGGATCGTCACGTTCATCGTGGTGACGATCGCCTCCGACATCTTCGGCTACGCAGCCGGCTACAAGCTCGGCAAGCACCCGATGGCCCCCACCATCAGCCCCAAGAAGTCCTGGGAGGGCTTCGGCGGCTCGGTGCTCGGGTGCGTCCTCGCCGGCGTGCTCCTCGTGACCTTCCTGCTGGACGGTCGTTGGTGGGTCGGCGTGATCCTGGGCCTGGCCGCGGTGGCGATGGCCACGTTGGGCGACCTCTCCGAGTCGATGATCAAGCGCGACGTCGGCATCAAGGACATGAGCGACCTGTTGCCAGGTCACGGTGGTCTGATGGACCGGCTCGACTCGTTGCTCGCCGTCGCCCCGGTCTGCTGGCTGGTCCTGCACTTCCTGGTCCCCGTGAGCTGACACTCCGTGCGGTCCTTCCGGTGCGACGTCTGCGGCGGCCCTCTCTACTTCGAGAACTCGCTGTGCCTCACCTGCGGATCCGCAGTGGGCTACTCACGGGCGGACCACCGCGTCCGGGTCCTTGACGACGACCCCGTGTGCGCGAGCGCGACGCTCAACGGCTGCAACTGGATCGTCGAGCGCGCGGGAGCGCTGTGCTTCAGCTGCTCGCTCACCCGGATCCGCCCGGCCGACGAGGACGCGGTCGGTCTCGCGCAGTACCAGCGGGCGGAGGAGGCAAAACGTCGCCTCGTGTTCCAGCTCGACGACCTGCGCCTCCCGCTCACCACCCGCGCGCAGGATCCCGAGCGGGGCATCGCCTTCGACCTCCTGTCCTCGGCGGACACTCCGGTGACCACCGGTCACGCCGACGGCGTCATCACGATCGATCTGGCCGAGAGCGACGACGCCTACCGGGAGCGGCTCCGCGTCGAGCTCGGCGAGCCGTACCGCACGATGCTCGGGCACCTTCGGCACGAGGTCGGCCACTACTACGAGACGGTGCTCGTGCTCGACGACGCGAGCCCGTGGCTCGGCAGGGTCCGCGACCTCTTCGGCGACGACACGACGTCGTACGCCGACGAGATCGACCGGCACTACCGCGAGGGATCCCCCGACGGCTGGGCGGACGCGTTCGTGAGCGAGTACGCGACGATGCACCCGTACGAGGACTTCGCGGAGTGCTTCGCGCACGTGCTGCACATCCGCGACACCGTCCAGACCGCCGGCGCGTTCGGCCTCACAGCCGCCGTCGACGCAGACGCGGTGGACTTCCGCAGCCTCGTGACGGCGGTCTGGCTGCCGTTGTCGTACGCGCTCAACCAGGTCGACCGCAGCATGGGACAGGACGACCTCTACCCGTTCGTGCTCGCGCCGCGCGTCCTCGACAAGCTGGCCCTGGTCGGCGAGATCGTCGCCGCGACGGGCTCGGTCGAGCGCGCCGAGAGCTGACGACGCGGACGACGGCGCGCGCGGTTGGCGCGGGATGGGAGGATGGATCCGACATGTCGCACGTGAACCCGAACCCGCTCCCGCTCGTCTTCGAGCAGCCCAAGGGGCGTGGCAAGCCGCCGCTCCACCTGGCCGACCTCGACCTCGCCGCCCGCAAGGAGGCCGTCGAGGCTCTCGGGCTCCCCGGCTACCGCGCCAAGCAGCTCTCGACGCACTACTTCACGCGGCTGGTCTCCGACCCCGCGGAGATGACCGACCTCCCCGCAGGCATCCGCGACCAGCTCGTCGACGGGCTCATGCCGCACCTGATCACCCCGGTCAAGACGCAGACCGCAGACCGCGGCACGACGCGCAAGACCCTGTGGAAGCTGTTCGACGGCGCTCTGGTCGAGTCGGTGCTCATGCGCTACCCCGACCGCGCCACGATCTGCGTGTCGAGCCAGGCCGGCTGCGGCATGGCCTGCCCGTTCTGCGCCACGGGTCAGGGCGGGCTCCAGCGCAACATGTCGACGGGCGAGATCATCGAGCAGGTCGTCGACGGCGCGCGGGCCATGGCACGTGGCGAGATCCCCGGCGGGCCCGGGCGCCTCTCCAACGTCGTGTTCATGGGGATGGGCGAGCCGATGGCCAACTACAAGGCCGTGATCGGCGCCGTGCGGCGGATGGTCGACGACGGTCCCGACGGTCTCGGCATGTCGGCGCGCAACATCACCGTCAGCACGGTCGGGCTGGTCCCTCGCATCAAGCAGCTCACGAGCGAGGGCATCCCGGTCACGCTCGCGCTGTCGCTCCACGCGCCCGACGACGAGCTGCGCGACGACCTCGTCCCGATCAACACGCGGTTCAAGGTCGAGGAGGCCGTCGAGGCTGCCTGGGAGTACGCCCGTACGACCAAGCGCCGTGTCTCCATCGAGTACGCGATGATCAAGGACATCAACGACCAGGCATGGCGCGCAGACATGCTCGGCGACCTCCTGCGGTCGTACGGCGACTGGGGATGGGTGCACGTCAACCTGATCCCGCTCAACCCCACCCCTGGTTCGATCTGGACCGCCTCCGAGCCCGCAGACGAGCGCGAGTTCGTCCGCCGGCTCGAGGCCAAGGGCATCCCGACGACGGTGCGCGACACCCGCGGTCAGGAGATCGACGGCGCGTGCGGCCAGCTCGCGGCGGCCGATGCGTGACGTCCCCGCTGTGCCGCTGGGTGCGGCGCTGCTCGCGACCGACCTCGACGGCACGCTGCTGAGGTCGGACGGCACCCTGTCCGTCCGGACCCGGGAGGCGATCGCAGCCGCCGAGGAGGCGGGCGTTCCCACCGTGTTCGTGACGGCACGCCCGCCCCGATGGCTCGACGACCTCGCGGACGCCGTCGGAGACGCGACCGGGGGAGTCGCGCTCAGCGCCAACGGTGCCTTCGTCTATCACGTCGCCAGCCGGACGGTCACCGAGGTGGGCACGATGTCGCCCGAGGTGCTTCACGAGCTCGGAGAGCTGCTGCGCGCGGCGATCCCGGGCATCGCCTTCGCGGTCGAGCGGGCCGACGGGATGCGCCGCGAGGAGCGGTTCGCGTACGTCCGCGAGCGCCCTGCCGCCGACGACCTCGACGACTGGGCCCGGATCACGGACCGTCCCGCCGGCAAGCTGCTCGCCAAGCTCGAGGGCCACGACCCCGACGAGTTCCACCGGATGGTCGCCGTGGCGCTCGAGGGCCGCGCCGAGCTGGGGTTCTCCGGTGCCGTCGGGCTGGCCGAGATCACGGCGCCCGGCGTCACGAAGGCGTCGGGGCTCGCTCGCTGGACGGCTCAGGCGGGCTTCGCGCGGGAGCGGGTCTGGGCCGTCGGCGACATGCCGAACGACCTCCCGATGCTGCGCTGGGCGGGCCGTTCGTTCGCCGTCGCCAACGCTCACCCCGACGTCCTGTCCACCGCCCACGAGGTGGTGCCGAGCAACGACGAGGACGGGGTGGCTGCCATCCTGGACCGGATCAGCCTGGAGAGCGGCAGCCCTCGCCGTACCCTCGACCGACAGGAGCACCTGTGATCGACGTGACCCGTGACGGGGCCGTGACGACCGTGGAGCTGAGACGCCCGGAGCGGCGCAACGCCCTTGACCTCGACACCTGTACGGCGCTGCGCGACGCGGTCGTCGCCGCAACCGCTGACGGGACGCGTGCGATCGTCGTCACCGGCGAGGGCACGAGCTTCTGTGCGGGGGCCGACCTGACCGGCGTGTACGGTGACGCCTTCATCGAGGCGCTCTACGGGATGCTTCAGACGCTGACGGCGGCCGAGGTCCCGATCATCGCCGCAGTCAACGGACCGGCGATCGGTGCCGGCACCCAGCTCGCTCTGGCGTGCGACCTGCGGGTCGCCGCGCCCACGGCGAAGTTCGGTGTCCCGACCGCACGCAACGGGATGGCCGTCGACGCGTGGACCATCCGTACGCTGGCCGCGGTCGCCGGCGCGGGCACCGCCAAGGCACTGATGCTCGGCGCCGACATGCTCGACGCCGAGACCGCGTACGCTCGCGGGCTCGTCGACCGGCTCGGCGACCTGGAGGCCGCCACGGCGTGGGCGCACGAGATCGCGACGTTCGCGCCGCTGACGCTCGCCTACAACAAGCTGGTCCTCAGCTCCGACCCGTCCGACCCGGACGCGACCGCGCGCATCGCGAAAGGGTTCGACGCCTGCTGGGGGAGCGACGACGTGCGCGAGGCAGCCACCGCACGCACGGAGAAGCGCGCACCGCTGTTCCGGGGTCGGTGATGACCCCGGTGCTGGTGTTCGACGGTGACTGCGCCTTCTGCTCGAGCTCGGCGCGCTGGGTCCAGCGATGGGCGCCGTCGCGCCGCGCCGAGGTCGTGGCGTGGCAGCACACCGACCTGGGCGCGATCGGGCTGACGGCTCAGGAGTGCAGCACCGCGCTGCGCTGGGTCGACGGCGAGCGACACAGCGCCGGGCCGGTGGCCGTCGCGGACTACCTCCGTACGGCTCGTGCGCCGTGGCCCGCGCTCGGTGCCGTCCTCGGTACGCGCCTGGCGACCGCGGCGGCGTGGCCGGTGTACCGGTGGGTCGCCGAGCACCGCCACCAGCTGCCGGGCGGGACGCCGCAGTGCGCCCTCCCGACCGGCCCCCGCCCCGACGAGGCGGCCGGCGGAGCCGGTCGATGAGCGATCCGACCTGGTTCACGCGTCCCGGTGGCGACACGGCCGGCCGGCTGAACCTCGCCTACGACGCGCTCGACCGTCAGGTGATCGGCGGACGCGCTGACGAGCCCGCTCTGCGGACGCCGGAGGACGACCTGTCGTACGCGGTGCTCCTGGAGCGCGCCGCTGCCTTCGGAGGCTTGCTGTTGGCACTCGGCGTGCGTCCCGGTGATGCCGTCGCGGTGCCGGCGTCGATCTCGACCGAGACGGCCGTCGTCGTGCTCGCCGCTGCGCGGATCGGCGCCACGACGTGGATCGGCGGTGCCTGTGCCGATCTCGTGCGAAGCAGCGACTCGCCGCTGGTCGTCGCCGAGGGCGTGCAGATGGCCGACGTGGTCGCCGCCCTCGAGACGCTCGCGCCCGGCCGCCCGCGCGCGGTCGTCGTCGTCCGGCCAGGGGAGTGGGTCGTCGACGAGACCCGCGACGTGGCCTGGGAGCTCGCCCTGAAGGCGGGTGCGACGGACCCCGCGACGGTCGTGCCGGTCGACGCGGACGCCGCGATCGTCGTCGCGTCGAGCGGAGAGTCGTACGCGTCCAGCGCGCACGGCGACATCGCGGCGGTTGCCACGGGCGACGCACGGTCCGAGCCGGCCGTGCTGCGGGCAGGCGCCGCGTGGACGACGGCCCTGGTCGGTGATCTGCTCACCGCGCTCCGTACCGGGCAGGGCGCGGTCCTGGAGGCCTGACTCGGCCTACACGCCCCACGCGTAGGTCTGCTTGCGCAGCCGCAGGTAGACGAACGTCTCGGTCGTCGTCACCTCGGGAAGCGCACGGATCTTGCCGGTGATGAGGTCGAGGAGGTCGTCGTCGCTCTCGCAGACGATCTCGGCGAGCATGTCGAAGCGGCCGGTCGTGATCACGAGGTAGTCGATCTCGGGGATCGCGGCGAGCTTCTCGGCGACCGTGACGATGTCACCGTTCACGCTGATGCCGATCATCGCCTGGCGCGCGAACCCGAGCTCCAGCGGATCGGTGACGGCGACGATCTGGATGACCCCCGCGTCGGTGAGCTTCTGGACGCGCTGGCGCACCGCCGCCTCGGAGAGACCGACCGTCTTGCCGATCGCTGCGTACGAGCGACGGCCGTTGACCTGAAGCTCCGCGATGATGCTCCGCGAGACGTCGTCGAGATTGACGCCGTTCGTGCCCTTGCGCTCGACCATGCGCTCATCCTGCCCGAGTCGAGGGCCACGTGCCGACCGGATGTCACCGCGTGTCGCCTCTCGCGGTTTCACGCTGAACTCCGGGCGCAAATCCTCTGAATTCGTTGCAGTGGAGTAAACAGTCCACGGAATCCCTTGTCAGGGGGTAGTTTTCCGTGTGACGATCCCAGCCAAGTCTTACGCCGCGCGGGTGCCGTGAGGTGCCCCCGGACGAAAAGAGGTCGGACACAGTGGTAGGGCAACCGTGGCAAGGCAGATGAGTCGCCGGACGCTGATCCGTGGTGCGGGAGGGGTGGCCTTCCTCGCGGGCAGCGCAGCCGTGCTTCCGCTCTTCGGCACGCCCGACCGGCAGCAGGACCCGGCGAACTGCGCCGCCAAGGACCTGAGCTCCGACGGTCGGTTGATCGTCTCGAACTGGCCCGAGTACATCGACCAGCCCGAGGACGGCTACGTCACCACCATGGCGGAGTTCGAGAAGGAGACGGGCATCAAGGTCAGCTACACCGCTGACGTGAACGACAACAACGAGTTCTTCGCGAAGGTCGTCAACCAGCTCGGCGCCTGCGAGCCGGTCAACCGCGACATGTTCATGCTCACCGACTGGGCGGCGGCGCGGATGATCCAGATGGGTTGGATCCAGCCGCTGGAGCCGGCGAACGTGCCGAACCTCCACAACAACCTCATCTCGTCGCTCCGTGACCTCTCCTGGGACCCCGACCGCGGCTACTCGGCGCCGTGGCAGGCAGGCCTCACCGGCATCGCCTACAACAAGGCGAAGGTCAAGGAGGTCCGCTCGTTCGACGAGCTGCTGACCCGCAGCGACCTCAAGGGCCGCGTCACGCTGCTCACCGAGATGCGCGACACGATGGGATTCATGCTCCTGAAGAACGGCGCCGACCCGGCCGACTTCAGCGACGACGAGTGGGGTGTCGCGATGGACGACCTCCGCTCGGCGTCGGACGCGGGCCAGATCCGCGCGTTCACCGGCAACGAGTACGTCCAGGACCTCGCGGCCGGCAACATCCTCGCCTGCGAGGCATGGTCGGGCGACGTGCTGGCCGCCGGTGACCCCAACATCGCGTTCGTGGTCCCCGAGGAGGGGCTCATGATCTGGGCCGACAACATGCTCATCCCGAACCAGGCCGAGCACCGCGCCAACGCCGAGAAGTGGGTCGACTACTACTACCGGCCCGACGTCGCCGCGAAGCTCGCCGCGTACGTCAACTACATCTGCCCCGTCCAGGGCGCCCAGGCGGAGATGGAGAAGATCGACCCCGAGCTGGCCGCGGACCCGCTGATCTTCCCCGACGACGAGACCCTCGCCCAGACCCACTCGTTCATGGCCCTCGAGGAGTTCAAGATGCGTGAGTACGAAGGAGACTTTGCCGATGTCACTGGTGGCTGACCACGACTCGTCCACGCAGGACCCGACGGCTTCTGGGCGTGATCTGGAGCTGCGGGCGGTCACCAAGTCGTACGGCGCCTTCACGGCCGTCAAGTCGCTCGACCTGGTCGTCCCGCAGGGCTCGTTCTTCGCCCTGCTCGGCCCGTCCGGCTGCGGCAAGACCACAACCCTGCGGATGGTCGCCGGGCTCGACACGCCGACCGCCGGCACGATCTCGCTGGGCGACCGCGAGATCACCTACGACAAGCCGTACAAGCGGCCGGTCAACACGGTCTTCCAGAGCTATGCGCTGTTCCCGCACCTCGACATCGCCGAGAACGTGGCGTTCGGCCTGAAGCGGCGAGGCGTGAAGGACACCAAGGCCAAGGTCGCCGAGATGCTCGAGCTGGTGGAGCTCACCGGGCAGGGGCAGAAGAAGCCGTTCCAGCTCTCGGGCGGCCAGCAGCAGCGCGTCGCGCTCGCTCGCGCGCTCATCAACAGCCCCGAGGTCCTGCTTCTCGACGAGCCGCTGGGTGCACTCGACCTCAAGCTGCGCCGCGGCATGCAGATCGAGCTCAAGCGCATCCAGACCGAGGTGGGCCTGACCTTCGTCCACGTCACCCACGACCAGGAGGAGGCCATGACGATGGCTGACACGGTCGCGGTGATGAACGGCGGCGTGATCGAGCAGATGGGCGCGCCGGCCGAGCTCTACGACAACCCGGAGACGACCTTCGTCGCCAACTTCCTCGGGCAGTCCAACCTCCTCGCCGGCGACATCCTCGGACCGGACGGCGACGTCGTGAAGGTGTCCGTCCAGGGCACCACGGTGTCGATCCCGAGCCAGCGGTGCCACTCGGAGAGCGGCAAGGGCTGGGTGGGCGTACGCCCGGAGAAGGTCATGATCGCCGAGGTGGGCGGCGAGATCGACGCCCCTGGCAACCGCTTCGAGGGCGGTGTGGTGACCGACGTCAGCTTCGTCGGCGTGAGCACGCAGTACCTCGTACGGATGCCGTGGGGGCAGGAGCTGATGGTCTTCGAGCAGAACACCGGGCGCCGTCCGATCCTGCCCGTCGGCACGCCGGTCGACCTCTCGTGGCGCCCCGAGTACGCGTTCCTCCTCGATGCGAGCCAGGACGCCAAGGCGGGCGTCGAGGACGGGGACGACTGATGACCCACCAGCCGCAGGAGGCCCTCGTCGAGCCGGACGCGGTCGGGCTCGGTCCGTCGGGCGAGGACACCACGCCGCCGCCTCCGGTCAAGACCCGCGGCGGCCGGTTCACGGGTTACTGGCTCATGCTTCCCGGTGCGTTGTGGCTTGCGGTCTTCTTCCTCGTACCGTTCTACTCGTTGATCGCGATGAGCCTGTACGACCCGGAGGGCTCCGCGCTCACCGGTTACGACATGACCTGGCACTTCGCCAACTACGTGGACGCGATCCAGTCGTACTGGCGGCCGCTGCTGCGGTCGTTCTGGTACGCCGCTCTGGCGACCTTGGGCTGCTTCTTCCTCGGCTACGTGCTCGCCTACGCGATCGCGTTCAAGGCGGGTCGTTGGAAGAACCTCATGCTGGTGCTCGTCATCGCACCGTTCTTCACCAGCTTCCTGATCCGGACGCTGTCGTGGAAGCTGATCCTCGCCGACGACGGCTGGATCGTGAACACGCTCCAGGCCTTGCAGATCCTCGGGCCCGACGGTCGGCTCCTCGCGACGTCGTTCGCGGTCGTGATGGGCCTCACGTACAACTTCCTGCCGTTCATGGTGCTGCCGCTGTTCGCGAGCCTGGACAAGATCGACAACCGGCTGATCGAGGCCGCCGGCGACCTGTACGCCTCGCCGGCCCGCGGGTTCTTCAAGGTGACCCTGCCGCTGTCCATGCCGGGTGTCGTCGCAGGCACGCTGCTGACCTTCATCCCGGCGGCCGGCGACTACATCAACTCGGAGCTCCTCGGCAGCCCCAACCAGCGGATGATCGGCAACGTCATCCAGAACCTGTTCACGAACCAGGGCGACTACGCCGCCGCGGGAGCCCTGTCGATGACGCTGATGATCATCATCACCATCGGTGTCGTGCTCTACATCCGGCGCGCAGGGACGGAGGATCTCGTATGAGCCCGCTCCACAAGCTCGGCCGCTGGATCGGCGAGCACCTGGTGCTCGCCCTCGGGCTGCTCGTGCTCGTCTACATGTTCGTTCCGATCGCGATCGTCGCGCTGATGAGCTTCAACGACCCCACGTCGCGCAACGTCTACAAGTTCGACGGCTTCACGCTGCACAACTGGCTGAACCCGTGCGAGCCGGCCGGCATGTGCTCGTCGGTCGTCCGCAGCGTCGAGATCGGTCTCCTCGCGACGCTGGTCGCGACCATCTTGGGGACGCTGGCGGCGTTCGCGCTCGTCCGGCACCGGTTCGCCGGGCGCGGGCCGCTCAACACGCTGATCATCCTGCCGATGGCGGCGCCCGAGATCGTGCTTGGCTCGTCCATGCTGGCGCTGTTCGTGTCGGCAGGCTTCGGCGGCAAGCTGGGCTTCTGGACGATCTTCATCGCACACGTGACGTTCTGCCTGTCGTTCGTGATCATCACCGTGCGGGCGCGGCTGTCCGGCCTGGACGACAACCTCGAGCAGGCGGCGATGGACCTGTACGCGACGGAGAACCAGACGTTCTGGCGGGTCACGTTCCCGCTGGTGTTCCCGGGCATCCTCGGCGCTGCGCTGCTGAGCTTCTCGCTGTCGTTCGACGACTTCATCATCACGAACCTCAACGCGGGCCAGACCGTGACGTTCCCGATGTACGTGTGGGGCGTCGCGCAGCGGGGCATCCCGATGCAGGTCAACGTGATCGGCACGGCGATGTTCCTGATCGCGGTGACGATCGTCCTCGGCAGCGAGCTCGCGCGCCGCCGCCAGGCACGCGCAGCAGTGGCGAGCTTCGTGCGGAACGTCGACGCCGCCTAGCGCCGCACCCGGCTCCGTCTTCCCGTTTGAGGTGTGAACACCTCCTCTGCCGGGATCCCACCTGCTATCCGAGGTGGGGTCCCGGCATTTGGGGTGTGACCACCTCAAACGGAGGTGAGCGGCGGTACGACGAAAGGCCGCCGCCCCCGGGTACCTGGGGACGGCGGCCTTTCGTCGTACGGCTCAGAGCATGTTCTGGCCCTCGGTGATCACGGAGCGCAGGATGCGCTCCATCTCGTCGAAGTGCTCCTGGTCGCAGATCAGCGGGGGAGCGAGCTGCACGACCGGGTCGCCACGGTCGTCGGCGCGGCAGTAGAGGCCCGCGTCGTACAGCGCCTTGGAGAGGAACCCGCGCAGCAGGCGCTCGGACTCGTCGTCGTCGAAGGTCTCCTTGGTCGCCTTGTCCTTGACGAGCTCGATCCCGTAGAAGTAGCCGTCGCCGCGGACGTCGCCCACGATGTCGAGGTCGAGCAGCTTCTCGAGCGTGGAGCGGAAGCCGTCCTGGTTGGCGCGGACGTTCTCGTTGATGCCCTCGCGCTCGAAGATGTCGAGGTTGGTCATCGCGACCGCCGTCGACACCGGGTGCCCGCCGAACGTGTAGCCGTGCAGGAACGACTCCTGGCCCTTCAGGAACGGCTCCATCAGGCGGTCCGAGGCGATCATCGCGCCGAGCGGTGCGTAGCCGGACGTGAGGCCCTTCGCGCACGTGATGATGTCGGGCTGGTAGCCGTAGCGGACGGCGCCGAACATCTCGCCGAGGCGCCCGAACGCGCAGATCACCTCGTCGGAGACCAGCAGGACGTCGTACTCGTCGCAGATCTCACGGACCCGCTGGAAGTATCCGGGCGGAGGAGGGAAGCACCCTCCGGCGTTCTGCACCGGCTCGAGGAACACCGCCGCGACCGTGTCGGGGCCCTCGAACTCGATGGCCTCGGCGATGCGGTCGGCGGCCCAGCGACCGAAGGCCTCCGGGTCGTCGCCGTGCTCGGCCGCGCGGTAGATGTTGGTGTTCGGGACACGGAACGTGCTCGGCACCAGCGGCTCGAACGGTGCCTTCATGTCCGGGATGCCGGTGATGGACAGCGCTCCCTGCGGGGTGCCGTGGTAGGCGATGTTGCGGCTGATGACCTTGTGCTTGGTGGGCTTGCCGGTCAGCTTGAAGTACTGCTTGGCGAGCTTCCAGGCGGACTCGACGGCCTCGCCGCCGCCGGTGGTGAAGAAGACGCGGTTGAGGTCGCCCGGCGCGTACGAGGCGACGCGCTCGGCGAGCTGGATGGCCGGCGGGTGGGCGTACGACCACAGCGGCATGAACGCCAGCTCGCGGGCCTGCTTCGCGGCGGCCTCCGCGAGCTCCTCACGGCCGTGCCCGACCTGCACGACGAACAGGCCGGCGAGACCGTCGAGGTAGCGCTTGCCTGCCGTGTCGAAGAGATATGCACCCTCCCCCTTCGCGATCACAGGCACGTCCGAGGTGTCGTACGTGCTGTGACGCGTGAAGTGCATCCAGAGGTGGTCCTTGGCAGCGCGCTGAAGGTGCGCGTCGTCCCACTGTTCGCTCATGACATCGAGTATCGCTCAGGATCGGGATTCGGGCAAAGGTTTACGTTGGTTGAAGGGCGTAACAGATACGAAATCCGCATTATTTGCCGCTGCTCGCGGTGCGATCCATTGTGGGGTCCGGGCAGGTGTGCCAGATTGAAGCCATGACCGAAACCATCGCGAACTTCGTCAACGGCCAGAAGGTGGCGGCGCAGGACGGCGCCACGTACGACGTGATCGATCCCACGACCGGACAGGTCTACGCGCAGGCCCCGATGTCGCGCGAGGCGGACGTCGACGCGGCGATGACGGCAGCGCAGGACGCCTTCGACAACGGGTGGCGTGACACCACCCCGCGCGAGCGGCAGGCCGCGCTCCTCAAGCTCAACCAGGCCCTCGCCGACCGTGCGGACGACATCGTCGCCGCGGAGGTCCAGGACACCGGCAAGCCGCGCGGCCTCACGGTCAGCGAGGAGCTGCCGATGGTCGACGACGCCCTCACGTTCTTCGCCGGTGCCGCGCGCGTGCTCGAGGGCCGCGCTGCCGGCGAGTACATGGCCGGGCACACCTCGATGATCCGTCGCGAGCCGATCGGTGTCGTCGCCCAGGTGACCCCGTGGAACTACCCCCTCCTGATGGGCATCTGGAAGATCGCCCCCGCGCTCGCCGCCGGCAACACGATCGTGCTCAAGCCGAGCGACACGACGCCAGCCTCGACGGCACTGCTCGCCGAGATCGCGGCCGACATCCTTCCCCCGGGCGTCCTCAACGTCCTCTGCGGCGACCGTGACACCGGACGCGCGCTCGTGGCGCACCGGATCCCGGCGATGGTGGCCATCACCGGCTCCGTCCGTGCCGGCATGGAGGTGGCGCGGTCGGCCTCCGAGGACGTCAAGCGCGTCCACCTCGAGCTCGGCGGCAAGGCTCCTGTGGTCGTGTTCGACGACGCTGACATCGCGGCAGCGGCCGAGGCGATCGCGGTCGGCGGCTACTTCAACGCCGGCCAGGACTGCACTGCCGCGACACGCGTGCTCGCCTCGCCCCGGGTCTACGCCGACTTCGTCGACGCGATCTCCGAGCAGGCGAAGAGCCTCAAGACGGGCCTCCCCGACGACGAGGACGTGATGTACGGACCGGTCAACAGCGCCAACCAGCTCGAGCGGGTCAGCGGGTTCGTCGACCGCATCCCGAGTCACGCGAAGGTGTCCGCCGGCGGGTCGCGTCCCGGGGGAGACCTCGCCAACGGCTACTTCTTCGAGCCCACGGTGCTCAGCGACCTCAAGCAGGACGACGAGGCCATCCAGAACGAGATCTTCGGCCCCGTCATCACGGTCCAGCCGTTCACCGACGAGGACGAGGCCGTGCGTTGGGCCAACGGCGTGCCGTACGGCCTGGCGTCGTCGGTGTGGACCAAGGACCACGGCCGCGCGATGCGGATGGCGAAGCGGCTCGACTTCGGGTGCGTGTGGATCAACACCCACATCCCGCTGGTGGCGGAGATGCCGCACGGTGGCTTCAAGCACTCCGGCTACGGCAAGGACCTGTCGATGTACGGGCTCGAGGACTACACCCGCGTCAAGCACGTCATGAGCAACATCGAGGCCTGACCTCCAACGAAGGGTGTCGGGCGGCCCCGAGGCGTCAGATCAGGCCGGCGTCGTGGGCCGCGATCGCGACCTGGACGCGGTTCGCGGCGTCGAGCTTGGTCAGGATGCGCGACACGTGAGCCTTCACCGTCGCGACGCTCATGTGCAGGTCGGCCGCGATCTCGGCGTTCGACAGGCCGTGGCCGACGGCGACGGCGACCTCGAGCTCACGCTCGCTGAGCACGGCGATGCGGGTCCGGGCGTCGGTGTCGCCGTCGCCGGAGTCGCGCACGCGGCGGATCAGCTGCTCGGTGACGCTCGGCGACAGCATCGGGTCGCCTGCGGCGACCTTGCGGACCGCGTCGACGAGGACATCCGGCGGTGTGTCCTTGAGCAGGAAGCCGCTGGCGCCGTGCCGCAGTGCCCGCAGGACGTAGTCGTCGGCATCGAAGGTCGTCAGCACCACGACCTGTGGGGATCCTGGGAGACGCTGCAGCTCCGCGGTCGCCGAGAGGCCGTCCATCCGGGGCATCCGGATGTCCATGAGCACGACGTCGACCTGCGTCGTACGGAGGACCGCGAGCGCCTCGGCTCCGTCACCGGCCTCGGCGACCACGGCGATGTCGTCCGCGCCGCCGAGGATCAGGCGGAGGCCGGCACGGACGAGAGCGTCGTCGTCGACGAGGGCGACCCGGATCATGTCGGCCACGGTAGTGCCAGCGTCAGCACGAACTCGTCACCGCTGACCCGGTGGCTCAGGGTGCCGCCGACGAGACCGGCTCGCTCCGTGAGCCCGACCAGGCCGAGCCCGGACGTCGGCAGAGCCTGCGGCGAGGTGCCGACGCGCAGCGGGTTGCGTGCCTCGACGACGATGCCGTCGCCGGACTCCCCGCGCATGGTCACCGAGACCATCGTGTCGGGGGCGTGCTTGTGGGCGTTGGTGAGGGCTTCCTGGACGACGCGGTACGCCGTACGACCCATCCGCTCGGGCGGGCCCAGGGGAGTCAGGTCGTCGGTGAGCGCGACGCGCATCCCGGCCGAGCGTGCACCGTTCACCAGGTCGGGCACGTCGCGCCACGACGGCTGGGGCCGGTCGGCCGGGTCGAGCTCGGCGCCGCGCAGGATGCCGAGGACCTCCCGCAGGTCGGTGAGCGCGAGGTGGGCGTTGTCGCGGATGACCTCGGCGGCGTCGTGGACCTCGTCGGGCGGCAGGTCGGTGCGGTACGCGAGGGCGCCCGCGTGCATCGCCACCATCGAGATGCGGTGGGCGAGCACGTCGTGCATCTCGCGGGCGATCCGGGCGCGCTCGGCGATCCGGGCCTGCGAGACGCGGCCGGCCTGCTCGGCCTCGGCGACGCGGGCGCGCTCGCGGAGCGTGTAGAGCAGCTCGCGGCGCGACCCGACGTACATGCCGACCGCGAACAGGGTGATCATCATGAGGATGCTGAGGGCGAGCACGATCTGCCACTCGTCGGCGCGCAGGGTCGGGTCGATGAAGACGACCGCCGCCGTCTGCACGAGCACGAGCGAGCCGACGCCGATGACCTCGGGCCAGCGACGACGGGTCGCGAGGGAGACGACGGCCAGCGCCGCCGGGCCGGCGGCGGTGAAGGAGAACGCGGCGATCACCGTGGTGGCGGCGGCCACCGCCACCGGGTGGCGCCGCCGCTGCGTCACCAGACCGAAGGCGACGAGTCCGCCGGCGATGTCCAGCCAGAACCACAACGGCGCGTGCTGCGCCTGCCACTCGGCGACCCCTGCCAACCAGACGACGGCGCTGATCAGGACCACGACGGAGTAGCGCCACAACTGGCTCGGCCAGCGCAGCGGCGGCTGGTACGCCGCGGGGTCCACCTCGTTCACGGCTCCAGCCTAGGCAGTCGGAGACCTTCGGCGTACCGGTCGATGGTCGACCGCCTGTCGGCCCACCCCCTACTTTCGGCTAGCCAGGAGCAGCCCATGGGCCGATGCGTGCGGCCTGTCGCAGCGCGATGCTGGAGGCATGATCCAGGTCCAGAACCTTTCGAAGAGGTACGGCGACCACCTCGCGGTGGACGACATCACCTTCACGTGCCGCCCTGGCACCGTCACGGGCTTCCTCGGCCCGAACGGCGCCGGCAAGTCCACGACGCTGCGGATGCTCACCAGCCTGACCATCCCCACATCCGGGTCCGCGACGATCGGCGGGCACCGCTACAGCGACATTCCCAACCCGGGAGCGCAGATCGGCGTCCTTCTCGACGCGTCCGCGCAGCACAACGGCCGCACCGGCCGCGAGGTCCTCACCATCGCCGCTCAGACGATGGGTCTGGACCGCCAGCGTGTCGACGAGATGCTCGACCTCGTCGGGCTGTCGCCGAAGGAGGCCAAGCGTCGGGTCGGCAACTACTCGCTCGGCATGCGCCAGCGTCTCGGCATCGCGTCGTCGCTGCTCGCCGACCCGCAGGTGTTGATCCTCGACGAGCCCGCGAACGGTCTCGACCCGGCCGGCATCCACTGGATGCGGCAGCTGCTGCGCCACTACGCCGACCGAGGGGGCACCGTCCTTCTCTCGTCGCACCTGCTGCACGAGATCGAGGTCATCGCCGACGAGATCATCGTCATCGGCAACGGTCAGATCGTGGCTCAGGGCAGCAAGGAAGAGCTGCTCGCAGGGGCGGGCACCTTCGTCCGTGCGCTCGAGCCGGACGAGCTCGCGCGGGCCCTCTCGGTCGCTGGCATCCACGTCACTCCGGCGACGGCCGACGGCTTCAGCACCGACGCCGACCCCGCCGACGTCGGCAAGGCGGCCGCCGCCGCCGGTGTCGCACTCATCGAGCTGCGGCCCGGTGACCGCGCCGGCCTCGAGGACCTTTTCCTCCAGCTCACCGCGGGCAACCAGCGCGATGCGCTCGCACCCGCCCCCGCTCCGGGCTTCGGTCCGGCCGTCCAGCAAGGAGGCCAGGCATGACCGCCCTCGCCCCGGAGGTCGGCATCGACCTCAACCGTCCCCGCGTCCCCTTCACCCGGCTGGTCGCTGTCGAGCTGCGCAAGCTCGCCGACACCCGCGCCGGCAAGTGGCTGCTGGGCGCGATCGCCGCGATCAGCGTGCTCGTCATGGTGATCATGCTCTGGGTGGTCCTCGCCAACGACATCTCCGTGTCGTTCAAGGACTTCCTCATCGCGATGAGCGTCCCGATGGGCGTCCTGCTGCCGGTGCTCGGGGTGCTGTCGGTGACCAGCGAGTGGTCGCAGCGCACCGCCCTCGTCACGTTCACGCTCGAGCCGCACCGTGGTCGCGTGCTCGCGGCGAAGGTCGTCGTCGGACTGATCGTCGCTCTCTTCGCCGTGATCGTGGCGGCGATCGCGGCAGCGTTCGGCAACGTCATCGCCGGTGCCGCGTCGGACGCGACCGTCTGGAACGTCAACCTCCTCGAGCTGCTCGGCTTCTACGCGATGCAGGCGCTCGGGATCCTGATGGGCCTCACGTTCGGTGCGCTGCTGCTCAGCTCGCCGGCTGCGATCGTCGTCTACTTCGCGTGGGCCTTCGTCATCCCGACGATCTTCCAGGTCGCCGCGGCGTTCATCGGCTGGTTCGAGGACCTGCTGCCGTGGATCGACTTCGCGACCGCCCAGATGCCGCTGTTCGACGGCGGCTGGACCGGCGAGAAGTGGGCCCAGCTGGCGGTGTCCGGCACGATCTGGCTGATCATCCCGTTCCTCATCGGGGCGCGTCGCGTCCTTCGGAGCGAGATCAAGTAGCGGCACCCGACCGCGTACTCCCCACGACGACGTCGCGGCGGCGGCACCTGAGACACTGGCCTCATGGTGCAACCCCGCGACGTCGTCGTGCTCGGATCGACCGGCTCGATCGGGACGCAGGCGCTCGACATCGTCGCCGCCAACCCTGACCGCTTCCGGGTCGTCGGCATCGCTGCCGGAGGCAGCGATCCCGTGCTCCTCGCGCAGCAGGCGATCGCGCACGAGGTCGAGGTGGTCGCGGTCGCGCAGGGCACGGCTGCGCAGGACGTCCAGCTCGCGCTGTACGCCGAGGCGCAGCGCCGTGGCTACGCGGAGGGTCAGCACCGCCTCCCGCGGATCCTCGCCGGCCCACGAGCGGCCACCGAGCTGGCGGCCACCCGGTGCGACGTCGTCCTCAACGGCATCACGGGCGCCGTCGGACTCGGCCCCACGATCGCGGCGCTCGAGGCGGGGACGACCTTGGCGCTCGCCAACAAGGAGTCGCTGATCATCGGGGGGCCCGTGGTGACGGCGCTGGCGCGGCCCGGCCAGATCGTCCCGGTCGACTCCGAGCACTCGGCGATCGCCCAGGCGCTGCGGGGCGGCACCGCGGCCGAGGTGCGCCGGCTCGTGCTCACGGCGAGCGGTGGCCCGTTCCGTGGTCGTACCCGCTCGGAGCTGGGCGACGTGACTCCCGACCAGGCGCTGGCCCACCCCAACTTCGCGATGGGCCGGGTCATCACGATCAACTCGGCGACGCTGGTCAACAAGGGCCTCGAGGTGATCGAGGCGCACCTGCTGTTCGACGTCCCGATGGACCGGGTCGACGTCGTGGTCCACCCGCAGCAGATGATCCACTCGATGGTCGAGTTCGTGGACGGGTCCACCCTCGCCCAGGCGTCGCTGCCGTCGATGCTGATCCCGATCGCCCTCGGCCTCGGCTGGCCGGACCGCGTGCCTGATGCGGGCCCCGGCTGCGACTGGACCCGGGCGTCGTCCTGGGACTTCGCCCCGCTCGACGACGAGGCGTTCCCCGCGGTGCGCCTGGCCCACGAGGCCGGCGCGTTCGGGCGTACGGCGCCGGCGGTCTACAACGCCTCCAACGAGGAGTGCGTGGCCGCCTTCCTTGACGGGAACCTGCCGTTCCTCGCGATCGTCGACACCGTGGGCGCGGTTCTGGCCGAGCACCTCACCGACCCCGGCGTACGCTCGGCCTCGGGGCCCTTGACCGCTGCTGACGTGCTCGCCGCCGACGCCGCAGCGCGCGAGCGGGCCCAGGAACTGATGGCGGGAGCTCCCCGGAAGGCACAGGAGGCACGATGACGACAGCGTTGCTGTACGCCCTCGGTGCCGTCGTCCTGCTGGTCGGGCTCGCGATCTCGATCGCGCTGCACGAGGTCGGCCACATGTATCCCGCGAAGAAGTTCGGCGCGAAGGTCACCCAGTACTTCGTCGGCTTCGGCCGCACGCTGTGGTCCACGAAGCGCGGTGAGACCGAGTACGGCGTCAAGGCGTTCCCGCTCGGCGGCTTCGTCAAGATCCAGGGGATGCTCCCGCCGAACCCCGGCGACGAGCCCAGCGTCGTCCGCAAGTCCAACACCGGCATGCTGACGCAGCTCGCCTTCGACGCGCGCTCCGCCGAGTACGAGCACGTCGCGCCGGAGGACGAGCCGCGCCTGTTCTACCGCCTGGTCTGGTGGAAGAAGGCGATCGTGATGGCGGGCGGTCCCGCCGTGAACCTCGCCATCGCGTTTGTCCTGTTCGCCGCGGTCTTCCTGACGATCGGCGCGAGCATGGCGACGACGACCGTCGCCGTGGTCTCGGACTGCGCGATCCCGTCCGCGGAGGCCGGCCGCAAGTGCGCCGCAGACGACCCGGTCGCTCCCGCCAAGCAGGCGGACCTGCAGCCGGGCGACACGATCATGTCGTTCAACGGCACCGAGGTCACAAGCTGGGACCAGCTGTCGCGCGCGATCCGCGCCAACGGTGACGCGCCCGCCACGATCGGCTACGAGCGTGACGGTTCCTCGGAGTCGGTCACCGTCAACACGTCCGTCGAGGCGCGCACCTCGCTGGACGATCCCGACAAGGTCGAGAACGTCGGTTTCCTGGGCGTCGCGCCGACACGTGGCTACGAGCGTCAGGACGTCGGGTTCGTCTTCACGACGATGGGCGACATGACGGTCCAGACGATCAAGGCGATCGGCTCGCTGCCGGAGAAGATGGTCGAGGTGACCAAGGCGGCGTTCGGCGCCGAGCGCGGGCAGGACACGCCGATGAGCCCCGTCGGCGCGAGCCGTGTCGCCGGTGAGATCACCTCCGACGACGAGACGACCGTGACCGACAAGGTCTACAGCGTCACGTTGATGCTCGCGAGCCTCAACCTGTTCGTCGGGCTCTTCAACCTGATCCCGCTGCTCCCGCTCGACGGCGGCCACATCGCCGGCGCCCTGTGGGAGGGCATCCGCAACGGGTGGGCCCGACTGCGTCGCCGTCCGATCCCTGGCCCGGTCGACGTGGCGACGATGCTTCCCGTCGCGTACGCCGTGGGTGCCGTCCTCTTGGTGATGGGCGTCATCCTGGTCTATGTCGACATCGTGAACCCCGTACGCCTCAGCTGAGGCCCGACGCACCGCACCCGAGACCGATCCGCTTCAAGGAGAGTCGTACCCGCATGGACGTCAACCTGGGCATGCCGGCCGCCCCGCCGCCGGTTCTCCGACCCCGTCGACCCAGCCGCAAGATCAAGGTCGGCAAGGTCGAGGTGGGCGGCGACGCGCCCGTCTCCGTGCAGTCGATGACGACGACCCCGACGGTCGACGTCAACGCGACCCTCCAGCAGATCGCCGAGCTCACCGCCGCCGGCTGCGACATCGTGCGCGTCGCGTGCCCGAGCCAGGACGATGCGGAGGCGCTGCCCGACATCGCCCGCAAGTCGCAGATCCCGGTGATCGCCGACATCCACTTCCAGCCGAAGTACGTCTTCGCCGCGATCGAGGCCGGTTGTGCCGCCGTCCGCGTGAACCCGGGCAACATCCGCAAGTTCGACGACCAGGTCAAGGAGATCGCGCAGGCCGCGAAGGACCACGGCACGTCGATCCGGATCGGTGTCAACGCGGGCTCGCTCGACAAGCGCCTCCTCGAGAAGTACGGCAAGCCGACCCCGGAGGCACTCGTCGAGTCGGCCGTCTGGGAGGCGTCGCTGTTCGAGGAGCACGGCTTCCACGACTTCAAGATCTCGGTGAAGCACAACGACCCGGTCGTGATGGTGCGGGCGTACGAGCTCCTCGCCGAGAAGGGCGACTGGCCGCTGCACCTCGGTGTCACCGAGGCCGGTCCGGCGTTCCAGGGCACGATCAAGTCCGCCACCGCGTTCGGTGCGCTGCTGAGCCAGGGCATCGGTGACACGATCCGGGTCTCGCTGTCCGCGCCCCCGGTCGAGGAGGTCAAGGTCGGCATCCAGATCCTCCAGTCGCTCAACCTCCGGCCCCGCAAGCTCGAGATCGTGTCGTGCCCGTCGTGCGGCCGCGCGCAGGTCGACGTCTACACGCTGGCCGAGGAGGTCACCGCCGGGCTCGAAGGCATGGAGGTGCCGCTGCGCGTCGCCGTGATGGGCTGCGTCGTCAACGGGCCGGGGGAGGCCCGCGAGGCCGATCTCGGTGTCGCCTCGGGCAACGGCAAGGGTCAGATCTTCGTCAAGGGCGAGGTCATCAAGACCGTGCCCGAGTCGAAGATCGTCGAGACCCTCATCGAAGAGGCGATGCGGATCGCCGAGGACATGGAGCCAGTCGACGGCGCGTCGCCGTCGGTCGCCGTCTCCTGACCCGCGCCAGCACTCACTCCCCGACGGGGCCGGCCGCGATCTCGGTGACGATGTCGAGGTGGCCGACGTGCCGCGCGTACTCCTGCAGAAGGTGCAGCAGGATCCACGCGAGATTCGGCGGACTCTCCTGGAAACGTCCACCGAGCGCGGCGACGTCCAGAAGGTCGGCCCCTGCGACGATCTCGCGCGACCGCTCGGCCTGAGCGAGGAACCGCCCTCGAAGCACCGCGTACGTCTCGTCGTCGGCGACGTACCACTCCTCGGTGCCGTGGAGCGTGTCTCCCCAAGGGTCGGCGACCGGCTCCGCGAGGAAGCCCCACTCCAGCCAACGACGCTCGACGTACGTGAGGTGCTTGAGCAGGCCGAGCGGGGTCCAGCGCGACGGGACACGGCTGCGGGCGCGCTCCTCGTCCGGTACGGCGTCGAGCTTGCGGAGGAGGGCGTTGCGGACGTGGTCGAGCTGGCCCGCGAGCAGGGCCTGAGGGTCGCGGACGTCCCGCGGCGGCTCCCCGAGCTGAGGGATGGTCATGGGCCCGAGCGTACGTCCGCGGTCGGCCGTGGCTCTCGTCGAGCCGGACGGATAGGCTCGACCTCACCGACGGCGGGAGGAGGCCCGGTGCTCAGCACGGCAGCAGGCGTCCGCGTCCTGCGCGAGGACGATCTCCCCGCGCTGCAGGTGCTGATCGACCGCGACCCGATCGTCAACCTCTTCGTCGACCACCGAGCCGCCAGCACCCGGCTCGCCCCGCGCTGGCTCGGCGGTGAGATGTGGGGCTACTTCGAGGACGACGCGCTGATCTCCGCCTGCCACGTCGCGGCCAACATGGTGCCGGTCGCGGCGACTGAGGGCGCCGTGGCGGCCTTCGCCGAGCGCGCGCGACTCACCGGCCGTCTCTCCTCGTCGATCGTCGGGCCTCGCGTCGCCGCGGTCGGGCTCTGGGAGCGGCTCGAGGAGCCGTGGGGCCCCGCCCGTTCGCTGCGCCTGAACCAGCCCTTCCTCCAGATCGCCGACGCGCCCCTCGTCGCGCCGGACCCGAGGCTTCGGGCCGTCCTCATGGACGAGGTGGACATCCTCTATCCCGCGAGCGTCGCGATGTTCGAGGAGGAGGTCGGTGAGAGTCCCGAGCTTCCCGGCCGCAACAGCTACCGCGCACGGGTCACGCAGCTCGTCGCGCGCGGCTGGGCGTACGCGATCATCGAGGACGGCGAGGTCCTCTTCAAGGCCGAGGTCGGCTCGGCCTCGACGAAGGGCTGCCAGATCCAGGGCGTGTACGTCGCTCCGCACCTTCGCGGCAGCGGTCTCGGGACCGCGGGGATGGCCGCGGTCGTGGAGCGCGCACGCCGCGAGGTGGCGCCGGTGGTCTCGCTGTACGTGAACGACTACAACCATGCCGCCCGGACCGTGTACGAACGCGTCGGCTTCGTCCAGACCGAGACGTTCGCGTCGGTCCTGTTCTGAGGAGGCTCCGTGCTCCGTGGTGCGATTCTCGGACTCGTGGTCGTCATGGCGCTCGGCGCCGGGTTGGCGTCGCCCGCCGAGGCTGCCGTACGCCGCGTCGACGACCCGCGCGGCGATGCGTTGTCGGCGCTCGACGTCTCCGCCGTGACGGTCCGCAATGCCAGGACACGTGTCACGGTGACCTTGCGAGTTCCGCGGCTCGAGCGTCGCAGAGTCGGCGGAGTCACCGTCTTCGTCCGGCGCAAGGCCCCAGGCCGCCCCGAGTACGCCGTCTCGAAGGTACGCCGCGGCGACGGCTGGCGGACCACCTGGCAGGAGTTCGGCGCCAGCCGGCTGGTGTGCAAGGGCCTACGGGTCCGGCTGCGCGAACGCCGCGTCGTCGTCTCGATCCCGCAGCGGTGCCTCGGCGACAACCGGTCGGCCGTCCGGGTCCAGGCGTCGGTCTTCACCCGCGCGTACCTCCGCGGCAACGTCCCCGACGAGGTGATCCTCGATCCCAAGCCCGGTCCGTCGCTCCCCATCGACGGGGTGCCGACGGTCCGCGGAGCCCGCATGACACCCTGGGTCGCACACCGCTGACGTTGGAGGACCCATGGCCCGACCTGCCCGTGACGTGACCGCGCTCGCCGCCCTCCTCGGAGTCGCCGGTGTCGCCCACTTCGTACGGCCGCGACCGTTCGAGCGGATCGTCCCGAAGGCGCTGCCGGCCAAGCGTGAGCTGGTCTACGCGAGCGGAGTCGCCGAGCTGGTGTGTGCGGCCGGGCTGGTCCACCCGAAGACGCGGAAGGCCGCCGGCTACCTGTCGACCGCGCTGCTGGTCGCGGTCTTCCCGGCCAACGTGCAGATGGCCGCGGACGTCTCCCGCAGCCGTCGGGCGTCGACGGCGTACAAGGTCGGGACGATCGCTCGCCTGCCGCTCCAGCTGCCTCTGATCCGGATCTCGTGGAGGGCGACCCGCGACCTGGGCTAGGATGCGGCGACCCGCCCCGACCCCCGGGGGCGATCCGCAGGAGCACCCCCATGATCCGTCCCATCCGGACCCTTGCCGTCGGCGCCGCCGCCGTCGCACTCGTGGTCGGCGTCAGCGCATCGCCGGCCGCTGCCAAGACCCGCACCTTCACCGACAAGAGTGACGACGCCGTCGCCGCCCTCGACATCACCAAGGTGAAGGTCAAGAACAAGAAGCACGTCGTCGTGATCAGGGCCAGCGTCCCCGGCCTCGACAAGGCCAAGGTCGGCGGCGTCTCTGTCGGCATCCGTACGAAGGCGAAGGGGCGCCCCGAGTACGCGCTCAGCAAGGTCCGCGCGGAAGGGCGGTGGATGCCGGTGACGTTCATGGACCTGAAGTCGGAGGACATCATGGTGTCGTGCAAGGGTGACCGGATCTCGTTCGGCAAGAAGTCCGTCACTGTCCGCATCCCGCAGCGGTGCCTCGGCGCGAACAAGAAGGCGGTCCGGGTCGGTGTCGCTCTCTTCGGCCGCGACCTGGACGAGGTCATGATCGATGAAGAGCCGACATCGGGTCCGGATGCGCAGTTCGACGTCTACCCCACGATCGCGTCGAACCGGCTCTCGCCGTGGGTGCGCTACCGATGAGGCGCACCCTCCGCGCCCTCGCCGTCGGCGCCGCCGCCGTGGCGCTCGTGGTCGGCGCCACCGCGTCGCCGGCCAGCGCCAAGACCCGTACGTTCACCGACAAGGCTGGCGACGCCCTGCCCGCCCTCGACATCACCAAGGTCAAGGTCAAGAACAAGAAGCACGTCGTCGTCGTCCGCCTCTCGGTGCCAGGTCTGCAGCGGTCGAAGCTCGGGTTCGTCGTGATCGCAGTCCGGACCAAGACCAAGGGCCGCCCCGAGTACGCGTCGATGAAGCTGCGCTTTGACGGCACTGGCTGGACGCCGCTTTCGTTGTCCGGCGATGAGCTCGACGACGTCCGCTGCAAGGGCGACCGCATGACGTTCGGCAAGCGCTCCGTCACGGTTCGCATCCCGCAGCGCTGCCTCGGCGGCAACACGAGGTCCGTGAAGGTCGGTGCCGCGCTCGCTGCCCGCGACTGGCTGGAAAAGGGCGAACCGGAGCCGGAGCCCGGTCCCGACGCCTGGGGCGACGCGTACCCGTCGATCACGTCCGAGAAGCTCTCGCCCTGGGTGCGCTACCGATGAACTGCGCCACGCGGGTTCTTGTGACGGGGGCAGCGGCAGTCGCCGCGCTCGCCGCCACAGCACCTGCCACGGCAGCTCCGTCGGGGCGTGATGTCACCAAGGTCGAGGTCACCAACAACAAGCGGACCGTCGTCGTACGCCTCTCTGTGCCTGATCTCGACAGGGCGGCGCTCGATCGTGTCGCGGTCGAGCTGAAGCCGCGCAGGCAGCGGGAGACCTTCACGGTGGGCCGGTTCCGGTTCGACGGCCGATGGGGCGGTGTCGTGCTCGTCCAGGAGAACGCCGGGGCTGTCGTCCGCTGCAAGGGCGACCGCGTGAGGATCCGGCCGCACTACATCACGGTCCGCGTCCCGAAGCGCTGCCTCGGCGGCGGAGGACGAGCCGTACGCGTCCGCGAAGCGCAGATCGGCTACCGCTGAGCCTGCCGTGACCGGCCGTTAGGCTGAGCACCGCACGTTCCGTCAGTGACATCCCGTCCTGAACCCGTCGTCCGAACCAGGAGTACGCCCGTGGTCACCCGCATGTCTCGTCTCTTCCTCCGCACGCTTCGCGAGGACCCGGCGGACGCGGAGGTGCCGTCGCACCGGCTCCTGGTCCGCGCCGGCTACGTCCGTCGCGCTGCACCCGGCATCTACTCGTGGCTGCCGCTGGGGCTGCGGGTGCTGCGCAAGATCGAGACGGTCGTCCGCGAGGAGATGGATCGGATGGGCGCGCAGGAGGTCTCGTTCCCCGCGCTGCTCCCCAAGGAGCCGTACGAGGCGACCGGGCGCTGGGTGGAGTACGGCGACAACATCTTCCGGCTCCAGGACCGCCGTGGCACCGACATGCTGCTCGGACCTACGCACGAGGAGATGTTCACCCTCCTCGTCAAGGACCTCTACTCGTCCTACAAGGACCTGCCGCTGTCGATCTACCAGATCCAGACCAAGTACCGCGACGAAGCACGGCCGCGCGCAGGCCTGCTGCGCGGCCGCGAGTTCATCATGAAGGACTCCTACTCCTTCGATGTGACCGACGACGGCCTGCGACGCTCGTACGCCGACCACCGTGACGCCTACATCCGGATCTTCGACCGGCTCGGCCTCGACTACGTCATCGTGCAGGCAGTGTCCGGTGCGATGGGCGGCTCGGCAAGCGAGGAGTTCCTCGCGACGGCGGCCAACGGCGAGGACACCTACGTACGCTCTCCCGGCGGCTACGCGGCCAACGTCGAGGCGGTCACCACGGTCGCACCGGCACCGCTCGACGACGCCGCGATCGCTGCGCTGCCTCCCGCCCATGTCGAGGAGACCCCCGACACCCCGACGATCGAGACGCTGGTCGCGCTGGCCAACGAGCGGTTCCCTCGTGCGGACCGTCCCTGGACCGCCGCAGACACGCTGAAGAACGTCGTGGTGTGGGTGCGCCAGCCCGACGGCACCCGCGAGGTGCTCGTCGTCGGCATCCCGGGCGACCGCGAGGTCGACCTGAAGCGTCTCGAGGCGCAGCTGGCACCCGGCGAGATCGAGCCCTTCGAGGAGGGTGACTTCGCGAAGCACCCGGCCCTCGTGCGCGGCTACATCGGCCCCGAGGCGCTGGGGGAGGAGTCGGACTCCGGCATCCGCTTCCTCACCGACCCGCGGGTGGTCGCAGGGTCGGCCTGGTTGACCGGCGCCAACCAGCCCGGCAAGCACGTGTTCGACCTCGTCTGCGGACGCGACTTCACCCCGGACGGCACGATCGAGGCCGCCGAGGTACGCCCTGGCGACCCCGCTCCCGACGGCTCCGGCCCGTTGGAGCTGGCGCGCGGCATCGAGATGGGCCACGTCTTCCAGCTCGGCCGCAAGTACGCCGACGCGCTCGGCCTCCAGGTGCTCGACGCGAACGGCAAGCTGGTCACGGTCACGATGGGTTCGTACGGCGTCGGAGTGTCGCGTGCCGTCGCCGCCATCGTCGAGAACAGCCACGACGAGGCGGGCATCGTGTGGCCGGCCGAGGTGGCGCCGTACGACGTGCACCTGGTCGCGACCGGCAAGGACGCCGAGATCTTCGACGCGGCGGCGAACCTGGCCGAGGAGCTCGAGGCGGCCGGCGTCGAGGTGCTGTACGACGACCGTCCGAAGGTCTCGCCCGGTGTGAAGTTCAAGGACGCCGAGCTGATCGGGGTCCCCACGATCGTGGTCGTCGGGCGCGGTCTTGCCGAGGGTGTCGTCGAGGTCAAGGACCGCAAGACCGGCGTGCGCGAGAACGTCCCGCTCGACGACGTCGTCGCGCAGCTCGCCGCACGCTGACCCGCCCGTCAACTTTGCGTTGGCCCCAACGCAGAGCTGCCGCCCCACCGGAACTTTCCGGTGGGGGAGCACCTCTGCGTGGGGCCCCACGCAGAGTGGTCAGAACAGGACGAGCGGGTTGACCCGGTCGAGGACCAGCATCTCGGCGATCGTCCCGTCACGGCGTACGGTCCCGGCACGCTCGCGCCCGCACACCTCGAACCCGCACGCGAGCGCGACGTCGAGCGACGCATGGTTGTCCTCGTCGATGCGGACGTACGCCCGCAGCGCGCCGAGGCCGCCGAGGTCCCGGGGCGTGAAGGCGTGCTCGACCAGCAGGTCGACCGCGTCGCGGGCGTAGCCGTGCCCGCGGGCGTCCGGGTGCAGCCAGTAGCCGATCTCGGCACCGAAGTCCGAACGGTGCGGGATGCCGACGGCGCCGAGCAGCTCGTCCGTCACGGAGTCCACCAAGGCCCACGCGAACGACGTGCCGTCCGCGGCGGCGTCGAGCGTCGAGAGGCGGAAGGTCTCGGCGTCCTGGCGCTCGTACGGCGACGGGAACGACGGCATCCATCGTTGGACCGCCTCGTCGTTGCCGCCCTCCACCACGCGAGCGTCGTCGGTGACGTCGAACGGGCGCGCCGTGACCCGCTCACCGCGCAGCGTCGGCAGCGACCACCAGAGCGTCTGAGGCTCGCGGGCACCGTCGCGGTGCAGGGTGCCGACCCACCCGTCGGCGTAGGAGCCACGGTCGACCAGCCAATGGCGCACCGTCCCCCCGAACGTGAAACCGGTCCGCCACACCAGCTTGCGCGACGCCCAGTTGCCCTGAGCCGCCCACCAGAGCACGGTGTGGAGCCCGAGCGTCTGGAACCCGTGGTCGAGGAGCATGCGGAGCGCGGTCTCCATGACGCCGCGTCCCCGGTACGCCGGATGCGCGACGAACCCCACGCTCGCGCGCGCGGCTCCCTCGTCCCGCAGCGTCACGGTGCCGGCGTAGCGCGGTCGTCCGTCGGGGCCCGGAGCCTCGACGGCGAACGCGTGCTCCGTGCCGCCGCGCCAGCCGGCCGGCACCATCTCGGTGACGAAGCCCGTCCCCATCGCCGCGTCGTACCCCAGCGGGATCGTCGTCCACCGCAGCGTCAGCATGTCGCGGCACTGCACGACGAGGTCGTCCACGTCGTCGAGACGGTGGGGGCGGAGTCGGACGTCACCGTCGGAGAGCACCGGCACGTCGTCGGGGAAGCGGACGGAGTCGAACGGCACGGGCGTCACTCCGTGCCGGGCAGCGCCGTCGGGTCGCCGCCCCATGCGAGCAGCGCCGTCGCCGAGTCGGTGGCCGCGTCGCAGGCGTACGTGCGCGTCACACCGGACGTCGTCCCGACGACGGCCAGCCAGCTGCCCACGAGCGCGGACTCGATCTGCTGGGCGAGCCGCCGGGCGTCGGCGGCGGCGTCGACCGTGCCGGTCTCGTAGGCGGGCGCCGGCTCGACCGGTGTCTGCTCGTCCCGGGTGAGGGTGGCGATCAGGTCGTCGCGCCGCTTGAGGTGGACCGCGTACGACGCCGTCGCCTGGCGCTGCATCGCGGAGCCCGGCTCGAGCCTGCCGGCCACGAAGCCGTACGCATAGACCGCGCCGTGCTCGCCCGCGAGCGCGTTCTGGAGAGCGTCGGTGGGGTCGGTCTCGACAGCGTCCGGATCGTCGTCGTGCGTCCTCACGTCGCGGCCCTCGTGGTCCGGAGGACGACGACGTCCTGGGCGTATCCGGCGCTGAGCGACGCAAGCAGGCGGGCGACACCCTGGTCGGTCGCCGCGACGCAGTCCTCGCGCCGCGCGGACTGTGCGGCGCGGCTGCGAGCGCCCAGGTCGCGGAGGGCGGCAGCGGGACGCGCTGGTACGCCGGGTGTCGCGGTCGGCTCCGACGTGACCGAGGGTGCCGACGTCGCCCTGGTCGGCTCGCCGAGGGCGTGGTCGAGCGCGGCGAGGCGCTCCTCCGACCGGAGGATCAGCGGAGCGAGCGCGGCGGCGAGGGCGGCGTGCGTCATCGAGGTCGCGCGCTCGGCGTCGAGCAGCTCTGCCTGCTGGTCGCGCGCGGCGGTGAGGAGACCGTGGTCGGGGTGGACCTCAGCGGCCGGGTCCTCCGGGGTCCGGTCGAGCCACGAGCACCCGGACACTGCGGCGAGCGCGAGGAGTCCGCCACCGACGAGCAGCGGACGCCGGCCGACGCCGGGCGGGCGGTGCTGCGGTCCGAGGCTCACGGGCCGAACCTATCGGAGCGGTCGCCGCCCGTCGCACTCGTGCCGCCGGTGCGCGCTCGGCACGAGCCCCTAGACTGGGATCGACGATCCAAGCACCACCGCGGTCACCACGCTCGCGGCACAACAGAAGACGGAGGCGCGCCCCATGGCTACGACACCGGTCCCCGACAGCCTCCAAGCGTTGTTGGACGAGATCGCCACCTCCCACGGCATGGACCTCGATGCCGTCGAGCTCACGAACGGCCGGATCCTCCGTGTCGTGCTCGATGCCGAGGGTGGTCTGACGCTCGACGACGTCGCCGAGGTGACGCGTTCCGTGTCCGACGCGCTGGACGCCGACGACTCGCTCGGCCCGGACCCGTACACGCTCGAGGTCGGCTCACGCGGCACCAGCCGCCCCCTGACGCTGCCGCGGCACTGGTCGCGCAACATCGGCCGTCTCGTGAAGGTGACGCCGCTCGAAGGCCAGACCTTCACCGGCCGCATCGTCTCCGCCGACGATGCGGGCGCGGTGCTTCGCACCGACACTGGTGAACGAACGGTCGCGTACGCCGAGGTGAAGAAGGCGAAGATCGAGCCCGAGCTCAATCGGAAGGACGTCTGATGGACATCGACATGGCGGTGCTCCGCACGCTGGAGCACGAGAAGGACCTGCCGCTGGACGTCGTCGTGACGGCGATCGAGCAAGCGCTCCTCGTCGCTTACCACCGGACGCCGGGCGCGCGCAGCAGCTCGCGGGTGGAGCTCGACCGCAAGTCCGGGCACGTCGTCGTCTGGGCTCGCGACCGCGTCGAGAGCGAGGAAGGCGGCTTCACGCTGACCGAGGAGTTCGACGACACCCCGAGCGACTTCGGCCGGATCGCGGCGACCACGGCGAAGCAGATCATCCTGCAGCGTCTTCGCGACGCCGAGGACGAGCAGCGCTTCGGCGAGTTCTCGGCCCGCGAGGGCGACATCGTCTCCGGCGTCGTCCAGCAGGGCCGCGAGCCGGGAGACGTCCTCGTCGACCTCGGCCGCGTCGAGGCGCTGCTCCCGATGGCCGAGCGGGTGCCGGGGGAGTCGTACGTCCACGGCGACCGCATCAAGGCGTTCGTGACGAGCGTGCGCCGCGGCCCTCGTGGGCTGCAGGTCCAGGTGTCCCGTACGCACCCCAACCTCGTCAAGAAGCTGTTCGCGCTGGAGGTTCCCGAGATCGCCGACGGCACGGTCGAGATCTCCGGCATCGCACGTGAGGCAGGTCATCGCACCAAGATCGCGGTCCGCTCCACCCAAGCGGGCGTCAACGCCAAGGGCGCCTCGATCGGTCCCATGGGCCAGCGGGTGCGCAACGTGATGTCGGAGCTGCACGGCGAGAAGATCGACATCGTCGACTACTCCGAGGATCCCGCCGACTACATCGCGCACGCGTTGTCGCCTGCCCAGGTGACATCCGTCACGGTCGTCGACGCGGAAGCGAAGGCGGCGAGGGTCGTCGTGCCCGACTTCCAGCTCTCGCTCGCGATCGGCAAGGAGGGCCAGAATGCCCGTCTCGCCGCTCGACTGACGGGGTGGCGGATCGACATCCGGCCGGACACGGAGGTCGTCGAGGACGCTTCGAAGGCCTGAGATCGGCCGCCGGGGCGGGCCGGACGACAGTCCCAGGGTCGACCCGCTAGACTGAACGACGGTGAATCACTCGTCCCCGTCCGGTGGTGCGTCGTCAGACGCAGTCCCGGAGATCCCGGTCCGTGTGCGGCCTGTCCGTACGTGCATCGGGTGTCGAGCTCGAGTCGACAGAGCCGATCTGGTTCGTGTCGTGGCGGTCCACGGCGGGACGGTCACGATCGTCACGCCGGATCTCCGTGGCTCGGCACCGGGCCGAGGAGCGCACCTGCACCTCGATCCCATGTGCCTCGAACGAGCGACACAGCGCAAGGCGTTCGCACGGGCCCTCCGGGTGGAGGGACCGCTCGACACCGAGCAGGTGGAAGCACTCGTCCGAGGATCGACCAGAAAGACGCAACCGGCACCGCTCACAGGCGGTGCATAGACAGAAGTGGAGCAGACGCTCATGAGCACTCGATGAGTTCCGTTCGATGAGCATGCACGTCAACTAGCGGTTTGCGCCCTTCCGGGCTCGGACCGCCCTTGAAGGAGAGAAGTGGCAAAGGTCCGAGTCCATGAGCTCGCGAAAGAGCTCGGAGTCACCAGCAAGGATGTCCTGTCGGCACTGAACGACATGGGCGAATACGTCCGGTCGGCCTCGTCGACCGTCGAGGCGCCGGTGATCCGTCGCCTGACCGAGAAGTACGGCGACCAGTTCCGCACGCAGGGCGCCAAGAAGACGTCCAAGAAGGCCGCGCCGGCCAAGTCGGCGACCACGGCCGACTCCGCTGCACCTGCAGCCGAGTCCACCCCCGCGAGCTCGGGCGCTCCCATGCCCGGCCCGCGCAAGAAGGCAGAGGCGCCTGCTGCCCCGGCAGCCCCCAAGGCCCCCGCAGCACGCAAGGCTCCGGTGGAGCCCGAGGCACCTGTCGCTCCGGCGACCGAGGCGCCTGCCGCACCCGCGGCACCTGTCGAGACCGAGGCCGCAGCAGCTCCGGCGGCCCCGAAGCCTGCCGGACCGCGCCCGTCGCCCCGTCCCGCCCCGCGCCCCGAGACTCCGGCCGCCCGGTCGGACGCTCCTCGTCCCGGCGCACCGGCGGCACGCCCCGGTGCAGGACGCCCGGGGCCGCGCCCCGGCGGTGCCGGCGGTGCCGCAGGAAGCGGCCGCGGTGGTCCGCGTCCGGGCAACAACCCGTTCTCGTCGACGCAGGGCATGCAGCGTCCGGGTCGCGACGGCGGCCCGCGCGACGGCGGTCCCCGTGAGGGGGCGCCCCGCGAGGGTGCTCGTGAGGGCGGTGCACCCCGTCCGGGCATGCCGCCCCGTCCGCCGGCCTCCCGCGACGGTGCACCCGCACCGCGTCCGGGGATGCCGCGTCCCAACCCGGCGATGATGCCCAAGCAGAGCTCGATCGGCCCGTCGCGTGGCGGTCCGGGTGGCGGCCGCGGCCGCGGTGGCGCGCCGGCTGGTGCCGGGCGCCCCGGTGGCGGCGGTGGCGGCGGAGGCCGTCCCGGTGCAGGCGGTCCCGGTGGCGGCGGCGGTGGCCCCCGTCCCGGCGGATTCGCTGGCGGCGGCGGTCGTCCCGGCCCCGGTCGCGCAGGACGTGGTGGCACGCAGGGTGCGTTCGGTCGCGCCGGTGGGCCCGTCCGTCGTGGACGCAAGAGCAAGCGCGCGAAGCGTCAGGAATTCGACCAGATGCAGGCGCCGGCGGTCGGGGGTGTCCGCGTCCGCAAGGGTGACGGGCAGACCATCCGCCTGTCGCGCGGCGCGTCGCTGACCGACTTCGCCGAGAAGATCGGCGCCGACGCGGCGTCGCTCGTCCAGATCCTGTTCGCCCTCGGCGAGCTGGTGACCGCGACCCAGTCGGTGAACGACGAGATCCTTCAGATCCTCGGCGAGGAGCTGAACTACGACGTCCAGGTCGTCTCGCCCGAGGACGAGGACCGCGAGCTGCTCGAGTCGTTCCAGATCGAGTTCGGCAACGACGAGGGCGACGAGGACGATCTCGCCGCACGTCCGCCGGTCGTCACCGTCATGGGTCACGTCGACCACGGCAAGACCAAGCTGCTCGACGCCATCCGCTCGGCCAACGTGGTCGACAAGGAGGCCGGCGGCATCACCCAGCACATCGGCGCCTACCAGGTGGCGACGGACGTGGACGGCGTCGAACGCCGGATCACCTTCATCGACACCCCGGGTCACGAGGCGTTCACCGCCATGCGTGCCCGTGGTGCGCAGGCGACCGACATCGCGGTCCTGGTGGTCGCGGCCGACGACGGCGTGATGCCGCAGACGGTCGAGGCGCTCAACCACGCCAAGGCCGCCGGCGTGCCGATCGTCGTCGCGGTCAACAAGGTCGACAAGCCGGACTCCGACCCGACCAAGGTGCGCGGTCAGCTCACCGAGTACGGGCTGGTGCCGGAGGAGTACGGCGGCGACACGATGTTCGTCGACGTCTCTGCGAAGTCGCGCCTCAACATCGACGGCCTGCTCGAGTCCATCGTGCTGACCGCCGACGCGTCGCTCGACCTGCGTGCCAACCCGAACCAGGGCGCCGAGGGCATCGCGATCGAGGCTCACCTCGACCGCGGCCGCGGTCCCGTGGCGACGGTCCTGGTCCAGCGCGGCACGCTCCGCGTGGGTGACTCGATGGTCGCCGGACCGGCCCACGGCCGCGTGCGCGCCATGCTCGACGAGCACGGCGACAACGTGGACCAGGCCGACCCGTCGCGTCCGGTCCTCGTGCTCGGCCTGACGGCCGTGCCCGGCGCCGGTGACAACTTCATGGTCGTTCCCGACGACCGGATGGCCCGGCAGATCGCCGAGAAGCGTGAGGCGCGCGAGCGCAACGCGGCTCTCGCGCAGCGTGCCGGCCGCCGTACGCTCGAGGACTTCATGCAGCACATGGAGAAGGGCGAGACCGACGAGCTGCTCCTCATCCTCAAGGGTGACGGGTCGGGTTCGGTCGAGGCACTCGAGGACGCGCTCAGCAAGATCGATGTCGGCGAGGACGTCGCGCTGCGGGTCATCGACCGCGGTGTCGGTGCGATCACCGAGACCAACGTGATGCTGGCGGCCGCGTCGAACGCCGTGATCATCGGCTTCAACGTGCGTCCGCAGGGCAAGGCGACCGAGGTCGCCGACCGCGAGGGTGTCGACATCCGGTACTACTCGGTCATCTACCAGGCGATCGACGAGATCGAGGCGGCCCTCAAGGGCATGCTCAAGCCCGAGTTCGAGGAGGCCCAGCTCGGCCGTGCGGAGATCCGCGAGATCTTCCGCTCGTCCAAGATCGGCAACATCGCGGGCTGCATGGTGACCTCGGGCACGATCCGCAGGAACTCCAAGGCGCGGCTGCTCCGTGACGGCGCGGTCGTCGCGGACAACCTCGACATCGCGAGCCTGCGTCGCGAGCGCGACGACGCCTCCGAGGTCCGTGAGGGCTTCGAGTGCGGTCTGACGCTCAAGGGTTACAACGACATCAAGATCGGCGACATCGTCGAGACGTTCGAGATGCGGGAGATTCCGCGCAGCTGAGACCGCACGGTCATGGCTGAGTGCTCGGCAACAGCGTGAGGTGGTGGGGTGTCGTACCAGTGGGTACGGCACCCCACCGCTCGTTCGAGAAGGAGTTCTGATGGGAAGCATGCGCGTCAACAAGGTGGCCGACCGCGTGAAGGTCGTCGTCGCCGAGATGCTCGACCGCCGGATCAAGGACCCGCGCCTGGGGTTCGTGACGGTGACCGACGTCCGCGTCACGGGTGACACGCAGCACGCGACCGTGTTCTACACGGTGATGGGTGACAGCGAGGAGCTCGACGCGACTGCCGCCGCGCTCGAGAGCGCCAAGGGGCTCATCCGCTCGGAGGTCGGCAAGCAGCTCGGCATGCGGCACACGCCGTCGCTCGAGTTCGTGCGTGACGCCGTCCCCGAGAACGCCCGGCAGATCGAGGACCTGCTCGAGCGTGCCCGTGAGCGCGACGCGCGGGTCGCGGCGAAGGCAGCGAAGGCGGAGTACGCGGGCGACGCCGACCCGTACAAGGCGAAGGCCGAGGAGCTCGAGGAGCAGGTGGCCCTGGAGGATCAGCCTCCGCGCCTCGACCGCGACCCCGAGGCGTGAGCACAGCACCGCAGCCCACCGGGATCGTCGTCGTCGACAAGCCCCCAGGCTGGACGTCGCACGACGTGGTCGGTCGGATGCGTCGGATCGCGGGCACGCGCAAGGTGGGGCACGCCGGCACGCTGGACCCGATGGCGACCGGTGTGCTCGTCCTCGGCCTCGGCCGGGCCACGCGTCTGCTGGGGCACGTCGCTGGTCACGACAAGGACTACGACGCGACCATCCGGCTCGGGGCAACCACCGTCACGGACGACGCCGAGGGTGACGTCGTGGCGACGGCGGTCGCCTCAGAAGTGGACCTGGACTCCGTCCGTACGGCGACGCTGCCGCTGATCGGTGAGATCGACCAGGTGCCGTCGGCCGTGTCGGCGATCAAGGTCGACGGGCGGCGGGCGTACGCACGCGTTCGCGACGGCGAGGACGTCACGCTTCCGGCCCGCCGGGTGACGGTCGAGCGGTTCGAGGTCTCCGACCTGCGACCTGGGCCGGACGCGACGGTCGACGTCGACGCTCGCGTGACCTGCTCGAGCGGCACCTACGTCCGGGCACTGGCCCGCGACGTCGGCGCCGCGCTCGGCGTGGGTGGACACCTGACGGCGCTGCGACGTACCCGGGTCGGCGGTTTCACCCTCGCCCAGGCCAGCACGCTCGACCAGCTGGCCGAGGAGCTCGTCGTCGTCTCGCTCGAGGACGCCGCGCGCTCAGCGTTCCCGTCGGTCGACCTCGACGCCGAGACGGCGCGGATCGTGCGGCACGGGCGCGCGCTGGAGTCGTACGCCCTGGGCTCGGCCGGCCCGGTGGCGCTGTTCGACCCCGACGGGACCTTCCTTGCGCTCTACGACCAGCGGGGCGCGGACGCGAGATCGGTCGCGGTGTTCGTCGGCTGAGACCCTGCGGGCGATGCGGTGAAAGCGCAGTGAAAGTCCGCTCGTCCACGCTTGCCTGGTGGCGTCCGATGGCCACGCGGAGATGGTCTCCGCGGACCCGGACCGGGACGGGAGCTCTCATGATGGGCAGCAGGAGGTGGCGTACGGCGGTCGTCGTGGCCGCGAGCGGGCTGGCGCTCGGTGCCGCCGCGACATCGCCGGCGCAGGCGGCGGTCGACTACGACTCCCGGGCCATCGACCGGTGGTCGGACAGCGACCCGGGTGGCCGGGCGCTCTCGTGGACGCTGTTCCCGCGAGGTTCCTCGTACGCCGATGTGCACTACTCGGCGTACTTCGAGCCGAGCGGTGAGCTTCTCTACATCCGGGACAACAAGTCCGACGGTCGCGAGGCACAGGTCGAGCTCCGGGTGTTCAACACGTCGGGCAAGCTCGTCGACGTCGACAACTTCTCCTGCGGCTACCGGTGCACCGAGAACCTCGGGACGCCCGACGGCTCGGGCAACATCCCTGAGGACTACCACGTCGTCATGAAGCTGCGTGCGGAAGGCTTGTCGTGGCACGGTCCAGATTTCGTCTACGGCGTCACGTGACGCGCTGACCTGTCGAGAAGGCGGGAACGCCTACGCTGTCAGCCATGTCGACGATCCTGAACATCGCGCTGTGGTTCGTGGCGATCTGGTTCGTCCTGATCGTGCTGGTGACCGCGGTCCTCATGATCGTCGACACGCGGCGCAAGCGGCGGGTCGGGGACGCCGACGAGGTGGTGTTCCCGCGACTCCCGCCGATCTCGGAGAAGCTCGGCGACTCGACCCTCACGCTCTACACCTACGGACGCGACCTCTTCGACGCGATGCTCGCGGAGATCCGGGGCGCGAAGCACGAGGTCCATCTCGAGTCGTACATCTGGAAGGACGACGCGCTCGGCGAGCAGTTCAAGCGCGAGATCATCGCCGCCGCGGAGCGCGGGGTGAAGGTGCACGTCATCTACGACGTGTTCGCGAACCTGGTCGTCAAGCGCTCGTTCAAGCGGTTCCCGCCCTCCGTCCACGTCATGCGGCACCCGTGGTTCACGCCATGGATCTTCGTGCTGCGGATCCGCAAGACCGGTCGCGACCACCGCAAGATCCTGGTCGTCGACCGCAAGGTCGGCTTCGTCGGCGGCTACAACATCGGGTCCGACTACGCGACGAAGTGGCGAGACACCCACCTGCGCGTCGAGGGGCCGCTGACGTGGGAGCTCAACAACGCGTTCGTCGACTTCTGGAACGCTCACCGGAAGGGATCTCAGCCCGACCTGGTCGACACGGGCGACATCGAGTGGGAGCCCCGATTCCGGGCGCACCGCAACGCGCCGATCCACCTGTCGTTCCCGATCCGCAACATGTACCTGGACGCGATCGACCGTGCGAGCCTTCGGGTCTCGATCACGCAGGCCTACTTCATCCCCGACCGCGACGTCCTCGCGGCGCTGCTGCGTGCGGCCGGGCGGGGCGTGGACGTCCGGGTCATCGTTCCCGAGATCTCCAACCACGTCCTCTGCGACTGGCTCTCGCGCGGGTTCTACTCACAGCTGCTCCGCGGCGGCGTCAAGATCCTGCTCTTCCAGGGAGCGATGGTCCACGCGAAGACCGCGACGATCGACGGACGCTGGTCGACCATCGGCACCGCCAACATCGACCGCCTGAGCCTCACCGGCAACTACGAGGTGAACGCCGAGGTCGTCGACGAGAGCGTCGCGGCGATGATGGACCGCGTCTTCGAGAACGACTGCACCGCCACGCGCGAGCTCACCCTCGAGGAGTGGTCGAGCCGCCGCCACCGGGCCCGCTTCAGTGAGGCCGTTCTGGTGCCCCTGCGTCCCCTGCTGTAGCGCCCCGCCACGCGGATTCCGTGGGTGAACGGACGGTGAACGCACGGTGAGAGCGCTCTCACCGTCGACTCACACAGGTCTCACTGCGTCTCGACAGCATCAGTGGTGTCAGAACGAAGGCAAACCGCCGGCACCGCCGGCGAGAGACCACAAGGGGACCATCATGAGCAGCTCGATCATCCGGACCGGCGTCGCGGCACTCGGCGCCACCATCGCCCTGGGCGGTGTTGCCTGGGGTGCCTCGTCGATGTCGACCGCGACCGCCGAGCAGCCCGCCGTCACGAAGCGGATCGACGGCGAGGACGCCGTCGTGCTCGTCGCAGACGACGACGATGACGACGACGGCGCACGCAAGGCGGACGACACGAACACGCGCAGCCGGGCGACGCGCTCGAACATCAGCCGCGGCACCGCGCACAGCCGCAACTCCGCGCGCAGCAACGACCGCACCAACAGCCGGAAGACCAAGGTGAGCCGCGACCGCGACCGGAGCCGCGCCGACAAGACGAGGGACTGGACCCGCGACGGCGGTGACCGGACCCGTGACCGCTCGGCGAACCGGACCAACGACCGCAGCAAGAACGACACCCGCTACCGCCGCGCCTGACGAGCCGGGGGGCCGGGCGTTTCCCCCGACGCCCGGCTCCCCGCTCCACCGCCCACCCTCCACTCCGTACGACCGTCGAAGTAGGGACACCATGACCGATCAGCTGGCCTCCTGGGAGCTCGCCCGTGGCGACTCGCTCACCGACGACCTCATCGCGATGCGCCTGCTCGGCGGCGGCAACGCGTACGAGGCCTACCTCTGCTTCGACGAGGTCCTGCACGCGCCGGTGGTCGTCAAGGTCGTCCGACCCGACCAGGTCGACGACGAGACGACGCTGCGCGGACTGGCGCGTGAGGCGCAGATGCTCGACGAGCTCGCGCACCCTGCCGTCGTACGACGGTTCGGGCTCGACCTCGACGCCCCCCGGCCGCACCTGATCCTCGAGAACATCGACGGTCCGCGGCTCTCGTCGCTGGTCCGCAAGCACGGAGCGCTCCCGGTGCAGCAGCTGCTGCCGCTCGGCCTCGAGCTCGCCTCGGCGCTCCACTACCTGGGCGTACGCGACGTCGTCCACCTCGACGTCAAGCCGAGCAACGTCATCATGGGCTCGCCCGCCAAGCTGATCGATCTCAGCATCGCGCGCCGGACCGAGGACGCGCAGGCGCTGACCTACGTCCTGGGCACGGACGACTACATGGCGCCTGAGCAGGCCGACCCGCAGGGGTACGGCGCTCCCGGACCGGCGAGCGACGTGTGGGGCCTGGGCGCATCGCTCTACTACGCGGCGAGCGGCTACGCGCCGTTCGCGATCGGCGGGGGCGACGACCCGCTCGAGGTCCGCTATCCCCAGCTGGTGAGCCGCCCCCGGCCGATGCCGTACTTCGTGCCCGTCGAGGTCGCGGAGCTGGTGTACCGCTGCATGGCTCCAGCACCGCAGGACCGTCCGGCGCCCGCCGAGATCGCCCGGCTGATCGAGCCGCTCATGGAGGCGATGCCGAAGGCTCGCCTGGCAGGCTTCAAGATCTCGGCGACCGCCTGATCGCCCAAGCCGTCAGCCGCCGTACCGGTATCCGACGCCGCGCACGGTCTTGATGAGGTCGGAGCCGAGCTTCTTGCGCAGGTAGCCGACGTAGACGTCCACGACGTTCGACCCGGGGTCGAAGTCGTACCCCCAGACCTGGGACAGCAGCTGTTCCCGCGAGAGCGCGTGGTCGGGGTTGCGGAGGAACACCTCGGCGAGGGTGAACTCCCGCGAGGACAGCTCCACGTCCTTGCCGTGGACGCTGGCCACCCGGCGGCGCAGGTCGAGCCGGACGCCGGCGACCTCGAGCACGTCGTCCGCCGGTCCGCCGCCGGGAACGGCGCGCAGACGCAGCCGGACGCGAGCCACGAGCTCGTCGAACCGGAACGGTTTGCTCATGTAGTCGGCCGCGCCGCCTTCCAGCGCTGCGACGGTGTCGGTCACGGAGTCGCGGGCTGTCAGCACGATCACCGGCAGCGCGGGTCGCTCCACCGCGAGCCGGTCGAGGATCGAGAAGCCGTCCAGGAGCGGCAGGCCGATGTCGAGGACGACCAGGTCGAAGTCGCCGGTCAGCGCATAGTCCTGGCCGGTGATCCCGTCGGCGACGATGGTGACCGTGTAGCCCTCGGACCGGAGTCCCTTGGCGACGAACGACGCGATCCGGTCCTCGTCCTCGATCACGAGGATGCTGCTCATCGTTCTCCTTCGGCGGTGTCGGTGGTCTCGGCGATGGTGTCGGGCAGGAAGAGACGGAACGTCGCGCCCTCTCCCGGACGGTAGGGGTCGAGCGAGACGGTGCCTCCGTGGGCGTCGGCGATCGCCGAGACGATGGAGAGTCCCAGACCGAAGCCCTCGCCGCGTGGGGCGGTGCCGCGACGGAACCGCTCGAACAGCACCGCGCGGTCAGCAGGACTCACACCCGGGCCGCTGTCACGCACCCAGAGCGTGGTGCCGTGGCGGTCCACCGTGCAGCCGACCGCGACGGTGTCGCCGTCAGCGGTGTGGCGTACGGCGTTCTCGGCGAGCTGGAGGACGGCCTGGGTCGTACGGCGGGGGTCGAGGTGCGAGACCGAGCCGTCGTGGGGCATGGCGTCGAGGACCCACGCGCGCGGGCCCAGCGCCCGGCACTTGTCCAGGATCCCGGTGACGAGAGCGACCGCGTCGACGGGTTCGGGGCGCACGAAGTCGGGGCGCCGCGCCTTGGCGAGGACAAGAAGGTCGTCGACGAGCAGGCTCATCCGGTCAACCTCGTCGAGCAGGAGCGCCTGCGTCGACGCCACCTCGACCGGGTCGTCGACGTCCATCAGCTCGAGGTGGCCGCGGAGGACGGTGAGCGGGGTGCGCAGCTCATGGCCGGCGTCGTCGAGGAGCTCGCGCTGCGAGGCGAAGGCCTGGTCGAGGCGTTCGAGCATCTCGTTGAGGGTCTCCGTGAGCGCCGTGAGGTCGTCGCTGCCGGTGACCGGGATCCGGCGACTGAGGTCGCCGCCGTCGGTGATCCGCGCCGCGGTCGTACGAAGCGTGCGGACCGGCCGCAGCAGCCGTCCCGCGATCAGCCAGGCGACCAGCGTGATGACGAGCCATGAGCCGAACGCGACGGCCACGTAGGTCAGGAGCATGCTCCGGATCTCCGCCCGCTGGGCGGTGACGTTCCAGGCGACGACGAACGCCGCGTCCTTGTCGGCCGGCCCGAGGACGGGGCGTACGGCGATCACGTGGCGCCCGGTGCTTGTCTCGACGACCGTGCTGCCGCCCGCGGCCCGGAGGCGGTCGACTGCCTCAGTGAAGTCCGGGGAGGAGAACAGCGAGGAGTCGCGGCGACCGAGGAAGCGACGCTCGCCGTCGCTCGAGAACGCGATGATCCGCTCGTGCGCGTTGGGCTGGTTGCGGGTCATGAACGTCGTCAGGAGGCTGTCGGGGTCGGTGAACGGCGCGTTCGTCTCAGGGTCGACGCCGCGCTCCTGCAACGTCTGGAACTCTCTCAGCTCCTGGGTGATCTGCTCACGGACGTGGTCGTCGACGCGGCGCAGCTCGACGAAGTACGCCGCGAGCCCGGCGCAGAGCAGCGCGACGCCCGTCAGCAGCGCCACCACGCCCGTGATGCGCTGACGTACGGAGAAGGCAGTCCGTGCGCTCAGTCGTCGTCCCCATCGTCATCGCCGCTGTCGTCGCCGCCGTCATCGCCGCCGTCGTCGTCTCCATCATCGCTGCCGTCGTCGTCCAGCGTGCGCGGCGTGGGGGTCTGCTGCTCGAAGTCGTCGTCGTCACCGTCACCCGGGCGGGTCGGCGGGCTCGTGGGTCGGGGAGTGGGCGCGGGATCCGTCGTCGTCGTCGCCGTCGGAGCGGCGGTCGTAGGGGCGATGCGCAAGGGCTGCGTCTCGCCCGGAGCCGGGGCCGACGAACCTAGTCCCGCGAACGCCGCCGTCGCTCCCACGACGGCGACGAGAACGCCGAGCAGGGCGAGCGCGATCTTCGTCGAGAGCGTCATGGTCCCAGCATCCTGCTCCACCCACGCAGGAACATGAAGTGCGGATGAGAGAACTCTCATGGTGCGGGGGAGTGACCGACGGCGGCGGCACTGCCCATGGCACAGTTGCCCTGTGAACGTGTGGCGAGCGATCGACGGAGCGCAGACAGGCGCCCGCAGCGCACCGAGCGTGGCGACCATCGGTGTCTTCGACGGCGTCCACGCCGGGCACCGACGCGTGCTCGCGCGCTCGAAGAACCTGGCTACAGAGATCGGGGCAGCCCCGTTGCCGGTCGTCGCGGTCACCTTCGACCCGCACCCGACCGCCGTGTTCGCACCCGATCGTGCGCCACTGATGCTGACGACGGTCGAGCAGCGGATCGAGCTCCTCCGCTCGGCGGGCGCCGACGAGGTCCGTGTGCTCGCCTTCTCGGCCGAGATGGCCCGGTGGAGCCCGGAGGACTTCGTCGCACGCATCCTCGTCGGCGAGCTCCGCGCCGCCGGCGTGGTGGTCGGCGCGAACTTCACGTACGGGAGCCGTGCCGCCGGCGACGCCGCGACGCTCGCCGCCAGCGGCCCGGAGCACGGGTTCATCGCCGAGGGCCTCACGCTCGACGGCCGCGACGACCTCGCCTACTCGTCGACGTACGTGCGCCAGCTGGTCGCCGAGGGCGACGTGGCCGAGGCCGCGCACGTCCTCCAGCGCCCGCACAGCCTCCGCGGCGTCGTCGTCGAGGGCGACAAGCGGGGCCGTGAGATGGGGTTCCCGACCGCGAACGTCCTCCCTCCGTACGGCATGGCCGTCCCCGCGGACGGCGTCTACGCCGGATGGTTGCGGCGGTGCGACGGCGGCGACCCGATGCCGGCGGCGATCAGCGTCGGGAGCAACCCGACGTTCGACGGCGTCCAGCGCCGCGTGGAGTCGTACGTGCTCGACCGTGACGACCTCGAGCTGTACGGCGTCGAGGTCGAGGTCTCGTTCGTCTCCCGCATCCGGGGGCAGGTGCGGTTCGAGGGGATGGACGCGCTGGTGCAGCGGATGCACCACGACGTGGTCGAGGTCCGCGAGGCACTCAGCGCCCCACGCTGAGCCGTACGAGCTGGTCAGCCGCGGTCGAAGCCGTCGTCCAGCGCGACCTCCCAGGCCTGGTCGATCTGGTCGGCCTCGGCCGCTTCGGCGAACGGGTCGACCTCGTCGAGGTCCACCCGAGGCGTCGGATCGAGGTCGGGATCTGGTGTCAGACGCTCTTCGGGTCGGTCGTCGTCGAGCGGTGCCTCGGTGTCGAACGACTCGGTCTCGAACTCGGACATGTGGCCACCTCCGTGATCACGTGCGATGGTGACTTTCCTTCGATGGTGTCGTCGGTCCGCGCCGTGCGCAAGGGGAGGGGCCGACCGATTAGGGATGGCTTCACGCCGCTGATATCCTGGACGCTGCCGTCAGAACGGCCACGGATCGAGAGTGCCCGGGTGAACATGCCCCGGCGCGCCGTGCAACGACCAGAAGGAGACCGCGTGAGCGCGACCAAGACGTACACCCCGGCCGAGATCAAGGATGTCGACCGCAAGGACATCATCGCCGAGTTCGGCACCACCGAGGGCGACACCGGTTCTCCGGAGGTCCAGGTGGCACTCCTCACGGCGCGCATCGCGCACCTGACGGAGCACCTCAAGACGCACAAGCACGACCACCACAGCCGGCGCGGCCTGCTCCTGATGGTCGGCCAGCGTCGCCGCCTCCTGAACTACCTGCAGAAGAACGACATCGCCCGCTACCGCAGCCTCATCGAGCGCCTCGGTCTGCGCCGATGATCTGAGCGACGAGCGGCCCCTCCGCCTCTGGACGGGCCGCTCGTCGCATGCACGAGGTGCCTGGGCTCGGGCAGACTGGGCCCAGGGTCACCCCTCGACCTGACAACTTCACATCGCACCACCAACAGACGGAGCAGCGCCCGGGGTCGACGCTCGGTCCTCGGTAGTGGCTCGCGGATTGCGGCGTACGAGACGCTCAGCACTTCGCGGACCTCGATCGAAGACCGGCGCCCAAACGGAGCCGGCGCACCCAGACGGTGCGCACCAACCGCTCGCGTGACTGCTCCGCGAGACGCACGCGCTGGATGCGCGTGAGAAAGGGATACCCATGACGGGACCCGAGATCCACTCCACGACCGCCGTGATCGACAACGGTCGATTCGGCAAGCGTGAGATCCGCTTCGAGACCGGTGTGCTGGCCCGCCAGGCCGCCGGCGCCGTGACCGCCTTCCTCGACGACGACACGATGCTGCTGTCGGCGACGACGGCCGGCAAGCACCCCAAGGACCACTTCGACTTCTTCCCGCTGACGGTGGACGTCGAGGAGCGCATGTACGCCGCGGGTCGCATCCCCGGCTCGTTCTTCCGCCGTGAGGGGCGCCCCAGCGAGGACGCGATCCTCACCTGCCGCCTGATCGACCGCCCCCTGCGCCCGACCTTCAAGAAGGGTCTGCGCAACGAGGTCCAGGTCGTCATCACGGTGATGGCCCTCAACCCCGACGTCGCCTATGACGTGCTCGCGATCAACGCCGCGTCGGCGTCGACGCAGATCTCCGGTCTGCCGTTCTCCGGCCCGATCGGCGGCGTCCGCGTGGCGCTCATCGACGGCCAGTGGGTCGCGTTCCCCAAGCACTCCGAGCTCGAGAACGCCGTGTTCGACATGGTCGTCGCGGGTCGTGTCGCCGGCGACGACGTCGCGATCATGATGGTCGAGGCCGAGTCGACCGAGGTCACCTGGGATCTCGTCCGTGGCGGCGCAACCGCGCCGACCGAGGACGTCGTCGCCGAGGGCCTCGAGGCTGCCAAGCCGTTCATCCGCACCCTCTGCGAGGCGCAGGCGGCGCTCGCCGCGTCGGCCGCCAAGCCGGTGCAGGAGTTCCCGATCTTCCTGGACTACCAGGACGACGTGTACGACGCGGTCGAGGCCGCTGCCGCCGACGACATGCGCCAGGCGCTGACGATCGCAGGCAAGGCCGAGCGCGAGGACAAGCTCGATGCGATCAAGGCCGACGTCCTCGACAAGCTCGGCGAGCAGTTCGCCGGTCGCGAGAAGGAGATCGGTGCGGCTGTCCGCTCGGTCACCAAGCAGCTCGTCCGCCAGCGCGTGCTGAGCGACAAGGTCCGCATCGACGGCCGCGGTCTGGCTGACATCCGTACGCTCCACGCCGAGGTCAGCGCCATCCCGCGCGTCCACGGCTCGGCCCTGTTCGAGCGCGGCGAGACGCAGATCCTCGGCGTCACGACGCTCAACATGCTGACGATGGAGCAGAAGCTCGACACGCTGTCGCCCGAGCGCAGCCGTCGTTACCTGCACAACTACAACTTCCCGCCGTACTCGACCGGTGAGACCGGCCGGGTCGGCTCGCCGAAGCGGCGCGAGATCGGTCACGGTGCGCTCGCCGGCCGTGCGCTCATGCCGGTGCTGCCGACGCGCGAGGAGTTCCCCTACGCGATCCGTCAGGTCTCGGAGGCGCTGAGCTCCAACGGCTCGACCTCGATGGGGTCGGTCTGCGCCTCCACGATGTCGCTGCTCAACGCCGGTGTCCCGCTGCGTGCGCCGGTCGCAGGCATCGCGATGGGCCTGATCTCGGGCGAGGTCGACGGTGAGACCCAGTACGTGACGCTGACCGACATCCTCGGCGCCGAGGATGCCTTCGGCGACATGGACTTCAAGGTCGCCGGCACGCGTGAGTTCGTCACCGCGCTGCAGCTCGACACCAAGCTGGACGGCATCCCCGCGTCGGTCCTGGCCGGTGCGCTGACGCAGGCGCGCGACGCCCGCTTCGCGATCCTCGACGTCATGAACGAGGCCATCGCCGAGCCCGACGAGATGTCGCTCTACGCGCCGCGGATCATCACCATCCGCATCCCGGTCGACAAGATCGGTGAGGTCATCGGCCCCAAGGGCAAGGTCATCAACCAGATCCAGGACGACACGGGCGCGCAGATCACGCTCGAGGACGACGGCACCGTCTACGTCGGCGCGGAGTCGGGCGAGGCCGCCGAGGCGGCACGCGCGGCGATCAACGCGATCGCCAACCCGACGATGCCCGAGGTCGGCGAGCGCTACCTCGGCACGGTCGTCAAGACGACGAACTTCGGTGCGTTCGTCTCCCTGATGCCCGGCAAGGACGGCCTGCTGCACATCAGCAAGCTCCGCGACCTCAACGACGGCAAGCGCGTCGAGAACGTCGAGGACGTCGTCAAGGTCGGTCAGAAGGTCATGGTCGCGATCGCCGAGATCGACGACCGCGGCAAGCTGTCGCTGATCCCGGCCGTCGAGGAGTCCTCCTCCTCGCGCGAGGCAGCCGCTGAGGGTGCCGACGAGGCCCAGGCCGACAGCGCTTCGTGACCGTCCCGCTCGACCCGGCGCAGACCCCGGGCACCACGCAGACCCTCCTGACCGAGGGCGGTCTGGTTCGACGCACCGTCCTCGAAGGCGGCCTGCGCGTGGTGACCGAGGCGATGCCGGGCGTGCGGACGGCCACCATCGGCATCTGGGTGGGGGTCGGATCCCGCGACGAGACCCCCACCCTCTCCGGTGCCTCCCACTTCCTCGAGCACCTCTTGTTCAAGGGGACGCCGAAGCGCTCGGCGCTCGAGATCTCGGCCGCCCTGGAGGCGGTCGGAGGCGAGATGAACGCCTTCACGGGCAAGGAGTACACGTGCTACCACGCACGGGTGCTCGACGACGACCTGCCGCTGGCGGTCGACGTCCTCGCCGACATGGTGACCGACTCGGTGGTCACCGCCGACGACGTCGAGGCCGAGCGTGACGTCATCCTCGAAGAGATCGCGATGAACGAGGACGACCCGGACGACGTCGTCCACAACCTCGCGACCGCCCTCGCCTGGGGAGACACCCCGCTCGGCCGCCCGGTCGCAGGCGATCCCCACACGATCCGCGGCCTGTCCCGTGCGCAGATCCTCCGCTACTACCGCCGCCGCTACGTGCCGTCGGCCATCGTCGTGGCCGTCGCCGGCAACGTCGACCACGACCGTGTCGTCACCCAGGTCGCCGCGGCGTTCGAGTCCTCGCTCGCCGCTGCCGGAGACGCGGGTCCGGCGCCCTCCCGCAAGGGCAACGGTCGGACCCGTTTCCGGCGCGCACGCGGGCTCGTCACCCGGCCGACCGAGCAGGCGAACGTCGTCGCGGCGCTTCCTGGCCTGGCCCGCGGCGACGACCGGCGCCACGCCCTCGGCGTGGTCAACGCGGTGCTCGGGGGCGGCATGTCGTCGCGACTCTTCCAGGAGATCCGCGAGAAGCGTGGCCTCGCGTACTCGGTCTACTCCTTCGGCGCGAACTACGCCGACGCGGGGATGCTGGGCGTCTACGCGGGATGCGCCCCCGGCAAGCTCGGCGACGTCCTCAAGGTCGTCCGCGACGAGCTGGGCGCCTTCGCCGAGCACGGTCCGAGCCTCGACGAGCTGGAGCGCGGCAAGGGCCAGCTCAAGGGCAGTGTCGTCCTGGGTCTCGAGGATCCCGCGTCGCGGATGAGCAGGATCGCCAAGGCCGACCTCCTCAACGGCGAGATCGCCGGACTCGACGAGATGCTCGCGAAGATCGACGCCGTCACGCTCGACGACGCCCGTGACGCAGCGCAGCTGTTCGCCGGGAAGCCCGCCCTCGCCGTGGTGGGCCCGTTCGAGTCGCTCGACGCGATCGACGTCTGACCGCGGTCTGCACCGGCGCGGCTTCTCACGCCTTCGGTGCGAGAAGCCGCCCGTCGGCGAGCGTGGTCCGGCTGTCGACCAGGTCCAACGTGTCGAGGTCGTGGGTGACAAGCACCGTCGCCACCTGCTGCTCGTGCGTCATCCGGGCCAGAAGCGTCACGATCTCCCGGCTGCGCGCGGAGTCGAGCGCGGAGGTCGGCTCATCCACGAGCAGCAGCGCAGGAGCGTTGATCAGCGCGCGCGCGATCGCGACGCGCTGCCGCTGACCGCCCGACAGCTGGTGCGGCCGCCGGGCGGTCTCACCCTCGAGCCCGACGGCGTCGAGGAGTGCGCGGCATCGGGCGTCGGTCTCGGCCCCGTGATTGCCGGCGACGCGGGCGGCCATCTCGAGCTGCTCCAGCGAAGTCAGTGACCCGAGCAGGTTCGCCTGCTGGAACACGAAGCCGATCCGTTCTCGCCGGGCACGCGTGTCCTCCCAGCGAGAGCGCCCCGTCAGCTCTTCGCCGTCCAGCCGGACGGCGCCGCTGTCAGGGCGCTGGAGGAGCCCGGCGACGGCGAGAAGGCTCGATTTCCCTGATCCCGACGGCCCGGTGACGGCACGGATCTCGCCGGCGTCGACCCGGAGCGAGACCCGGTCGAGCGCGACGAGCGTGCGGTCGCCGTCCGGGTACGTGAGCGTGACGTCGTCGAGAGCGAGCCGGGTCATCGGGAACCTCCAAGGGCGGTGAGGGGATCGACGGCGGCGATGCGGCCAAGAGCGGCGGCGGCGCCGAGGAGCCCGAGCGCGACGAGCAGGAGCAGCGGCCCGAGGGTGGTCGACGCGTCGACGACGAAGGGGACCTGCGACGACACCGCGAGCCCGGACGCGGTACCGACGACGGCGCCCGCTCCTGCGCCCGCCAGGAGGACGACGGCGGCCTGGCCGAGCGAGTCGCGGAGAAGGTAGCCGGTCCGTGCGCCGATCGCCTTCAGGACGGCGAGATCGGGTGTGCGCTGGATGGTCCACACCGTGAAGAACGCGCCGACCACGAGCGCGCTCACCGCGAGAAGGAGTCCCCGGATCATCGTCAGCGACCCGTTCTCGGCGGAGTACGAGCCGACCGCGGAGCGTGCGTCGCCCCGTGCCTGGACCTGCAGATCCGGCGGCGCTGCAGCGGGATCGAAGGTGTCGTCGGTGGTGAGTGCGACGGCCGTGGCGGTCTTTCCACCACTGCCGGCGAGCGACTGCCATACGTCGAGAGGGACCCACACGGCGGGAAGATGGTTCAGCATGTCGCCGTCGACGGTGCCGCCGACGCGGAGAGTGGTCGTTCCGACGCGGACGGTGTCCCCGACCGCCACGCCGAGGGAGCGATCGGTGACAGCCGTCCCCGGAGCGAGCTCCTCGGGGGCGATGGAGCTGTGCGGCACTGCGCCGAGGACGGCGACGGCGTCCTCGCCGACCCGGTCGGTGGTCACCCCCCAGGCGTCAGCCTCGGTCACCCCGGGCGTGCGGGCGAGGCGTTCGACATCCGCCGCTGTGACGGCGCTCGTGTCGAAGGAGCTCTGGTCGGGTCCGCGTGCGGAGAGTGCGACGTGGTCGGCTGCGAGACGCTCCAGCGCGCCCACGCTCTGGGCCGCCAGGCCGGCGGTCAAACCGGAGAGGATCACGACGAGCAGGCTGAGGAGCGCGATCACAGCCGTCATCAGCGTGAAGCGTCCACGGGCGCTGCGCAGCTCGCGGAGGGCGAGGAACACGGGTTCGCTCCTTCGTTCGGGGTGCTTCCAGCGTGTCCGGCGCAGGCGGTCCGGACATCGTCCGCAGGCACGATCGTCAGTCACGCCTACGGACGACGGCCGGATCCATCGAACGATGGATCCGGTGTCGAACCCCGGGGCTTCGGGCGGGTCGACGGCTACCGTGGCGGTGACCATGACTGACGTGGAAGACGCCGTCCGGCGAGACGGCTCCGACGAGACCGCCGTGCTGCGCACCATGCAGCTCGGCCAGCACGCGTTGTTCGTCGCCCTTCTCGCGATCGGCGCGGTGCGGACCGGCGACGCCGTGGCGGTCGTCGGGGCGGTGATGCTCGGCGGCTGGTACGCAGGCGGAGTGTCGACGGTGCGCCGCCAAACGGACACCTGGCGGGCACGGGTGTGGCTCGCAGGACTCGTTCTCGGGTGGCTCCTCCTCGTCCTGTGGTCCGCGGAGTTCGCGTGGGTCGCCTTCGCGATCTTCTTCATCTGCCTCCATGTCCTGCCGGTCGTTCCGGCCGTCGCGACCGTGGTCCTGATGACCGTCGCAGTCGTCGCGACGCAGCTCGCGCAGGGGGACGGCAGCGTGGTCGCCCGGGTGCTCGGACCGTGCATCGGCGCGGCGGTCGCGGTCGGGATGGGGCTCCTGTACGAGCGGCTCGTCACCCAGGACACGCGGCGTCGGGCGCTTGTCCGCGCACTCGTCCGTGCGCGCGACGAGCTGATCTCCGCCCAGAACGCCCTCGTCGCCGCCCAGCGGGAAGCCGGAGCCGAGGCAGAGCGGGCGCGGCTGGCGCGCGACATCCACGACACGCTCGCGCAGGGATTCTCCTCGATCGTCCTGCTGTCGCGAGCCGGGCTGACGGGGGCCGAGGATGCGACCGACGTTCTCCGGCGCATCGAGCGCACCGCGTCGGACAACCTCGACGAGGCGCGCCGCGTCGTCCACGCGCTCGCGCCCCTCGACCTCGACGGAGGCGTGCCTCTCACCGGCGCACTGGCGCGGCTCATCGAGCGCATCACAGACCCGGGTGCGCCCGACACCAGGCTGACGGTCGACGGTGACCCGCGCCCGACGCCGACGGCGTACGACGTGGCGCTGCTGCGCCTTGCCCAAGGTGCGCTCTCGAATGCGCGCCAGCACGCGCGCGCGTCGCGGGTGCAGGTGACGCTGACCTACGCCGAGGACGCGGTGCGGCTCGACGTCGTGGACGACGGAGTGGGCTTCGATCCGGCGGTGGGCGCGGCGAGCGAGGAGCGGTCCGGATTCGGGTTGCGCGCCATGCGGGAGCGCCTGACCCAGCTCGGTGGAGCGGTCGAGGTGGAGACGGCACGGGGGCAGGGGACCGCCGTCGTGGCGACTCTCCCGTTGCAGACGCCGCCAACGGAGAGCAGCCTCCCGCCTGGCCAGGAGGAGACGTGACCCTCGTGGACGTGGTGCTCGTGGACGACCATCCGGTGGTGCGCGCCGGACTGCGGGCGCTGCTGGGCGCGAGCGGCTCCGTGCGCGTGGTCGGCGAGGCGTCTTCAGGCGACGAGGCGCTCGGAGTGGTCACCCGTACGAGGCCCCAGGTCGTCTTGATGGATCTGCGGCTCGGCGCCGGGATGGACGGGGTCGCGGCGACCTCCGCCCTGCGTCGTCAGGCGGATCCGCCCTACGTGTTGATCCTGACCACCTACGACACCGACGCGGACATCCTGCGGGCGGTGGAGGCGGGCGCGGCGGGGTACCTGCTGAAGGACACGCCGCCAGACCAGCTCGTCCAGGCGGTCGTCCGGGCTGCGGCCGGGGAGACCGTGCTGGCTGCGGTCGTCCAGCAGCGGCTGGTGGACCGGCTCCAGAACCCGTCGCTCGAGCTCTCGGCCCGCGAGCTCGAGGTCCTTGCGAAGGTCGCCGACGGGATGTCGAACCGCGAGGCCGCCCGGGCGCTCTTCATCAGCGAGGCGACGGTGAAGTCACACCTCGTCCACGTGTTCGGCAAGCTTGGCGTCGACAGCAGGACGGGGGCCGTGGCGGCAGCGCGAGACGCTGGGCTCCTGCCCTGATCTACCAGGCGCGTACGCGTCCGACCGTCACCCGCAACGTCGTGGAGTAGTCGTCGGCGAACGAGGTCGGCGTGTAGCCGAGGCCGGTGATCTGGTCGGCGTACTTCCTCTCGTACGCGTCCCACACCGCACCCGGCATCGCCTCCTCGACCTTCGCCGTGCCGTTGAGGACGACCACGTCCCCGCCGGTCCGGTCGGAGTTCAGGTTGAGCGCCACGTGCGGGTTGCCCGCGGCGTGGGCGACCTTGGCGCCGGTGGGCTGGCTGCGGATCCAGAGCTCGTCGTCGAGCCAGACGAACCACACCGGCGTCGGGATCGGCTCTCCGGTGGCGTTGACGGTGGTCAACCAGACCACGGACTCGGTGTCGAGCCGTTCGCGTGCTCCGGCGGAGAGCGTCGTCACGTCGTTCGTCATCGGTTCCTCCTGTCGCCGTCGGCAGGTGCTGCCGTTCCTTCGACCGTAGCGCGACGGCCGTCGGTCTCAGCCAACCTTCAGGTCGTTCCGAGGTTCCTGTGAGGTTCGTCCGCGACCCTGACCTCATGGCAGGGCAGGGCGCACGAGTGCTGGTCGTCGACGACGAGCCCAACATCACGACGCTCCTGAGCTCCACGCTGCGGCTGGTCGACCTCGACGTCCGGCAGGCCCACACAGGCCGTGACGCCCTGTCAGCCGTCGACGCGTACGACCCGCACCTCGTCCTGCTCGACATCATGCTGCCGGACCTGGACGGCCTCGAGGTCGCGCGTCGCCTCCGAGCGTCTGACCACCGTGTCCCGATCCTCTTCCTCACCGCCCGCGGTGGTGTCGACGACCGCGTGGCCGGCCTCACCGCCGGGGGAGACGACTACGTCGCCAAGCCGTTCAGCCTCGAGGAGGTCGTCCTCCGCGTCCGCGCGATCCTTCGGCGAAGCCGTCCTGAGGCGGGCGAGGAGGACGCCGTCGTCCGGTACGCCGACCTCGAGCTCGACGAGGACGCGCACGAGGTACGCCGTGCCGGGCACAGCGTCGAGGTGTCACCGACGGAGTTCAAGCTGCTGCGCTACCTGCTGGCCAACGCGGGTCGTGTCGTGAGCAAGACGCAGATCCTCGACCGGGTCTGGAGCTACGAGTTCGACGGCAGCGGCGCGATCGTGGAGTCGTACGTCTATACGCTGCGCAAGAAGCTCGACGCCCACGGTCCACCGCTGATCCAGACCGTCCGCGGGGTCGGCTACTCCCTCCGTGAGCGACGGCCGTGATGCGACTGACCGGCTCTCGGCCGTGGCGGTCGTGGACGGTCCGCTCCCGCATGACCGCGGTGGTGGTGGTCGCCGCGGGGGCTGCGCTGGTCGTCGTCACTCTCGTCGGAACCGCCCTGCTGCGGAGCTACATGACCGACCGCGTGGACGTCCAGGTAGAGCGCATGACGTCCGGTCAGGTCGTCGTCCAGCAGCGCCTCGCGGGCTCACCGTCGGCAGCAGAGCAGGGACCGATGCTCAACACGACGGTGAACGACATCGTCGGAGAGACGCTACGGATCATCCGGGTCCTGCCTGACGGGCGGGAGACCGCGCTCGTCGGCCCCGGGGGCGAAGGTGGACCGGAGCTCCCGTCGGCCGAGGCCCTCGCCGACCACGCCGGCGGCGCGACGTTCACGGTCGACGACGTCGAGGACGGCGCCGCCTGGCGGGTCTCGGTCTCTTCGCTTCCCACCGGCGAGTACGTCGCGGTCGCGGCCTCCCTGTCCGACGTCGAGGCGACGGTGACGCGGCTGCTCTGGACCGGGCTGGCCGTGAGCCTGGCCGCGGTCGTCCTCATCGCCGGCGCGGCGCTGGCGGTCGTCCGCGTCGGGCTGCGCCCGCTCACTCGGATGGAACGGACCGCGGCTGCGATCGCGGGCGGGGCGCTCGAGGCCCGTGTGCCGGACACCGATCCCCACACCGAACCCGGACGGCTGGGCCTCGCGCTCAACACGATGCTCGGCCGGCTCCAGGGCGCGTTGACCGCCAGGGAGACGTCCGAGCGGCGCCTGCGCGCGTTCGTCGCGGACGCGTCGCACGAGCTGCGGACGCCGTTGACGTCGATCCGCGGGTTCGCCGAGCTCTACCGCCACGGCGGCGCGCCACCGGGCCCGGAGCTCGACGTCGCCATGCGGCGGATCGAGGACGAGGCGGCACGGATGGGGTCGCTGGTCGACGACATGCTCGTGCTCGCGGCCCTGGACGAGAGACGGCCCACGGCGCGGGAACGCGTGGACCTCGCTGCTGTGGCTGCGGACGTGGTGCGAGACGCCGGCGCGCGGTGTCCTGGCCGGCCGATCGGCCTGGAGCTCGAGGTCGAGGTGGGCGTGCCGGTCCCGGTCGCGGTGACGGGCGACGAGGCACGCCTGCGGCAGGTGGCGACGAACCTGGTCGCGAACGCCCTCGAGCACACCGGGCCCGGCACGACGGTGACGGTCCGCGCCGGTCGTGGCACGGGAGGGCCGGACGGGCGTACGGGCGCTTCGCAGGCCGTCGTCGGCACCTGGCCGTCCGGACCTGCGGTGCACCTGGAGGTCCGCGACGACGGCACCGGTGTGGCGCCGGAGCACGCGGCCAGGATCTTCGACCGTCTCTACCGCCCTGATCGAAGTCGGGTCCGCGGGACCGGCGGCGGCGCCGGACTGGGGCTCTCGATCGTGGCGGCGATCGCTGCGGCGCACGGTGGGGCTGTCGTGCTGTCCCGCACCGTGCCTCACGGTGCGACCTTCCGGGTCGTCCTGCCGCGCCGCGCGGACTCTGAGGAGACCTCGAGGTCGTCTTGAGGGACCACCGAGGCTGTGCGACGACGCTGCCGGTATGAACACGACAACACGGCCCCCTACGGGAGGGCGCACAGCGAGATGGATGCTGGTCGTTCCGGTCACAGTCCTCGTGATGCTGGTGCTCGGCGCGTGCGGTGGCTCCGCCGGCGGCGACGATGGAATCGCCACGGCCGACGGAGGCACCTCCGAGCCGAACGAGGACGCCGACGGCAACAACGGCAAGTCCGACAACGACAAGTCCGACGACGAGAAGGCGCTCGAGTTCGCGGCGTGCATGCGCGAGAACGGCGTCCCGATGGAGGACCCGAAGCCGTCCGAGGACGGGAAGGGACCTCGCATCACCATCAAGAGCGAGAAAGGCAGCGGCCCCAGCCAGGCCACGGTGGAGAAGGCGATGGAGGCCTGCCGCAAGCTGGCCCCGGGCGACGGCAGGCCGCACAAGCCCACCGAGGAGCAGCTCGAGAAGATGCGCGAGTTCGCCGCCTGCATGCGTGAGCACGGTGTGGACATGCCCGACCCGAAGGCCGACGGCGGACCGATGCTGCAACGGTTCGAGGACGACGAGTCGACCCGCAAGGCGATGGAGGCCTGCGCGGACCTGCAGCCCGGGGCGCGCGACGAGGCCGACGGGTCCTCGGCATGAGGCGGCTGACGCGGGTGGCCGTCGCTGCGGGCGCGGGCCTCGGGATCGCCGGAGCGACGGCGGCCGCGGTCGGCTACGGCGGTGCTGACCCGCAGCCCTCGTCCCAGGAGCCGGCCCCTGCGGCCACCGCGGAGGTCGTACGGACGACGTTGACCGCGACCGAGACGGTCGACGGCACGCTCGGCTACGGATCGGCGACGACGGTCTCGTCTCGCGTCGGGGGGACGGTCACGTGGCTGCGGCCCACCGGGAAGGTGGTCGAGCGGGGTGAGCGCCTCTACGAGGTCGACGCACGCCCCGTGGTCCTGCTGTACGGCACGGTGCCGGCGTACCGGTCGCTGTCCACGGGGGTGGAGGGCGCGGACGTCGAGCAGCTCGAGCGCAACCTGAGGGCGCTGGGGTACGGCGGGTTCACCGTCGACGAGGAGTTCACGAGTGCGACGGCCGACGCGGTCGAGCAGTGGCAGGAGGACCTGGACGTCGAGGAGACCGGCCGCGTCGACGTGGGCGACGTGGTGGTGTCCGACGGCGCCGTCCGCGTCGCGTCGCACGTGGTCGATGTCGGGGACCCCGCCAGCGGCCCGCTGATCACGACCACCCGGACGCGGCGGTCCGTCGCCGTCGACCTCGAGGTCGAGCACCAGGAGTCGGTCGGGCGGGGAGACAGGGTGACGGTGACGCTGCCCGACGGGACGGTCGTCGACGGGCGCGTCAGCGACGTGGGCACCGTCGCCACGACGCAGGAAGGTGACGAGCAGGGGGCCGAGACGACGACGACCGTCCCCGTGACGGTCACGATGGCGAAGCAGACGGGGCTCGGGCGGCTCGACGCCGCCCCGGTCGACGTGACGTTCACCTCGGAGGAGCGCGCGGACGTCCTCGCTGTTCCCGTGAACGCGCTCGTCGCGCTCGCGGAGGGCGGATACGGGGTGGAGGTCGTCGCCGACGGTGCGACCTCGTACGTGGCGGTCGAGGTCGGACTGTTCGCCGATGGCATGGTCGAGGTCACGGGCGAGGACCTGTCCGAGGCGACGACGGTGGTGGTCCCGTCATGACCCGTTGGATCGTCGACACCCGTGACGTCGTCAAGGCGTACCCCGGAGGCGTGCGCGCCCTGGACGGCGTCTCGCTCAAGGTGGGCCGTGGTGAGATGCTCGCCATCGTCGGACCGTCGGGATCGGGCAAGTCGACCATGCTCCACCTGCTGGGCACGCTCGACCGGCCGACGACCGGCGCCGTGGAGATCGACGGCCACGACGTCGCGAGACTGTCGGACGGCCAGCTGTCCGCGCTGAGGGCCCGCCGCATCGGGTTCGTCTTCCAGCAGTTCCACCTCGCGCCGGGGGTCGCCGCCGTAGACGGCGTCGCCGACGGTCTTCTCTATCTCGGGGTTCCACGCCGCGAGCGGCGGCGCCGGGCGGCGGACGCTCTCGAGCGCGTCGGTCTGCGACACCGGCTGGACCACCGCCCGCACCAGCTCTCCGGCGGCGAGCGCCAGCGGGTGGCGATCGCCCGCGCGGTCGTCGCCGAGCCGGCGCTGCTCCTGGCCGACGAGCCGACGGGAAACCTCGACTCCGCGTCGGGCGCCATGGTGATGGACGTGCTCCGCGAGCTCCACGGGGCCGGCACCACCGTGGTGGTGATCACGCACGACCGCGACATCGCCGCGAGGGTGCCGCGGCAGGTCGAGGTGCGCGACGGTCGCGTCGTGACGACGGGGGTGGCCAGATGAGCGCGTTGAGGCCGGCGCGGATGAGACTCCGTGACGTCGTACGCGTCGGTGCTTCGGGACTGGTCACCCGACCCCTGAGGGTGGTCCTCAGCGCGCTCGGCATCGCGATCGGCATCGCGTCCATGCTCGCGGTCGTGGGCATCTCGGCGTCGAGCCGCGCGGAGCTCGACCGGCAGCTCGATGCGCTCGGGACGAATCTCCTCACCGTCGGGCCGGGGGAGACCCTCTTCGGGGACACCGCGCACCTGCCCGACGACGCGGTCGCGATGATCAGCCGCATCGGACCGGTGACGTCGGCCAGCGCCACGGCGACGCTGGATGCCAGCGCCTATCGCTCCGATCTCGTGCCGGAGGCGGAATCCGGCGGCATCTCGGTGCGCGCCGCCCGTACCGACCTCCTCGACACTGCCGGGGTGACCGTTGCCGCCGGCGCGTGGCTCAACGAGGCGACGGCGGGCTACCCGGCGGTCGTCCTGGGAAGCACCACCGCCGAGCGGCTCGGGGTGACGGCTCCCGGGGCGGACGTCAGGGTGTGGCTCGGAGGGGAGTGGTTCACGGTCGTGGGGATCCTTCGCCCGTCCGCGCTGACGCCGGAGCTGGACATGTCGGCACTGGTCGGGTGGCCGGTCGCGGAGGCTCGGCTGGGCTTCGAGGGCTATCCGACCACGGTGTACGCCCGTGCCGAGGAGGACGCCGTCGCCGCGGTCCGCGACGTCCTCGCCGCCACCGCGAACCCGGAGAGTCCCAGCGAGGTCGAGGTCTCGCGGCCGTCCGACGCACTGGCCGCGCAGCAGGCGACCGACAAAGCCTTGAGCGGCCTCCTCCTGGGACTGGGAGGAGTAGCACTGCTGGTCGGTGGGGTCGGGGTGGCCAACACGATGGTCATCTCGGTGCTCGAACGCAGGTCGGAGATCGGGCTTCGGCGCTCCATGGGCGCGACGCGAGGGCAGGTGCGGCTGCAGTTCCTGGCCGAGTCCCAGCTTCTCTGCGTGCTCGGAGGACTCGGCGGCCTGCTGCTCGGGATCGCCGTGACGTCCGCGTACGCCGCGTACCAGGGCTGGATCACCGTCGTCCCGTTGTGGGCGAGCGCCGGCGGGCTGGCCGCGACGCTCCTCATCGGAGGAGTCGCCGGGCTCTATCCCGCGGTCCGCGCCGCTCGGATGTCGCCGACGGAGGCTCTCGCGACACCCTGACGGCGGGCGTACGACTGTGGTGCGGGCCACCCCGGACGCGGCGGCGTGCGGGGTGCGGGCACCGTCCCGGCACGGTTCGATGGGGGACATGCAGCCGATCACCGAGGAGCCGCCGGTCTGGGCCGCACCCGCGGACGAGGTGCTCGAGCGGCTCGGGACGACCCGCGAGGGCCTGACCACGACGGAGGCGGAGCGCCGTCTCGCCGAGGTCGGCCCGAACAGCCTGCCGCCGCCGGAGCCGACCCCGTGGTGGCGCCGGGTGGTCGCGCAGTTCCAGGACACCCTCATCTACATCCTGCTCGCCTCGGCGGCCGCCAAGGCCGCGTTGGAGGACTGGGTCGACTTCACGGTGATCCTGGCGGTCGCCGTGATCAACGCGGCCATCGGACTGGTGCAGGAAGGCCGGGCCGAGAAGGCGCTGGCGGGCATCAGGACGATGCTCAGCGTGCAGGCCGACGTACGGCGTGACGGGGGCTGGCAGCGCGTCGACGCGGACGCGCTGGTCCCCGGGGACGTGGTCAGGCTCCGCGGCGGCGACAAGGTGCCCGCGGACCTGCGGCTCGTCGGCGCCTCCAACCTCCAGGCCGAGGAGTCGGCGCTGACGGGGGAGTCGGTGCCGTCGACCAAGGACGTGGACGTGGTCGCACCCGACGCCGGCGTGGGGGACCGGACCGACATGGTGTTCTCAGGCACGCTCATCACGCAGGGCAGCGGTCGTGGCGTGGTGACGGCGACCGGTCAGGAGACCGAGGTCGGCAGGATCCAGACGTTGGTCGACGACGTCGAGCCGCTGGAGACGCCGCTGAGCCGGCAGCTCGACGCGTTCGGCAAGGCGCTCGCCCTCCTGATCGGCGTCATGGCGATCGTCATGGTGCTCGTCGGCCGACTCGTGCACGACTTCAGCCTGCCGGACCTGGTCTCGGCGACGATCGGCTTCGCGGTCGCGGCGGTGCCCGAAGGGCTGCCGGCGCTGGTGACGATCATCCTCGCGCTGGGCGTCCAGCAGATGGCGCGCCAGCGCGCGATCACCCGCAAGCTCCCCGCGGTCGAGGCGCTCGGCTCGGTCACCACGATCTGCTCGGACAAGACGGGGACGCTGACCAAGAACGAGATGACCTCGCGGACCGTCGTCACGCGGGCGGCCTCGTACGAGGTCACGGGGATCGGGTACGCCCCTGAGGGGGCCGTCCGGACCGGTGGGCGCACCGCCACGCTCTCCGACCGCGGGGACCTCGCGGCGCTGGTCACGGCGATGGCCCGCTGCAACGACGCGGTCGTACGACGCGACGAGTCCGGCTGGTCCCTGGTCGGCGTCCCGACCGACGGGGCGCTCCGGACGCTCGCTCTCAAGAGCGGGTTCGACGGGGAGGGGTGGCGCCGGCTGGACGTGATCCCGTTCGACTCGCAGACGAAGTACATGGCGACGCTCGACGAGGACCCTGCCGGCGTCGTGTCGGTGTACGTGAAGGGAGCACCCGACCGGATCCTCGACCGCTGCTCCTACCAGCGAGGTGCAGACGGCGCTCGCGAGGCGTTGGACCACGCGTGGTGGGAGGAACGGATCGACGCGCTCGGCGCCGACGGGTTGCGCGTCCTCGCGGCCGCGGTCGGGGCCCCTCCGCCGGCGGGGAGCGCGATCGCCGACGCAGACGTCAGCGAGGGTCTCGAGATGGTGGGCCTGGTCGGCATCGTCGACCCGCCACGCCCCGAGGCGGTCGCCGCGATCGCCCGGTGCCGACGCGCCGGGATCAAGGTCAAGATGATCACCGGCGACCACGCGGGCACGGCGCTGGCGATCGGTCGCGAGATGGGCATCGTGACCGACGACGGTGCTGGCATCGATGTGCTGACCGGTCCCGAGCTCGAGGCGATGTCGACCTCTCAGCTGCGCGACGTCGTCCGGGACGTCGACGTGTACGCGCGGACGAGTCCCGAGCACAAGATCCGGATCGTCTCGGCGCTCCAGCACCACGGGGAGGTCGTCGCGATGACCGGCGACGGGGTGAACGACGCCCCGGCTCTGACGCAGGCCGACGTCGGTGTGGCGATGGGCATCAAGGGGACGGAGGCCACGAAGGAGGCGGCCGACGTCGTCCTTGCCGACGACAACTTCGCCACGATCGAGCGGGCGGTCGAGGAGGGGCGGCGGATCTACGACAACGTCCGCAAGTCCGTCCTGTTCCTGCTCCCGACCAACGGGGCGCAGGCCCTCGTGATGCTGGTCGCGGTCATCGTCGGCATGACGCTTCCGCTGGAGCCGGTGCAGGTGCTGTGGATCAACATGGTCGCGGCGGTCACGCTGTCGCTGGCACTCGCCTACGAGCAGGCCGAGCCCGGCATCATGGACCGCGCGCCGCGCGATCCGAAGACCTCGGTGGTCGACACGGTGTACGGCGTGCGGATCGTGGTGGTGTCGCTGATCATCGGCGGCGCGACGCTCCTCGTCTTCACGACGACCCGAGAAGCCGGGCTGTCGCTCCCGGAGGCGCGCACCGCCGCGGTGACGATGCTGGCGCTCGGCCAGCTCGCGTACCTTTTCAACGCACGCTTCCTCGACGCGTCCAGCCTCAGGCTGGCGGTCCTGCGCGGCAACCGGGTCGTGTGGGCGTCGGCAGCAGGCCTGATCGCGGCGCAGCTCGCGTTCACGTACCTCCCGTTCATGAACCGATGGTTCGAGTCGGCACCCATCGGCCTCGGTGTGTGGGCCTACACGGCGGCGCTCGCGGTGGGGGTGTTCCTGCTGGTGGAGGCGGGCAAGGCGGTGGACCGCCACCGCGGGGCCCATGGTGGGATCAGAGGATGACCTCCACGTACGACGATGCCGTGGCGCTCGACCGAGCAGACCCGCTGGCCCCCTTCCGTGCCGAGTTCCTCATGGGCGACGACCCCGTCGCCTACCTCGACGGCAACTCGCTCGGACGCCCGCCGCTGCGCACCCTCGAGCGCGTCGAGCAGACGTTGCGCCACGAGTGGGGCGGGCGGCTGATCCGCAGCTGGGAGGAAGGCTGGCTCGACCTTCCCGAGCAGGTAGGCGACCGTCTCGCCGCCGCCTGTCTCGGCGCGGCGCCGGGTCAGACGGTGATCGCGGAGTCGACCTCGGTGAACATCTTCAAGCTCCTGCACGCCGGCTGCGACCTGCGTCCGGGCCGCGACGAGATCGTCGCGACCGACAGCGACTTCCCGACCGACCGCTACCTCGTCGAGTCGGTCGCCGGTTCGCGCGGGATGACGGTGCGGTGGCTGCGACCAAACATCGTCGAGGGCGTGACCGAGTCCTCGCTGCGCGAGGTGCTGTCGGAACGTACGGCGCTGGTGCTGCTCAGCCACGTCGACTACCGCTCGGGCGCGATGCTCGACGTGCGCATGCTGACCGCCCTGGTCCACGAGGTCGGCGCACTTGCCGCCTGGGACCTGTGCCACTCGGCCGGCGTCGTCCCGCTCGCCCTCGACGCGGACGCCGTCGACCTCGCGGTCGGGTGCACCTACAAGTACCTCAACGCGGGCCCTGGTGCACCGGCGTTCCTGTACGTCGCCGCACAGCACCTGGGCTCCGTGCGTCAGCCGATCACCGGCTGGTGGAGCAGCGCGGACAGGTTCGCGATGGGTCCGACGTACGAGGCAGACCCGTCGATCCGGGCGATGCTGTCGGGCACGGCGTACGTCCCGGGCATCGTGGCGGTCGACGCGTCGGTCTCGCTCGTGGCCGAGGCCGGGATCGAGGCGATCCGTACGAAGGCCGTCGCACTGACCGACCTGTGCGTGGAGCTGGTCGACGCCTGGCTCGTACCCCACGGGTTCGAGGTGGCCTCGCCGCGCGACGCCGCGCGACGGGGCGGGCACGTCACCATCCAGGGGGACCGGTCGCGCGAGGTCTCGGCCGCCATGTACGCCGCGAAGGTGGTCCCAGACTTCCGCAACCCCGACATGATCAGGCTCGGTCTCTCCCCGCTCACCACCTCGTACGCCGAGCTGTGGCGTGCTCTCGACGTGACGCGGGGGATCGTCGAGGCTCTCTGAGCGTCATCTCGATGGCGTAGGCTCGGTGGTACCGGTTCGACGCGTCCCCGCAGCGCGCCGCCGGTCTAAGGAGAGCTGGTGCCCCGATGAGCGACCACCCCGACCCTGCCGCCGCGACCGGGCGCACTCGACGGCCCACGCGCGACCTGAGCCAGATGGGCCTCAGCGACGTGCGCCCGGAGCGGCCCCGCATCATCGCCTGGTGCCCGGGCGAGGGCTCGACCAACGCGCCGATCCTGGCTGCGCTGCGAGCGGAGGGCTTCGACGTCTGGATCGGGTCACGACGGGAGCCGGTCGGCAACTTCGAGGTGTCTTTCCTGAGCGCGGACGCCGACCGCGTGCGCGCGATCATCGCCGGCGTCGACCCGGCTGCCGCCCCACTGACGGTGGGTCGCTGACCCAGCGGCCACGCCGCGGCGCGCGATCTGCATCGAGCGCCGAACGGGCAAGAGCCCTCGCCTCCCAGTGGGAGGCGAGGGCTCTTGCGTGCGCGTCCGGGTCGGACGCAGGTCTCAGATAGGCCGGATGTTGGCGGCCTGCAGGCCCTTGGGGCCCTGCTCGACGTCGAACTCGACCTTCTGGTTCTCCTCGAGCGAACGGAAGCCGGTCGCCGCGATCGCGCTGAAGTGCGCGAACACGTCCTCGCCGCCGCCGTCCGGTGCGATGAAGCCGAAGCCCTTGTCGGCGTTGAACCACTTAACGGTGCCAGTAGCCATGTCTGTTCTCCTCGGGTCGTGCGCACGCGACTTTCGCGAGCGACTGGTGTCGCGAGCACATCAACCTGGGAAAGCATCAGGACGCTCGGAACGAGGAGCCCTGATCGATTCTGCGGCTTGAGGCCGTGCAACTTGATTCGACCGTACCACCCGCCGACGGCAGATACGTACCGACGAAACGCCGTCGGCCCGACCTATCGGCGAGAGGTGGCACTCGGACTGAGCCGGACGAGCCTCGCGGTGGTGCTCTCGTCCAGCTCCGCGAGCGCGTCACGGGACTTGATGAAGTCCGAGAACGACCGGTAGCCGAGCGACTTCTCGTTGAACGAGGGGTCCATCCGCTTCATCTGGCTCTTGACCGCCGAGCTGTGCAACCAGTCGGCGTCGTCCTTCTCGTGGCCGAGGCGCAGCGCCCGCTCGAGCAGCCCGGTCGCGACGTCCTGCGGGTCCTCGGGCTCGGGCTCCGGCGGCTCGTTGCCGGGCTCGGCGAAGACGGGGATGGTGGACTTCGCGCGGCGCGCGGTCTGCTTCGCGGGGGCCGTCGCGGCCTCCTCGGCACCCTCGGCGCTGCTGTCGGTCGGAGCGGGCTCGGCCGTCTTCGCGGTGCGCCTGCGGGTGGACTTCGCCGGCTTCTCCGTCGCCTTGTCGGGGAGCGGTGGCGGAGGCTCGATCCCGGGCAGTGCGTCGTAGGTGACCATCTCGTCGCACGCCGCCGCCAGGCTCTTGCTGGTCGATCCGGCGACGCCCACGCCGACGACGTACCGGCCGAGCCGCTTGCACCGCTGGGCGAGAGCGATGTAGTCGGAATCACCCGCGACGATGACGACGTGAGTCAGGTCCGGGAGCCGGAACATGTCCTCCACGGCATCGACGGCCAGCCGGATGTCGGCGCCGTTCTTTCCGTACGCCGCCGCCGGGAAGAGCTGGACGAGGTCGACCGCGCGGCTGACGAGCTGGCCACGGTAGTCGGCGTTCACCGGCGCCGACCAGTCGGCGTACGCCCGGGTGAGCACGAGGGTCCCGAAGGAGGAGGCGAAGTCGATCACCGCGCCCACGTCCACGGTGGCGCGCGCGACCTTGTCGGCGATCTCGGGATCAGCGGCGCGGTCGGCCGTCTCGAACGCGCGCGACTTGTCGCGCTGGAACGAGTGCCGACCGTTCACCTGGTCGTACCGCGAGATCACGATGTTGTCGAAGTCGATGTAGACGGCGACGCGGGTGTCACCTGGCTCAGCCATGCATGCTCTTCTCGATTCGGGGCGGTGTGCGCTCCTGCCAGTCTGCCGGACCGGCCGCGAACGTGGGTGGGATGATCGGGCACATGAGCGAGTTGAAGGTCGGCGTGCTGGGTGCCCGCGGACGCATGGGGTCCGAGTCGGTCCGCGCGATCGAGGTTGCCGAGGGGTTGTCGCTGGTGGCGGCGATCGACGCTGACGACCCTCTGGAGGCGCTGACCGACGCGGGCGCCGAGGTCGTGGTCGACTTCACCAACCCCGCGGCCGTGATGGACAACCTGCGGTTCTGCGTCGCCCACGGGATCCATGCGGTGGTCGGGACGTCGGGCTTCGACGACGCCCGGATCGACGAGGTCCGCGCGATCGCCGCGGAGTCGCCCGAGGTGGGCGTGCTGATCGTCCCCAACTTCTCCATCGGCGCCGTCCTGATGATGCGGTTCGCGCAGATCGCCGCGCCGTACTTCGAGTCCGTCGAGATCGTCGAGCTGCACCACCCCGCCAAGGTCGACGCCCCCTCGGGGACGGCGACGCGTACGGCGGCGATGATCGCCGAGGCACGTCGTGAGGCGGGATCAGGACCGGTCCCCGACGCGACCACCACCGATCCGCTGGGCGCGCGAGGTGCCGTGGTCGACGGAGTCCACGTCCACGCCGTACGCTCGCGCGGCCTGGTGGCGCACCAGGAGGTGCTGTTCGGTGATCTCGGCGAGACTCTCACGATCCGCCACGACTCGGTGCACCGGGAGTCCTTCATGCCCGGCGTCGTCGCCGGGGTGCGCGGGGTCGGTGCGCGTCCGGGCGTGACCGTCGGGCTCGACACCGTGCTCGGGCTGGACTGACGCCCCGCCGCCCCCACCGCCGCCCCACGATTTGACGGCTTTCCCACCTTCCGAGCCGGCGATTCGGTGGATAACGCGTCAAATCGGGGAGGCGTCGGCGGTCAGAGGAGGCGTACGAGCGCGGCGGTGAGAGCGGCCGCGCCGACGACCACCAGGAACGGTGCACGCGCGACGAGCAGCAAGACTGCCACGCCGAGACCGACCACGCGGGCGTCGAGGGCGAGCGCCTGACCGGTGGCGAAGACCTGCACCGCGATCAGGGCGCCGAGGAGACCGACGGGGATGAGGTTGGCGACCCGGACGGTCATCGGGTGCTCGAGCACGCGGTCGGGCACGGACAGGCCGGCCAGCTTGAGTCCGTAACAGGCGAGCGATGCACCGATCACGCCCCACCAGACAGCGCTCGACCCGGTCACGACCCGCCCCTCTCGTCGCGTGTGTCGTCCCTCGAGTGCGGACGATCGTGGTGGTGCTGGTCAGCCGGGTGCTCGAGGGCGTCGGTGATCTCCGCGTCCGACTCGCCGCGGGTGAGCCAGAGCCCGGCGGCGACGGCGATCGCTCCGCCGATGATGATCGGCGCCCCGGCAGGCGTGAGCGGCACGGCACCGATCGCGACCAGGGCGCCGATCGCGGCGACGATGCGCTGCGGCCACGCCGTCAGACGGGGCCACAGCAGGGCGAGGAAGGCTGCGCCGACGGCCGCGTCCAGGCCGTACGTGCGCGGGTCGCCGAGCGCGTTGCCGGCGAGCGCGCCGACGAAGGTCATCAGGTTCCAGAGGACGAAGATCGACGTGCCGGTCACGTAGAAGCCGATGCGGGCGTGACGGTCGGACTCGCGGGCCACGCCCATCGCCGTCGACTCGTCGATCACCACGTGCGCCGCGAGCAGGCGCCGCCATCCGTGCACCCGCAGCCGTGGGGCCATGCCGAGGCCGTAGAACATGTTGCGGCTGCCCAGGAGGACCGCGGTCACGCCTCCGGTCACGGGGTTTCCGCCCGACGCGACGACGCCGGCGAACGCGAACTGCGACGCCCCGCTGAACATCAGCAGGGACAGCACGCAGGTCTGCGCCAGGGTCAGGCCCGAAGCCGTCCCGATCGCCCCGAACGAGATGCCGTACGCCCCGGTCGCCAGCCCGACGCCGAGCGAGTCGACGACGACGCCGCGATCGGTCGGCTCGGCCGCCTCAGGCGACATGCCGGGCGTGCCAGTCGAGGAGCGGGGTCAGGGCACGCCAGTCGTCGGCGACGCGCGTCGCGAGAGTCGGCGTGCTCATCCACTCAGGCGTGCCGTACCAGCGCATGAGCGTGAGCGTGTTGTGACGGAGGAGGTCGATCCGCGGATGCTCGGCGGACCACCCCCGAGGCTGCGTCTTGACGGTGTCGCCGCCGACCTCGAAACCGTCGCGCACGGCACGATCGAGGATCCGCTGGAGCGCGGCGCCCTTGCGCTGGTCGTCGACCGCCTGCCGGAAGCGGTGCTTGCGCTCCGGGTTCGCCTCGTACCAACCCGCGCCGACACGGATGCCGGACGCGTCGATCTGGACGTAGTAGCCGGTCGACGGCGCGGTGCCGACGAACGCGCCCTGGTGCGTCTTGTACGGAGTCTTGTCCGCGCTGAACCTGACGTCGCGGTACGGGCGGAACACCTTGGCGGGCCCGAACTCGTCGGCGAGCGCCGTGGTCAGCGCGAGCATCGGGCGGCGTACGAGCGTCTCGTAGTCGTCCTTGTGCGCGGCCCAGTACGTCTTGGAGTTGTCGTCCTCGAGGTCCTCGTAGAAGTCGGCTGCGGCGACCGTGAACCCGATCGGGCCGTGATCGGTGTCAGCCATCGTCACCCACCAGCGTCGTGTGGAGTCGCACCTGCTTCAGCCGGACCGTGCCGTCGCCGACGGGGTCCACCTCGCGATGGGCGCCGTCGGCCTCCCAGCCGGTGCTCACGACGAAGGCACGCAGCGCGTCGTCGCGGGAGTCGAGCCACATGGTCGCGCGGGTGAAGCGGTCGGCGCGGAGGGTGTCGGCGGCCGCCTGGAGGAGCCGGGACCCGTGCCCGACCCGTCGGTGCTGCGCGGCCACGGTGAGCTCGCTGACCTCCCCGTCGGCGATCGGGTCGGCGTCGTCGTCGGGGGAGGGAGAGGTGACCGCGAAACCACGGACGGTGCTGTGCTCGAGCGCCACGAGCACGCGGTTGCGGGCGTCACCAGGCTTGTCGAGCGACGCGGCCCACTTCTCGGCGAACAGCTCGGGCACGATCTGCGCGAGGATCTCGGGCGGCAGGAGGTCGGCGTAGCGCGCTCGCCACGCCTCGGCCTGGAGGGTCGCGATGGCGTCGGCGTCGGCGCTCCACGCGACCCGGACGCTGGTGTCGGCAGTGGTCACGTCCTCGATTCTGACAGGTGCGTGTCGTAGCGTGAGCACGTGCGCGCCTACCTCGACCTCGTCCAACGGATCCTCGACGACGGCGTCCGCAAGGACGACCGCACCGGCACCGGCACGCTGAGCGTGTTCGGCCACCAGATGCGGTTCGACCTGCGTGAGGGCTTCCCGCTCGTCACCACCAAGAAGGTCCACGTCCGATCCGTCGTGGCCGAACTCCTGTGGTTCATCGCCGGCAGCACCAACACGGCCTACCTCAAGGAGCACGGCGTCTCGATCTGGGACGAGTGGGCCGACGAGCAGGGTGAGCTGGGTCCGATCTACGGCTACCAGTGGCGGTCGTGGCCGACCCCGGACGGTCGCCACGTCGATCAGCTCCAGGGTGTCGTCGACTCGATCGTGCGCGACCCCGACTCGCGCCGCCACCTGGTGAGCGCCTGGAACGTCTCCGACCTCCAGGACATGGCGCTCGCCCCGTGCCACACGATGTTCCAGTTCTACGTGGCCCCGGGTGTCGACGGCGGCCCAGGGCGGCTGTCGTGCCAGCTCTACCAGCGCTCGGGCGACGTCTTCCTCGGCGTCCCGTTCAACATCGCCTCGTACGCCCTGCTGACGCACATGGTGGCCCAGGTGACGGGCCTCGAGGTCGGTGACTTCGTCCACACGCTCGGAGACGCCCACCTCTACACGAACCATCTCGAGCAGGCGCGTGAGCAGCTGACCCGTGAGCCGCGACCCCTCCCGCAGCTCGAGCTCGATCCGGGCGTGACGTCGATCGACGGCTTCACGCTCGACTCGGTCAAGATCACCGGGTACGACCCGCACCCCGCGATCAAGGCCCCGATCGCGATCTGATGACCCCCGCCAGCTTCGAGCCCGAGCGTGCACCGGGCGGACACCGCGCGCGCATCACCCTCGTGACCGCGGTCGGCTCCAACGGGGTGATCGGCCGCGAGGGTGAGCTTCCGTGGCCCCCGACCGGCGACCTCGCGCAGTTCAAGGCGCTGACGACCGGCCACGTCCTGGTGATGGGACGCACCACGTACGACTCGATCGGACGTCCCCTCCCGCACCGGACGTCCGTCGTGATCACCCGTCGCACCGGCTGGAAGGGTCCGGACGAGGTGGTGGTCAGCCACGACGTCGACGGCGCGCTCGACCTCGCCTCCGAGCTCGACCCCGAGGTGTTCGTGATCGGTGGAGAGCAGATCTACAGGCAGACGATGGCGCGCGCCGACCGTCTCGTGATCACGCACGTCGACCTCGCGCCGGAGGGTGACGCGTGGTTCCCCGAGGTCGACTGGTCGCAGTGGCGCGAGGTCGAGTCCGCTCCGCACGACGGCTACCGCATCGCGACGTACGAACGGGTCCGTCCGCTCAGGTGAACAGCACGAGCTGGCGCGACTGCGCCAGCAGGTCGCCGTCGGAGCTCCACAGCTCCATGTCCTCCTCGTGGAAGCCGTCGACGAGGTGGCGCGTGGTGACGCGGCCGGCCACCCACGGCGAGGTCGAGGTGCGGTGGAAGTGGACGGTCAGCTGGACGCTCACGTCACCGTGGTCGGCCAGGTCGGCGAACGCCGGGGGATAGGCGTCGACGAGCAGCGCCAGCGCGACGTGGTCGATCAGCCGCTCGTCGGTGAACCGCACCCAGTACTCGCCGATCGGGTCACCGCTCGGCACGCCGCCCACCCACGCGGGTGCCGTCGCGAACCGGTAGTCGAGGTGCTGGTTGATCGTGGCCGCGGCGAACTCCGACGACGGCGCGAACGGCGGGCACGCGTCCGGTGCCGGGAGCGCCGGCGGTGCACCGAGCTCGCTGCTCGGTCCGTGGGCGGCGGCGCGGTCGGTGAAGCTCGCGACGAGGTGGGTGGCCGTGGTGCCGTCCTGGGCGAGGGTCGCGGTGTACGTCGCCACCCGACGTCCCTCCCGGAGGACCTGGGTGGCGATCGTGCAGGGGCCGGGAAGCGCGGGCCGGGCGTACGTCGCGGCTGCGACCAGCGGGTCCGGGAACGCAGCGCCGGCGGCGACCGCTCGGAGCATCGTGGCCAGCACGTAGCCGCCGTTCGGCGTGCCGTTGGGCGTGTCCCAGCGGTGCGTCAGGTGTGCGGTCCTGATCCTTGCGCCGGTCGTCGACGCGCCGAGGTCGGGCTCGGAAGCGGTGTCGAGATCGAAGGCGTACGCCGGTCTGCTCACGTCGCGCAGTCTAGGCGCGAGGCTGTGAGCCAGGTCACATGAGACATTCGAGGAACAGGTGTAACACCTGCCCGACGGCGAACGATGTAACTCGTGTCCCGGTCCTGTCCGGGCCCCCGAACGGACAGGACCGGGATCTTCCATGTCCGGCTCCGGCGCCTCGCTGCCGGGCGTGTGGCGCCCGAACCCCCAGGTCGTGCAGGCGGTAGCGTGGACCCCATGACCTCACCGCTCGCAACACCGGCGGCGCCGTTCGGCCGGGTGCTGACCGCCATGGTGACGCCCTTCACGCCGGACGGCGACCTCGACCTCGACGCCGCGGCCAGGCTGTCGACGCACCTCGTCGACGAAGGCTCCGACGGCATCGTCGTCAGCGGGACGACGGGTGAGTCGCCGACGACCAACCCGGACGAGGACGGTCGTCTCCTCGCCGCCGTGCTCGACGCGGTCGGCGACCGGGCGTCGGTGGTGGCGGGCGTCGGCAACAACGACACTCAGGCGTCGGCCCGCCTCGCGCGCCAGGCCGCAGCCGAGGGCGCCCACGGGATGCTCCTGGTCTCGCCCTACTACAACAAGCCCCCGCAGGCCGGCCTCGTCCGCCACTTCTCGACCGTCGCCGACGCCGGCGGTGGCGTGCCGGTCATGCTGTACGACATCCCGGGCCGCGCCGTCGTGCGGATCGCTCCCGAGACGTACGCCGTGGTCGCCCAGCACGAGGCGATCGTCGCCGTGAAGGACGCCGTCGGCGACCTCGCCTCCGGTGCGCGACTGATGCGCGAGACCGGGCTCGCCTGGTACGGAGGCGACGACCCGCTCAACCTCGCCTGGCTCGCGTACGGCGCTGCCGGCATCGTGTCGGTCGTCAGCCACGTCGCCGCGGCACAGTACGCGTCGATGGTGCGCGCCGTCGACGACGGCCGCCTGCTCGACGCCCGGGCGATCAACCAGGAGCTCCTGGACGTCGTCGACACGATCATGTCGCCGAGCTCGCAGGGAGCCATCATGGCGAAGGCAGCGATGCAGCTGCTCGGAGTCATCGACAACCGAACCACGCGATCCCCGTACGTGGACGCGACCGACGAGCAGGTCGACGGACTGGCACGCGTGCTGCGTGACGCCGCCCTGCTGAAGGACTGATACATGAGTCATCCGCACCCCGAGCTCGGCGCACCGCCGGAGCTCCCCGCCGACGGCCTGCGCGTGATCGCCCTCGGAGGACTCGGCGAGATCGGTCGCAACATGACCGTCTTCGAGCACGCAGGCAAGCTCCTCATCGTGGACTGCGGTGTCCTCTTCCCGGAGGACCACCAGCCCGGTGTCGACCTGATCCTCCCCGACTTCGCGCCGATCCGGGACCGTCTCGACGACATCGTCGCGATCGTGCTGACCCACGGCCACGAGGACCACATCGGCGGCGTCCCGTACCTCTTGCGCGAGCGCGGCAACATCCCGCTCGTCGGCTCCAAGCTGACCCTTGCGCTGGTCGACTCCAAGCTGCGCGAGCACCGGCTGAAGGACGTCCCGAAGTACGTCGTCGCCGAGGACGACACGCTCGCGCTCGCGCCGTTCGACCTGGAGTTCGTGGCGGTCAACCACTCGATCCCCGACGCGCTCGCGGTGGCGATCCGCACCGAGGCCGGCCTGGTGATCCACACCGGCGACTTCAAGATGGACCAGCTCCCGCTCGACGGCCGCATCACGGATCTGCGAGCGTTCGCGCGCCTCGGTGAGGAGGGTGTGGACCTCTTCCTCACCGACTCCACCAACGCCGACGTCCCCGGTTTCACGACCACCGAGCGCGAGATCTCGCCGGTGCTGGACCGGGTCTTCGCGCAGAGCCAGCAGCGGATCATCACGGCCTGCTTCGCCTCGCACATGCACCGCGTCCAGCAGATCATCGATGCGGCGGTGAAGCACGGTCGCAAGGTCGCCTACATCGGGCGCTCGATGGTCCGCAACATGCAGATCGCGCGTGAGCTCGGCTACCTGCACGTGCCGGACGGCGTGATCGTCGACGGACGCAAGATCTCCGAGTACCGGCCCGAGGAGCTCGTGCTCGTGTCGACCGGGTCCCAGGGTGAGCCGATGGCGGCGCTGTCGCGGATCGCCGCGAACTCCCACGACTCCGTCCGCATCGAGCCCGGTGACACCGTCGTGCTCGCGAGCTCGCTGATCCCGGGCAACGAGAACGCCGTCTACCGCGTGATCGACGGACTGACCCGGCTCGGCGCCAACGTCGTCCACAAGGGCAACGCGCTCGTGCACGTCTCCGGCCACGCGTCGGCCGGCGAGCTGCTCTACTGCTACAACATCGTGAAGCCGAGCAACGTCATGCCGGTGCACGGCGAGACCCGCCACCTGCACGCCAACGCCAAGCTCGCGCAGGCCACCGGCGTCGAGGCCGACCGCGTCGTCATCGCCGAGGACGGCTTCGTCGTGGACCTCGTCGACGGGCGGGCGCGCATCACCGGCAAGGTCGACTGCGGCTACGTGTACGTCGACGGCTCGTCGGTCGGGGACATCACCGAGTCGGAGCTCAAGGACCGCCGCATCCTCGGCGAGGAGGGCTTCATCTCGGTCATCGTCGTCATCGACTCCCAGACCGGCAAGATGGTCAGCGGCCCCGAGATCCAGGCACGGGGCTTCGCCGAGGACGACTCGGTGTTCACGGCGATCGTGCCCCAGATCGAGCAGGCGCTGGCCAGCGCCGTCGCCGACGGGACCTACGACACGCACCAGCTCCAGCAGGTCATCCGCCGCACGGTCGGTCGCTGGGTCTCCGGCGCCCATCGCCGTCGCCCGATGATCGTGCCGGTGGTCCTGGAGGCCTGAGCCTCACCCGCGACGCCCGTCTGCCGCTGCGATGTCAGCGCGCAGGCGGGCGTTCTCGTCCTCCAGGGAGAGGACCAGCGTGACGCCGGCGATGTTGAGCCCGGAGCCGAGGAGGGCGACGATCCGGCGGAGGCGTACGACGTCGTCGTCGCTGTAGCGGCGCGTGCCTCCGGTGGTGCGCTGCGGCGCCAGCAGGCCTTCGCGCTCATAGACGCGGAGGTTCTGGACGGCCGTCCCTGCGAGCTCCGCGGCCACCGAGATCGCGTAGACCGCGTGCCCGGATCCTCGAGTCACCATCCTGCTCGCCACCTCTTGCATCTTTGTAGCAAAAGCGCTATATAAAAACTGTAACAGCCAATAGAGATCATGCGCCAGCATGATGGAGTCTTGTGGAGGTGATGGCCATGCTCATGCGCACCGATCCGTTCCGTGAGATCGACCGTCTGACCCAGCAGGTCTTCGGGACCGCCGCCCGTCCGGCCGCCATGCCGATGGACGCCTGGCGGGAGGGTGACGCATTCGTCGTCGAGCTCGACCTGCCCGGCATCGAACCCGGTTCGATCGACATCGACGTCGAGCGCAACGTCCTCACGGTCCGTGCCGACCGGCCGGCACGCGAAGGCGTCGAGGAGCTCATCGCGGCTGAGCGCCCGCGGGGTGTGTTCAGCAGGCAGCTGATCCTCGGCGACACCCTCGACACCGAGGCCGTCCAGGCGCGCTATGCCGACGGCGTCCTCCGGGTGACGATCCCCATCGCCGAGAGGGCCAAGCCGCGCAAGGTCGCGGTCGAGCACGGCGAGGAGAGCAACCGCGCGATCAGCGCGTAGGCCGGGAGGCCGTCCGAGACCCGGGGCGCGTACGCCGTCGCCCCGGGTCTCGGCGCGTCTCCAGGGCAAACGGGGAGGGGCGACGGGCCCTCACACAGCGGTGGGAGACGTTGTGCGCGAACAGTTACGGTCACGCCATGCCTAGGGCAACCACCGGGAAACACCGCGTTCCTAACGTCGACTCCACGATCCCGGCACCAGGTCGGGGCTCTCCAAGGAGTCGTCATGGCGCTCTCGACTGCCGGCGAACAGCCGGGCACCACGACAACAACCGCCGCGCAGCGTCGCCGGACCGGACGATGGATCGACCAGTGGGACCCGGAGGACTCCGAGTTCTGGGAGCGTGAAGGTCGCTCGGTCGCCCGCCGCAACCTGATCGTCTCCATCGTCGTCGAGCACCTCGGTTTCACCGTCTGGATGCTGTGGAGCATCGTCGCCGTCAACCTCAACAACGCCGGGTTCTCGCTCACCGACTCCCAGCTGCTGTGGCTGGTGGCCGTGCCGAGCCTCGTGGGCGCGACGCTGCGTCTTCCGTACACGTTCGCCGTCGGGCTCTTCGGCGGCCGCAACTGGACGATCGTCTCGGCGCTGCTCCTGCTGATCCCGTGCTTCGGCCTGATGTGGGCCGTCCAGAACCCCGACACCCCGTTCTGGCTCCTGCTGACCGTGGCGGCGACCGCAGGCCTCGGCGGCGGCAACTTCGCGTCGTCGATGACGAACATCTCGTACTTCTACCCCGATCGCGAGAAGGGCTGGGCGCTCGGGCTCAACGCCGCCGGCGGCAACATCGGCGTTGCCGTCGTCCAGGCGCCGTTCGTCGTGACCGCGGTGATCACTGCGGGTGGTTCGCTCGTGCTCTGGCGCGCCGGCTTCATGTGGGTCCCGCCGATCCTGCTGGCGGCGTTCCTCGCCTGGAAGCTGATGGACAACCTGGGAACCGCCCAGGCCGACTTCTCCACCTCGGCCGCTGCCGCGAAGCGCCCGCACACGTGGGTGATGTCGTTCCTCTACATCGGCACCTTCGGCTCCTTCATGGGGTACGCCGCGGCGTTCCCGATGCTCATCAAGATGGAGTTCGCCGGCGTGAACCCGGCGTCGTACGCCTTCCTCGGGGCCCTCATCGGATCGCTGGCCCGGCCGTTCGGCGGCAGGTGGGCCGACAAGGTCGGCGGCGCGAGGGTCACGGCTGCGTGCTTCGTCGTGATGGGACTGGGAGTCGGCCTGGCGGTCCTCGCACTCCGTGCCGAGTGGTTCGGCGGGTTCCTCGCCTCGTTCCTGCTCCTCTTCGTCGCGACCGGCATCAGCAACGGCTCGACGTACCGGATGATCCCGTCGATCTTCCGCCAGACCGCCGGCGAGGGTGCGGACGCGCTCCTCCGCTCCAAGCGTGAGGCGGCCGCGGCGATCGGCATCATCTCGGCGGTCGGCGCGTTCGGTGGCTTCTTCGTCCCGCGGATCTACGCCACCGCGGCGGAGCGGGCAGGGACGATCGAGCCCGCGATGCTCGTCTACATCGGCGTCTACGCCGCGATGCTGGCGGTCACCTGGTTCTTCTACCTGCGGCCGAGCGCCCCGATGGCAAAGGCGCGGGTGTGACCGACACGCACTGCCCGTACTGCGCCCTGCAGTGCGCGATGCGACTGGCTCCCGAGGCAGGCGGCGACCTTGCCGCCTCGCCTCGGGAGTTCCCGACGAACCGGGGCGGCATGTGCCAGAAGGGCTGGACCAGCGCCGACCTCCTACGGACCGCCGACCGGGTGACGACCCCGCTGCGGCGGACTGCGGACGGCAGCTTCGCCGAGGTGTCGTGGGACGACGCGCTCGACGAGATCGCCGCTCGGGTGGGCACGCTCCAGGAGGCGCACGGCCGGGACACGGTCGCCGTCTTCGGCGGCGGCGGCCTCACCAACGAGAAGGCCTACGTCCTCGGCAAGTTCGCCCGTACGGTCCTCCGCACCCGGTTCATCGACTACAACGGCCGCTTCTGCATGTCGTCGGCAGCAGCGGCGGGCAACCGGGCCTTCGGGATCGATCGTGGCCTGCCGTTCCCGCTCGCCGATCTCGGCGGCGCCGACGTCGTCCTCCTGCTCGGGAGCAACCTCGCCGACACGATGCCACCCGCGGTGCAGCACCTCGGCGGCGTACGGGAGCGAGGCGGGCTCGTCGTCGTCGACCCACGGCGCAGCGCCACGGCACGACTGTGCGACGACGGTGCCGGTGAGCACCTCCCGCTCGCGCCGGGCACCGACCTCGCGCTGCTGCTCGGGCTCACCCACGTCGTCCTCGCCGAGGGGCTGGCCGACACGGCGTTCCTCGAGGACCGGACCAACGGGCTCGACGACGTACGCCGCAGCGTCGCCTCGTGGTGGCCCGAGCGCGTCGCGTCGGTCACCGGCATCGACGAGGGCCGGCTCCGGCGTGTCGCGCGCCAGCTCGCAGCAGCGTCCCCGAGCCGCGGCGGCGCGGGCGCGTACGTCCTCACCGGACGCGGCGCCGAGCAGCACGTCGACGGCACCGACACGGTCACCGCCGCCATCAACCTCGCGCTCTGCCTCGGCCTTCCCGGTCGGGTGGGCAGCGGGTACGGCTGCATCACCGGCCAGGGAAACGGTCAGGGCGGTCGCGAGCACGGGCAGAAGTCGGACCAGCTGCCCGGCTACCGCATGATCGACGACCCCGCCGCCCGCGCGCACGTCGCCGCGGTGTGGGGAGTCGAGCCGGACTCGCTGCCGGGCAAGGGCGTTCCTGCCGTGGAGCTGCTGATGCGGCTCGGGACGGAGGACGGCCCGAAGGCGCTCTTCGTCCACGGCTCGAACCTCGTGGTGAGCGCCCCGGACGCGGGTGCGGTGACCGAGCGGCTCGAGTCGCTCGACCTCCTGGTCGTCTGCGACTTCGTGCCGTCGGAGACCGCGCTGCTCGCCGACTTCATCCTCCCCACGACGCAGTGGGCCGAGGAGGAGGGCACGATGACCAGCCTCGAGGGCCGGGTGCTTCGACGTCGCGCGGCCCTGCGTCCGCCCATCGGGGCACGCAGCGAGCTCGACATCCTCGCCGGGCTCGGTGAGCGCCTCGGGTCGCAGGTCGCGCTCCCGACCGATCCGCGCGCGGTCTTCGACGAGCTGCGCCGCGCCTCGGCCGGCGGGCGAGCCGACTACGCCGGGATCTCCTACGACCGGCTGGACGCGGGCGAGGCCCTGTTCTGGCCCTGCCCCACCGAGGACCACGCCGGCACACCCCGGATGTTCGCCGACGGGTTCGCGCACCCCGACGGTCGCGCCCGCATGGTCGCCGTCACCCCGGCCGTGGCCTCGGACCCCCTCACCCGGGAGACCCCTCTCTACCTGGTCACCGGCCGGGTCCTCCAGCACTACCAGTCCGGTGCTCAGACCCGGCGCGTCCGTCGGCTGAACGACGCGGCACCCGTGGCGTACGTGGAGCTCCACCCGCTCCTCGCCGCGCGCATCGGTGTCGAGGGCGTCGAGGAGGTCCGCGTCACGTCGAGCCGCGGGTCGATGGTCGCGCAGGCGCGGATCAGCGCGGACATCCGACCGGACACGGTGTTCGCACCGTTCCACTTCGCCGGGCTCGCCCGGGTCAACAGCGTCACCAACGCCGCGACGGACCCGATCTCGGGGATGCCCGAGTTCAAGGTCTGCGCGGTGACCGTGGAGGCAGCAGGACCGACAGGGCCGTCGGTGCACCCCGAGCTCGAGGAGGTCGCACGATGACTCTTCACCCTGAGAAGACCCGTGTCGTGGTCGTCGGAGCCGGCATGGTCGGCATCCGGTTCGCCGAGGAGCTGGTCCGCGCCGACCACGACGGCCGGTTCGAGGTGCTGGTGCTGGGGGAGGAGGCGTACGAGCCGTACAACCGCATCCTCCTCACCGAGCTGGTCGCCGGCCGGGCCGATCTCGCGAGCCTCGCGCTGGCGCGTCCGGACGGCGTCACGGTGCGCCTCGCGGCGCGGGTGGAGGCGATCGACCGCGAGGCCCGTACGGTCCTGGTGGACGGCGAGGCGATCCCGTACGACCACCTCGTCCTGGCGACCGGCGCACAGGCCCGGGTCATCCGGGTCCCTGGCCTCGACGGCGCACCTGGGGAGCCGTTGCCCGGGGGAGTGTTCGTGCTCCGCTCGGTCGACGACGCCCGCGGGATCACGGCCGCTGCGCTCAACGCGCGTCGTGCCGTCGTCGTCGGCGGTGGGCCGCTCGGTGTCGAGGCAGCGTGCGGGATGCGCCTTCGCGGGGTCACGGTCGACGTGGTCTCGTTCGCGGGGCACCTGCTCGACCGCGACCTCGATCCTGAGCCCGGCCGCCTGCTGGCCGAGTCGGTCGGCGACCTCGGCATCACCTTCCACGGCAACGCCGCGCTCGCCGGTGTCACCCACCACGGCGGGCGGGCCGACGCCGTGGTCCTCGACGACGGTCGTACGCTCCCCGCCGACCTGGTGGTCCTCGCCGCCGGGGCCGTGCCCGAGACGACGCTCGCGGCGCGGGCCGGGCTGGAGGTGGCCCACGGGATCGTCGTCGGCGACGACCTCGCGACGACCGTGGATCCTGCGGTCTTCGCGATCGGTGACTGCGCGCAGACGCCGTCCGGGGTCTCGGGCCTGGTGGCGCCCGGGTGGGAGCAGGCCCGGGCGCTCGCGCGGCTGCTCGTCCACGGCGAGCTCGGCGACCCCGTCCCGGTGGTGCTGGACGGTGCGGCGATGCGCCTCAAGGCGGCGGGCGTCAGCCTCGTCGCGATGGGCCGCAAGGCTTCCACCGCGGCCGGAGGGCGGGTGCTGACGATGAGCGACCCGTACGCCCGCCGCTACGTCGAGGTGGTCCTCGACGGCGACGAGCTGGTCGGCATGACGTGTCTCGGCGCCGCCGAGCTGGCGTCGTCGCTCAGCGTCCAGTTCGGCCGGCCGGGCATCGTGCCGCTGGACCCGCTCCAGCTCCTCGCCCCGAATGCCGGCCAGGCCGACGCGGCTGCGGGATCTCCGACGACGATGCCCGGCAGCACGACCGTCTGCCGCTGCAACGGGGTCACGAAGCGTGACCTCGTCAAGGCGTGGGAGGGCGGTGCCTGCTCGGTCGAGGCTCTTGCGACGACGACTCGCGCCACCACGGGCTGCGGCGGCTGCTCGTCCCTCGTCCGAGGGATCTGCGACTGGCTGCAGACCTCGGACCCCGAGGTGCCGACCGACGGGACCAGCGAGGTCGTCGGCAGCGGAGCCGCCGCCTCACATGCCGATGCGCTCGACCGTGAGCCCGTTGTGAAGGGTGCGTAACCCGATGAACCAGGACCCGAAACACCCACTTCCTACCGTCTCGGACATGGACATGGACACTAGCTCCGGCACCGACGGCAGCCCCGCCCGCAAGCGCCTCGTCGTGATCGGTGCCGGCATGGTCGCGCACCGGCTCGTCGAGGCGATGGTCGAACGCGGCGCGACCGCGGACTGGACCATCGACGTCTTCGGCGAGGAGTCCCGTCCCCCGTACGACCGGGTCGCCCTCACCTCCTTCTTCTCCGACCGCGATCCCGACGACCTCGTCCTCGGAGACGGCTCCCTCTGGGCCGTCGACGGGGTCCGGCTGCACCGCGGTGTCCAGGCGACCGCGATCGACCGCGACACCCGCACCGTCACGGCGCGCGGCCGGACCTACGCGTACGACGCCCTCGTGCTGGCCACGGGGTCGTACGCGATGGTGCCGCCGATCGACGGCAAGGACACCCCCGGTTGCTTCGTCTACCGCACCGTCGACGACGTCGCCGAGCTGCGGGCGTACGTCAACGAGCTGTCGGACCGCCTCGATCGACCCGTCCGCGGCGCCGTCGTCGGCGGCGGCCTGCTGGGGCTCGAGGCAGCCGGTGCACTCCAGGCGCTCGGGGCACAGTCGACGGTGATCGAGTTCGCGCCGTGGCTGATGCCGATGCAGGTCGACGAGGCCGGTGGTCGCACGCTGCGCCGGATCATCGAGCAGCTCGGTGTCGAGGTCCGGACGGCGACCGCGACCGCCAAGGTCCGCGCCAACCGCCGCGGGACCGTCGGCTCGATGGAGTTCGCCGACGGTGGCGGCCACATCGATGTCGACGTCGTGGTCTTCGCGACCGGCGTCCGCCCGCGCGACGAGCTCGCCCGTGAGGTCGGCCTCGGCATCGGCGAGCGGGGCGGCGTGGTGTGCGACGACGCGTGCCTGACCGACGACCCGTCGATCTACGCGATCGGCGAGGTCGCGCACATCGCCGGACGCACGTGGGGGCTGGTCGGTCCGGGCTACACGATGGCGGAGGTCGTCACCGACCGGCTGCTCGGCGGCGACGCGACGTTCACCAGCGGTGACCTCTCGACCAAGCTCAAGCTGCTCGGCGTCGACGTCGCGAGCTTCGGCGACGCGTTCGCCGGCACCGAGGGGAGCCTCGAGGTCGTGTACGCCGACCCGGTCGGCGGCGTCTACAAGAAGCTCGTGATGTCCGACGACGCCAAGACGCTCCTCGGCGGCATCCTCGTCGGCGACGCCGAGGCGTACGCGTCCCTGCGCCCGATGGTCGGCAGCGAGCTCGGCTCCGACCCGACCGCGTGGCTCGTGCCGGACGGCGTGACTCCGATCGGGGGAGTGTCCCTGCCCGACGAGGCGTCGGTGTGCTCCTGCAACAACGTCAGCGCCGGCGCGATCCGCTGCGCCGTACGCGGTGAGAGCGGCGAGCCGTGCCACGACCTGGGCGCCGTCAAGGGCTGCACGAAGGCCGGCACGAGCTGCGGGTCGTGCCTGCCGCTGGTCAAGAAGCTGCTCGACGAGGAGCTGACGGCGGCGGGTATCGAGACCTCCAACGCGTTGTGCGAGCACTTCGCGATGAGCCGCGCGCAGCTGTTCGACGTCGTCCGGGTCACAGGCATCCGTACGTTCTCCGAGCTCGTCGCGTCCCACGGCACCGGGCGCGGCTGCGACATCTGCCGACCCGTGGTGGCGTCGGTCCTGGCCTCGCTGGAGACGGGGCACGTGCTCGAGGGCGAGGCCGCGGCGCTGCAGGACACCAACGACCACGTCATGGCCAACATGCAGAAGGACGGCACCTACTCGGTCGTCCCGCGGATCCCCGGCGGAGAGGTCACGCCGGAGGGGCTGATCGCGATCGGGCAGGTCGCGGCCGACTTCGGGCTCTACACCAAGATCACCGGCGGTCAACGGATCGACCTCTTCGGCGCGCGGATCGACCAGCTGCCGCTGATCTGGAAGCGGTTGATCGACGCGGGCTTCGAGTCCGGGCACGCGTACGGCAAGTCGCTGCGGACGGTGAAGTCGTGCGTGGGATCGACCTGGTGCCGCTACGGCGTGCAGGACTCGGTGGGCCTCGCGATCGCTCTGGAGCTGCGCTACCGAGGACTGCGCTCACCGCACAAGATCAAGCTGGGCGTCTCCGGCTGCGCCCGCGAGTGCGCTGAGGCCCGGGGCAAGGACGTCGGGGTGATCGCCACGGACAAGGGCTGGAACGTCTACGTCGGCGGCAACGGCGGCTTCACCCCACGTCATGCGCAGCTCTTCGCGGAGGACCTCACGACCGAGGAGCTGGTCGCCGTGATCGACCGGTTCCTGCTCTACTACGTCCGGACCGCCGACCGCCTCCAGCGGACCGCAGCCTGGCTCGAGTCGATCGAGGGCGGGATCGATCACGTACGATCTGTGGTGATCGACGACAGTCTCGGCATCGTGGCCGACCTCGATGCAGCGATGGCGGTGCACGTCGACAAGTACGAGGACGAGTGGGCAGCGACGCTCGCAGACCCTGACAAGCTGAAGAAGTTCACGAGCTTCGTCAACAGTCCTGACACCCCCGACCCGGATCTGGTCTACGTCGACGAGCGCGGTCAGCGCCGACCGGCCACCCCGCAGGAGCGGGCGACGTTGATCGCCGGGACGACGCTGGAGGTCCGATCGTGATCCCCTCGAACGACCACGACTGGGTGCGCGTCTGCGCGCTCGACGTCCTGACCGCCGACCGCGGTGCTGCCGCGCTGGTCCACGGTCGTCAGGTCGCGCTGTTCCGGCTGTCCGGCGACGAAGGCGTCCACGCCATCGGTCACCGCGACCCCTACAGCGGCTCCAACGTGATGGCGCGCGGGCTGGTCGGCAGCGTCGGTGACGTGGCCGTCGTGGCGTCACCCCTGCACAAGCAGCGGTTCCGGCTCGACGACGGGAGCGCGGTGGAAGAGCCCGAGGTGCGTGCTGGCGTGTGGGGGACCCGGGTCGTCGACGGGTTCGTGGAGGTCACGACCGTCCCGATCATCGAGCCGTCCTCCCCGCTCGAGGCGCCCTCCTCGCTCGTCGGGGCCGTGGCGGCGCCGTGACCCCCCTCGGCCCCGTCCTCGCCGGGACCGCGATCCTCGTGACGGCCCAGCGCCGCGCCGACGACCTGGCGCTGGCGCTGGGCCGGCGCGGTGCCGTGGTGTCCGTGGCATCCGCGCTGGGCGTCGAGTCACACATCGACGAGGAGACGTTGCTCGAGCACACCCGACAGCTCGTCGCCGAGTCCGCCGACGTCGTCGTGGTCACGACCGGCATCGGGTTCCGCTCGTGGCTGGACACGGCCGAGGCTGCCGGCCTGGGCGAGGCGCTCGTGACAGCACTGGCCGGTACGCGGCTGGTGGCGCGCGGACCCAAGGCGCGAGGAGCCCTCCAGGCGGCGGGGCTGGTGCCGGACTGGGTCGCCGAGTCCGAGACTTCCGCGGAGATCGCTGACTTCCTCTGCACCGAAGGCGTCGAAGGACTGCGGATCCTGGTCCAGCACCACGGTGCAGGCGACGACGGTCTCGAGGAGAAGCTACGCGCCGCGGGCGGCCACCCCGTCGGTCTCGTCGTCTACCGGTGGGGTCCGCCGCCGGATCCCGAGGCGGTCTGCGCCTCCGTGCGCGACGCCGCGGCGGGGGCGTACGACGCGGTCGTCTTCACCTCGGCGCCCGGATCCGCAGCGTGGCTGACGACCGCTCGCAAGGAAGGCGTTCTCGCCGAGATCGTCGACCTCGCGGAATCAGGCCTCCTGACCGTCGCTGCCGTGGGGCCGGTGACTGCGGAGCCGCTGCGCAACGCCGGCATCCGACCGCTCGTCCCGGACCGCGGACGCCTCGGGTCCCTGGTGCGCACCCTGATCATGGAGCTCGGCGACGAGCACGAGGCCGTACGCACGCCTGCGGGCGCTCTTCGGATCCGCGCCCGCGCCGTCACCCTCGACCACGAGGTGGTGGCGGTGTCCCCGAGCGCTCTCGCCGTGCTGCGTGCGCTCGCCGCAGTGCCCGGCGCTGTCGTGTCGCGCGAGGCCCTGCTGCGTGTCCTCCCTGGGTGCTCGACCGACCCGCACACCGCGGAGGTCGCCGTCGCCCGTCTGCGCGAGGCGTTCCGCGGCAAGCCGGTCGTGGAGACGGTCGTGAAGCGTGGCTACCGGATCAACCTCGACCTCGGAGGGCAGCGATGACGACTCTGGTCGCGTGCAGTCACGGCACCCGCTCGTCCGACGGACAGCGGGCGATCAGCCGTCTCGTCGACGCCGTCGCCGGGGCGCTGCCCGGTCTCGCCGTGTCGCCGACGTTCGTGGACGTGCAGCAGCCGCAGGTCGCGGAGGTGGTCACGCAGACCGACGGCCCCGCAGTGGTCGTTCCCCTTCTGCTGTCCTCCGGGTACCACGTCCACGTCGACATCGCTGCCGCGGTCGCCGGCCGTACGGACGTGGTCGCTGCGCCCGCGCTGGGGCCCGACCCGGTCCTCGCAGGACTGCTGGCGAAGCGCCTGCGGCAGGCCGGGTGGCGCGCAGGCGACCGCGTCGTGCTCGCGGCCGCGGGGTCGTCCGACCCGCAGGCGGTGCGCGACACCGAGCGCGGGGCCGCACTGCTGGCAAGTGCACTCGGCGCGCCCGTCTCGCTGGGGCACGTGGGCGCCGGCCGGGACACCGTCGCCGAGGTTGTCGCGGACGAACGCCGGCGGCACCCGTCCGCGCGAGTGGCGGTCGCCTCCTACCTGCTCGCGCCCGGCTGGTTCCGCGACCGCCTCGACGCCGTCGGCGCCGACCTGGTGAGCGAGCCGTTCCTCGACGGCGGTGAGCCCGACGCACGCCTCACGGGGCTCGTCGTCCGTCGCTTCCTCGACGCCCGCGGGAGGGCGTACGCCCACGCGGCGTAGCGAGCCGATCACAGGACGGGTGCCGCAGCGGTCGCGGTGTCGCGGGTCCAGCCCTAGTCTCGCCCTGACGGCATGAGCAGGGGGACCGGATGAGTACGACGGAAACAACGACACCGTCGACCGTGAGCAAGATGAGCCTCCCGACCCTGACCGCGATGGTGGTCGGCGGGATGGTCGGCGCAGGCGTGTTCTCGCTGCCGGCCCGGTTCGGCGTCGCGACCGGCATCCTCGGATCGCTCATCGCGTGGGCCATCGCCGGCACCGGCATGCTGATGCTGGCGTTCGTCTTCCAGAACCTCGCGATCCGCAAGCCCGAGCTCGACTCCGGCGTCTTCATCTACGCCAAGGAGGGTTTCGGCGACTACGCCGGCTTCAACTCGGCGATCGGTTTCTGGGCGAGCACGGTCGCGGGCAACACGTTCTACTGGGTCTTCATCACCGCCACGCTCGGCGCGTTCTTCGACGGCTTCGGAGACGGCGACACGGTGCTCGCCGTGGCACTCGGAACGGCGGGCGTGTGGTTCTTCCACACGCTCATCGCTCGGGGAGTCCGCGACGCAGCGGTCATCAACCGGATCGTCACGATCTTCAAGATCCTCCCGATCGTCGTCTTCATCGTCGTGCTGTTCCTGAACTTCGACGCCGACGTCTTCGCCGACAACTGGACCGCGTACGGCTACGGCGACCTCGGGAACCTCGACGAGCAGGTCCGCAACACGATGATCATCACGACGTTCGTGTTCATCGGGATCGAGGGCGCGAGCGTCTACTCGCGCTACGCGAAGAAGCGCTCGGACGTCGGCCGCGCCACGGTTCTCGGGTTCCTGAGCGTCTTGTCGTTGTTCGCGCTGGTGACCTTGTCGAGCTATTCCGTGGTGCCGCAGCCGGATCTCGCCGACACGCGGCAGCCGTCGATGGTCGGGGTGTTCCAGTCGGTCGTGGGGGACTGGGGCGAGGTCTTCATCAGCGTCGCCGTCGTCGTGTCCGTCCTTGGCGCCTACCTCGCATGGACGCTGATGGCGGCCGAGGTGATGTACATCCCCGCCCGCAACGACGACTTCCCGAAGTTCCTCGGCCAGGAGAACGCCAAGGGCACGCCGATCACCGCGCTCGTCGTCACGTCGCTCGGGGTCCAGGCACTCCTCGCCCTCACCCTGGTCATCGACGACGCCCTCAACTTCATGCTCGACCTGAGCACGAGCCTCGCGCTGCTGCCGTACCTCCTCGCAGCCGCGTACGCCCTCAAGCTCGGCCTGACCGGTGAGGCGTACCAGAACGCGACACCACGCACGCGCCGGATGGAGACGATCACGGCGGGCGTCGCAACGGCGTACACGCTGTTCCTCTTCGACGCCGCAGGGCTCGAGTTCCTCGTGCTGTCGACCCTGATCCTCGCTCCAGCCACCCTGCTCTACGTCAAGGCGCGCACGGAGAACGGGCGCCGCCTCTTCACCCCGACCGAGATCGCCCTGTTCGTGGTGATCGTCGTGGCTGCGGTGTTCGGCGTCATCGCGCTGTGGACCGGCCGCATCACGCTCTGACGTCCCCCGAGAAAGGCATCGACATGACTGAACCGTCACCTTCAGCCTCGTACGGAGTCCACTCCGAGGTCGGACGGCTCCGCAAGGTGCTCGTGTGCCGGCCCGGGCTGGCACACCGCCGCCTCACCCCCACGAACGCCGACGACCTGCTGTTCGACGACGTGATGTGGGTGGAGAACGCGCAGCGCGACCACGCCGACTTCGTCAACAAGCTCACCAACCGCGGCGTCGAGGTCGTCGAGCTGCACGACCTCCTCGCGCAGACCGTCGCGATCCCAGAGGCTCGTGACTGGCTGCTCGACCGAAAGATCGTCCCGAACGAGGTCGGGCTCGGGCTGATCGAGCCCACGCGGGGCTACCTGGAGACCCTCGACCCGGCGCCGCTCGCCGAGCTGCTCATCGGCGGCATGGCGACGACGGACCTGCCGGAGGACTTCCGTACGCCGTACGTCGCGATGGCGCGCGAGTCGACCGGCGTCCAGGAGTACCTGATGCCGCCGCTGCCCAACACGCTGTACACGCGTGACACGACGTGCTGGCTGTACGGGGGAGTGACCCTCAACCCGCTGTTCTGGCCCGCGCGCCACGACGAGACGCTGCTGATGAAGGCGATCTACTCCTACCACCCCGACTTCGTCGGCTCGACCGTGTGGTGGGGCGACCCGGAGCAGGACTGGGGGCAGGCGACGTTCGAGGGCGGCGACATCATGCCGGTCGGCAACGGCGTCGTGCTGATGGGCATGAGCGAGCGCACCTCGCGACAGGCGATCACGCAGGTGGCGCAGGCGCTGTTCGCGCAGGGCGCCGCCGAGCGGGTCGTCGTCGCCGGCATGCCGAAGCTGCGTGCGGCGATGCACCTCGACACGGTGTTCACCTTCGCCGACCGCGACGTCGTGACGCTCTACCCGCGGATCATGGACGCGGTGCACACGTTCTCGCTCTACCCGTCCGACCAGGCGCCCGGGGTCGAGGTCGTCGACGAGGGCGAGGGCCGGTTCGTCGAGGTCGTCGCCGAGTCGCTCGGGCTGTCCGAGCTGCGGGTGATCGAGACCGGCGGCGACGTGTACGCGTCCGAGCGCCAGCAGTGGGACTCCGGCAACAACGCCGTCGCGCTCGAGCCAGGCGTCGTCTTCACGTACGACCGCAACACCGAGACCAACGCGCTGCTGCGCAAGGCCGGTGTCGAGGTCATCACGATCGTCGGTGCCGAGCTCGGTCGCGGACGCGGGGGAGGGCACTGCATGACCTGCCCGATCGTCCGCGACCCCGTCGACTTCTGAGCACGCTTCAGCGGCTGAGCGCGGCCTCCTCGTCGAGCCAGCGCAGCTTGTGCGGGTTCGCGACCGCGTAGATCCGCGTGATGCGCCCGTGCTCGACCACGACGCTGACGGCGCTGGCCGCCTCTCCGTCCACTTCCACCCGGGCGGCGGGCGCGCCGTTGAGCCACGTGGGGGTCAGGGTGAGCGCCTTCTCGCGCCGCGCGAACACCAGCAGCATCCGCCCGACCCTCTCTGCGCCCATGACGGGTCGGCTGACTGCGGGTGCGAGCCCGCCGCCATCACCGACGGCGACGACGTCCGGCGCGAGCAGGTCCATCAGCGCCTGGAGGTCACCCCCGCTCAACGCCGCCATGAACTGTCGCACGACAGCCTCCTGCTCCGCCCGGTCCACCGGCACCCGAGGGCGTCGTGCGGCGACGTGGTCGCGGGCCCGGCGGGCGATCTGGCGTACGGCGGGGGTGGACTTGCCGACCGCCTCCGCGATCTCGTCGTAGGGCGCCTCGAACACCTCGCGCAGCACGAACACGGCTCTCTCGGTCGGCGCCAGGGTCTCGAGCACGGTGAGCAGCGCGAACGACACGCTCTCCGCGAGCTCGACGTCCTCGGCGACGTCGGGGCTCGTCAGCAGCGGCTCGGGGAGCCACTGGCCGACGTAGTCCTCGCGGCGCCGCGCCAGGGTGCGCATCCGGTTCAGCGACTGCCGCGTGACGATCCGGACGAGGTACGCCCGCGGATCGCGTACCTCCGCCTGCGTCGCCTCGTCGAGCCCGGCCCACCGCAGCCACGTGTCCTGGACGACGTCCTCGGCGTCCGCAGCGGACCCGAGCATCTCGTACGCCACCGTGAACAGCAGGCTGCGGTGAGCCACGAACGGGTCGTCGGTCATGCCGGTGACGCTACGCCGCTCGGCTGGGCCAGCGGGGCGAGTCCACAGGCGGCGGCGTACTCCTGCGACTCGATCCCGAGGGCGACGTTGCCTCGCGCCATCTGGTTCGTGATGGAGATCCACGTCGTGAGCTCGACGAGCGCGGGTGCCCCGAGCTGGTCGAGCAGCGACGCGGACTGCTCGTCGGTGACGGTGGGCGGCGTCTGCGTCATGGCCTCGGCGTAGTCGAGGACCTCACGCTCCAACGTCGTGAAGACGTCCGACTCACGCCACCGCGGGACCTCGCGTGCCTTGTAGAGATCGAGCCCCTCGTTGTGCGCCTGGAAGTAGCCGAGGTCGAGGCAGAACGAGCAGCCGATCATCGAGGCCACCGCCATGTGGGCGTACGACTTGAGGTTCTTGTCGCAGGTGTCCCAGCGGGATGCCTTCTGCCCGATCGACAGGCCCGCCTTGAGGACCGGCGGGTTGTTCCACAGGACGCCGAGTCCTTCAGGGACCTCGCCGAACATCTTGCGGCTGAAGCGCTTCACGACGGCGCCGTACAGTCCGGTGATCTCGACCGGCGGTACGCGGGTGGTGCTGGTCATGTCTCCTCCTCGTGGTTGCTCTCGGCATGAAGACACCGCTCGTACGGGATCTGTGACAGCGTCGCGCGAACGGGCCGAGCGACCGGCGTGGGATACCGGGGTTCGGCGTGGCGCGCCCTTAGGCTCGCCACCATGGCGAGCCGTACGTCTTCCCCACCGCGAGGGTCGTCAAAAAAGTCCCCGCGGTCGTCCGGCGGCCAGGACCGACGTCCGCAGCAGCGCGGCCGTGGCTCGACCAAGCGTCGACCACCGGCCCCGCCGCCCCGGACCGGCCCTGGCCCGTTCACCCGTGCCTTCACCGCGCTCGGTCGCGGTGTCGCCGCGATCTGGATGGGCCTCGCCCGGATGATCGGCGCGGTGGTCCGCAGCATCGGCACGGCTGCCCGCGACCTCGATCCTGAGCACCGCCGCGACGGCATCGGCCTCGCTCTCATCGGCCTCGGCGTGGTCGTGGTGGGCGCCGTGTGGTTCCAGGTCGCCAGCCCGGTGACCGACGCGGTCGCCGAAGCCGTCTCCAACAGCGTCGGCCTGCTCGCGTGGACCGTCCCGCTCGCCCTGTTCGTCGCCGGTGCCCGCACGATGCGCAACCCGGAGGCCAACGGCCCGCTGGGACGTCAGGTCATCGGTTGGGCCGCGCTGGCCGGTGGCGTCCTCGGCATCGTCTCGATCGCGAACGGCATCCCGAAGCCGTCCGACGGCAACGGCGAAGGCATCCGCGACGCCGGTGGGGCGATCGGCTTCGGGGTCTCCAAGCTGCTCGACGACCTTCTCCGTACCCCGTACGTCACGGTTCCGCTGCTGGCCCTGCTGGCGTTCTTCGGGCTCCTGGTGATCACCGGCACGCCGGTCTACCGCATCCCTGACCGCATCCGCGGCGCCCGCGACCTCATCCTCGGCAACCGCCACGCCGAGCCGCCGGAGGACGGCGCGTCGGAGGCCCCGAAGGCTCCCAAGCGCGCGCCGCGGGGCGGCACGGGCAGCGACGTGCCCTACGACAACCCGCTCGTCGTCGGTGCCGACGAGGAGCCCACCGTCGACACGGGCGCCCGCAAGGGCAAGCTCAAGAAGGCAGCGCCCGACGAGGAGACCGTGGGCGTCGACGTGCCTACCGCTGCGGCAACGGCCGGTGGCGACGAGCCGGTGGAGCTCCCGCCGATGACGCCGCTGCCGGCGCGCGCCGAGCAGCTCGCGCTGTCCGGCGACATCGTCTACACGCTCCCGGCGGACAAGATGCTCCGCGAGGGCACCCCGCACAAGGCCCGCACAGCCGCCTCCGACGCGGTCGTCGCGCGGCTCACGACCGTGCTCGAGGAGTTCGGCGTCGACGCGGAGGTCACCGGCTACACGCGCGGGCCGACCGTCACCCGGTACGAGATCGAGCTCGGGCAGGGGGTCAAGGTCGAGAAGATCACCGCCCTCGCCAAGAACATCTCGTACGCCGTCGCGTCCAACGAGGTCCGGATCCTGTCACCGATCCCCGGCAAGTCGGCGATCGGCATCGAGATCCCCAACACCGACAAGGAGACCGTGTCGCTCGGCGACGTCCTGCGGTCCAACCGGGCACGCAGCGACCACCACCCGATGGTGGTCGGCCTCGGCAAGGACGTCGAGGGCGGCTTCGTGGTCGCCAACATGGCGAAGATGCCTCACCTGCTCGTGGCCGGTGCGACCGGTTCGGGCAAGTCGAGCTTCATCAACTCGATGATCTCGTCCGTGCTGATGCGCGCCACGCCGGACGAGGTCCGGATGATCCTGGTGGATCCCAAGCGGGTCGAGCTCACCGCGTACGAGGGCATCCCGCACCTCATCACGCAGATCATCACGAACCCCAAGAAGGCTGCCGAGGCGCTGCAGTGGGTCGTGCGCGAGATGGACCTGCGCTACGACGACCTCGCCAACTTCGGGTTCCGGCACATCGACGACTTCAACAAGGCCGTGCAGGCAGGGACGGTCAAGGTGCCGCCGGGCAGCGAGCGCACCCTGGCGCCGTACCCCTACCTGCTGGTCGTCGTCGACGAGCTCGCCGACCTCATGATGGTGGCGCCGCGCGACGTGGAGGACTCGATCGTCCGCATCACGCAGCTCGCCCGCGCCGCGGGCATCCACCTGGTGCTCGCCACGCAACGTCCGAGCGTCGACGTCGTCACCGGCCTGATCAAGGCCAACGTGCCGAGCCGGCTGGCGTTCGCGACGTCGTCGCTGGGAGACAGCCGCGTCATCCTCGACCAGCCGGGCGCCGAGAAGCTGGTCGGCGGCGGTGACGGGCTGTTCCTCCCGATGGGTGCCAACAAGGCGCTGCGCATGCAGGGCGCCTGGATCACCGAGAAGGAGATCCACGAGGTCGTCCAGCACTGCAAGGAGCAGCTCCAGCCGGTCTACCGCGAGGACGTCACCGCGCCGCAGGCCACGAAGCGGGAGATCGACGACGACATCGGCGACGACCTCGATCTCGTCCTGCAGGCGGTCGAGCTGGTCGTCAACACGCAGTTCGGCTCGACGTCGATGCTGCAGCGCAAGCTGCGCGTCGGCTTCGCCAAGGCCGGGCGGCTGATGGACATCCTCGAGTCCCGCGGAGTCGTGGGCCCGAGCGAGGGCTCGAAGGCACGCGACGTGCTCATCAAGCCCGACGACCTGGACGAGGTACTGGAGACCCTGCGAGGGGAGTGACATGACGGATCGGCTGGAGACGGATCGACTCGACGGTGGTGAGCGCGCGCCGGACGTGCGCGGTGCTGCGGGGGTGCGTGACGAGGTCCTCGAAGTGCGCCGCAGCGCCGGTGCGCTCGCACTGGTCGCCGCGGGAGCAGGCGCGCTCGCGCTCCTGTACGCCGTGCGCGCCGTCGACGGATCGCCGGTCCTGTGGTTGGTCGTTCTCGCCCTCGCCGTGCTTGCCGCCTTCGCGGGCCGCGGCTGGTGGGACGGGCGCAGTCCGCTGCTCGTCGCCGACAACCTCGGAGTCCGGTTCCGGCACGGCCGTGACTGGCGTGGCCTGCCCTGGGAGGCGGTCGACCACGTCCTGATCGACGAGCCGAGCGGCATCCTGCGCGACGGCGCTCTCGAGGTCGTCGCCACCGACGGCACCGCGTACGTGGTGCCGCTGGGGCTCGCGGTTCGCGCCAGCCACGAGGACCTTCCCGTCACCCTCGCCGCGCTGTCAGGCGACGACCAGCTGGTCGTACGACCGCAGGCTTCCGAGCCCACACCCCCGCCGGTGCCGCCGGTCGAGGCGCGAAGCGATCGAGACCCCTCGCCGGTACCCCCGGTCGAGGCGGCCTCACCTTCGCCGGTCGAGGCGGCCTCACCTTCGCCGGTCGAGGCGCGAAGCGATCGAGACCCCACCCCCGTCTCCGCTCCCGCACGCATCGACCTCGGTCTCGTGCAGAGCGCCGGCACCTCGGCACTCGCGCCGGGCTTCAAGGTCGTCACCGCCCTGCGCGCAAGCCACGGACGTCCCGAGCTCGTGCTCGACCGGCCGGTCGAGATGACCCCCGCTCCCACCGCGAAGGCTGCACCGGCACAGCCCCAGGAAACCGAGGCCGAACCCGCTCCCGAGCCGGAGACCGAGACCACGTCGCTTGGGGCGATGCTTCGCGCCTCTCGCGAACGCGTCGGAGTCACGGTCGACGACCTCGCCGCTCGGACGCGGATCCGCCCCCACGTCATCGAGGCGCTCGAGGACGACGACACCAGCGCCTGCGGCGGCGACTTCTATGCACGCGGGCACCTCCGAGCGATCGCGCGCGTCCTCGGAGCCGATCCGGCGCCGTGGATCAGCGCGTACGACGCGTCGTACGCACAGGCGCCGATCCCGGCGCGTGCCGTGTTCGAGGCGGAGCGTTCCACGGGGTCCCGCACCATCCGCGTCGCCCGCGGCGGACGCAGCTGGGTGGCGCTCACCGTCGTCGTGCTGGTGCTGGCGATCATCTGGGGCATCGGCCAGCTCGTCGTCGGCGGTGAGGACGGCTCAGCGCCCGCCACCGTGCCGACCGAGGCCGCTCCTGCGCCCGCGGACCCGTCCGCGCTGGCCGGTCTGGGTGCCCCCACGACCAACCACCTCGTGATCCGCGGCAAGGAGAAGAAGCCGACCAAGGTCGCAGTCACCGACTCCCGGGGGACGACCATCTGGTCCGGAGACCTGGCCAAGGGTGAGTTCCGCCGCGTCAGTGTCGTGGGCCCCGCCACGGTCACTGCGGGCCGCGGCGACGCTGCCACGGTCGCCGTCAACGGCGGCAAGGCGCACCGCCTGGGCGACAGCGCAGGGAAGGCCAGAGCCACGCTCGGCGATTCTTGAGGGTGACGATAGGCTGGACGACGGTCCGCGGAGAGGGGCACCGCCCGACCAGATCCCCTTGAGCGGCCCGAGGAGACACGATGAATGCAGCGCGGCCTGACGACACCTCGACGCCCGTCGGCGACAAGCCCAGCAACTACAACATCGCCAACGCGCTGACCGTGCTGCGGATCGCTTTCGTGCCGCTGTTCGGCTGGCTCCTGCTGATCGACGGCGGCGACGACACCGGTCTGCGGCTCGCCGCGTGGGCGGTGTTCGTGGTGGCGATGGCGACCGACCGCATCGACGGCAACCTGGCCCGCAGCCGCGGCCTGATCACGGACTTCGGCAAGATCGCCGACCCGATCGCCGACAAGGCGCTCACCGGGATGGCCTTCGTCGGTCTGTCGATCATCGGAGCGCTCCCGTGGTGGGTGACCATCGTGGTGCTGGTCCGCGAGTGGGGCATCACGGTGATGCGCTTCGCCGTCATCCGCTACGGAGTCATGCCTGCATCGCGTGGCGGCAAGCTCAAGACCGTGCTGCAGGCGGTCGCGCTCGGCGCCTACGTCTTCCCCATCGAGGCGCTGCTGCCGGACTGGGTGATGTGGTTCGCCTATCTCTCCATGGCCGCTGCCGTGCTCGTCACGTTGGTGACCGGTCTCGACTACGTCGCCCAGGCGGTCCGGATGGTGCGCGAGTCCAAGGCCCAGTCGCCTGCCGCCGAGCAGGTCCCGGGCAGCTCGCGCTGATCCCGTCGTGACGGTGCCTCCGGATCCCGCGGCGATCGTCGACGCGCTTCGCCGTACGGGGAGGTCCGTCGCCGTGGCGGAGTCGCTGACCGGCGGGGCGGTGTGCGCTCGCCTGGTCGACGTGCCGGGCGCCTCTGAAGTCGTACGAGGCGGTGTGGTGGCGTACGCCACAGAGCTGAAGGCCACCCTCCTCGGTGTCGACGAGCTTCTGCTCGCGGCACAGGGCGCGGTGGATCCCGAGGTCGCCGAAGCGATGGCGCTCGGAGTGCGCGACCGACTCGGATCGACGTACGGGCTTGCCACGACGGGCGTCGCCGGGCCCGGGCCCAGCGAGGGCAAGCCTGCGGGGACGGTGTACGTGGCGGTGGCCGACGCCGACGGCGCAGAGTCGCTGCGGCTGACCCTCGACGGCGACCGGGCCTCGATCCGTGCGGGTACCGTGGAGGGTGTCCTGGCGGCGTTCGCCGAGCGGCTCGGGATCTCCTGACCGCCGACATGCGTCGCTCGTTCGAGGTGGTCCGTTGCCGCGATGGCTCCGGGTGCGCCTAGAGTGGTGGGAAGAACGCGGCTCGACGAGGAGTTGTACTACATCTGAGAGCGGAGGTGTGAGATGACGGTGCTTCGACGTCTGATCGGAGAGGTCCTGCGTGCCCGGCGGATGGCCAAGGGCATGACGCTGCGCGACGTCTCCGCCGCTGCCCGTGTCTCGTTGGGCTACATCTCCGAGGTCGAGCGTGGCCAGAAGGAGCCGAGCTCCGAGCTTCTCGCCGCGCTGTGCGACGCCCTCGACGTGCCGATGTCGCAGGTTCTCCGCGACGTCAGCGCACTCCTCGAGATCCAGGAGCAGTCGACCCTCGACGCTTCGATCGCGCTCGCACCCGCGCCTGACTCCGTGGGCGCCCGCTGAGCTTGCACGGCCTCGAACACCTGACGTCGCCACGGCTGCGGTACGACCGTCTGCAGCCTGCTGACGCCGACGACGTGTTCGCGGTGTACGGCGATCGCGCGACCTGGCGACACCTGCCCTCGGGGCGTTTCGGCGACCGCGAGCGCGCGCTGCTCCTCGTCGAGCGTTCTACGCGGACGTGGGACAAGGCCGGCCTCGGTGAATGGGGTGTGCGCGCGACCGTCGACCTCGGTCCGGTGCAGGCAGGTTCGTTCCTCGGGACCGTCGGCATGACGTGGATGGAGCTGGGTGACGGGCTCGCCGCATGGAACCTGGGATACCGCTTCTCACCCGTGAGCTGGGGCCGTGGCGTCGCCACGGAGGCGGCGCGTACGGCGCTGGACGCGACGCGTGCGCTCGGCAGCGACGATCCTGTGACGGCGCGTGCACTGACAGCCAACCCTGCCTCGATCCGGGTGCTCGACCGCGTCGGGCTCACGTTGGCGTGGCGCGGCGCGACGGCGACCCCTGACGGGTCGGACCACCCGGATCCTGCGTCGCTCCCGGCGACCGTGAGGCACGAGCGGGTCGTGTACGCGGACAGGCCCCTCTCGCCGGCGCTCCTCAACGCCATCGTCGCCCTCGGCTGACCTGAACTTAGGCGGTGCGTATCGACATTGCGGCGCCGTGCTGGTCGCAATGTCGATACGCACCGCCTCAGTGCTCGTCAGGGCGAGGGCTGGCAGTGCGGGCACCAGTAGGTGACCCGGTCCTGGTCCTGACCGGACGGAGCGCGCCGCTCGATGCGCGTCCCGCAGCGTCGGCAGGGCTCGCCGCCCCGACCGTAGACCCAGGTGCGCTCACCGCGGCGGCGTACGCCCGTGGTCACGATCTCGGGGAACTCGCGGTTGACCAGCAGCATCCTGCGAGCCGTGCGGACGGTGGCTGCCACGTCGGGAGCGTCGACGACCAGGGCGTCGGGGTGGATGCCGTGCACGAACATGATCTCGTTGCGGAAGACGTTGCCGATGCCGGCGAGGTTGCCCTGGTCGAGCAGCGCCTCGGCCAGCCGGCGCTGAGGGTCCGCCGTCAGCAGGCGCAGCGCCTCGGCCGCATCGAAGTCGGGATCGAGGAGATCCGGCCCGAGGCGAGCGACGACGGCGGCCTCCTCGGTTCGGCTGAGGACCTCGACGATCCCGAGCGCGAAGCCGACGGCCTGGACCCGCGCGGTCTCCAGCACGACGCGCGCCTCGTGCGCCGGACGGGTCCAGCGCGCACCCGGCTCGTAGACCAGCCACGCGCCCTCCATCTTGAGGTGCGTGTGGATGCTGATCTCGTCGCCGACGTGCGCGAAGAGATGCTTGCCCCGGCTCACCACCTCGTGCACCGTCTCTCCGGCGAGATCCACGGTGGCGTACGCAGGCACGCGGAAGTCGCTCGTCACCAGCGTCCGACCGCCCAGCGCCTGGTCCAGGCGTCGAGCCGTCCGCCAGACGGCATCTCCCTCGGGCACGATCAGCCCCGGATGCGCAGCCCGCGCGGCGTCGCATGGAACCCCGCCTGCGCGAGGGCGGCGCCGAGCGGCGTGCCCAGGACGGACTCACCGTCTGCCTTCTCGACCGTCAGACGGCCCAGGGACCCGTCGCGTACGGCGGTGGCGAGCGCATCGATCGCCGGCTGGAGGCGCGCGGCGCCGTCGGGGTCGTCGAGGTCGTCGAAGGTCAGCAGCGTGCGGCCCCCACGCTCGACGTACAGCGAGAGCGCCCCGTCCACGAGCACCACGAGTGCGCCCGCCTTGCGGCCCGGGCGGTGGCCGCCGTCGGTGACCGGCCAGCCGAGGGCGGCGCCGTACGGGTTGGCGGGGTCGGTCGCTGCGAGAGTGACGGCGCGGCGCTCGGGATCGGTGCCCGGCTCGCGCGAGTAGGAGCGGAGCCGGTCGACAGCCCCTGCGGTCGCGAACTGCGCAGCTCCGAGTCCGTCGACGAAGTAGCCGCGACGGGCGCGTCCGGCCTCCTCGAAGCCGCTGAGCACCTTGTAGACGGCGGCGAACCCGCCCGTGACGCCCTCGCTCACAGCCGTGCCGCGGGTGACGATGCCGTGGCGCTCGAGAAGCTGCTCGGCGGTCGCGTGAGCGCGGACGGTCGGGTTGTCCTCGGGGCGGGGGACGAGCGCCCAGCGGCCACCGACCGTCGGCGGCCCCGTCCGGGTCGGCATCGTGGGTCTCGCGAACGACGGTGAGCGGCGTCCGCGCAGGCGTGGAGCACTGCGCGCCTGCCGGTGGGCCGTCCGCCCCGCGCCGACGAGGGTGCGCAGCGGAGCGAGGGTGTCGTTGGTGAGGTAGCCGGCCCAGACGAGGTCCCAGAGGGCGTCAGCGAGCTCCCCGTCAAGGACGGGGGCCACGTCCGTGCCTGCAGCGACAGCGTCGGCGAGCTGGCGGAAGAAGTAGGCGCCGCCGGACTGGACGACGCCCAGAACGGCCTCCTGGAGCGCGCTGAGCTCGAGCTCCGACGGGGGCGCGAGCGTCAACGGCGCAGTGTCGGCGAGGTGGAGGGAGACCCAGCCGTCGTTGCCGGGCAGCGAGCCGACGCCCGACCACACGACCTCGCCGGCGGCCGTGAGCTCGTCGAGCATCGCGGGGGAGTAGTCGAGCACGCGGGCGCCGAGGACGAGCGGCTCCAGGGCCGACGCCGGGACGGACGCTCCGGCGAGCTGCTCGACTGCTGTCACGAGACCGTCGACGCCGCGCAGGCGGCCCCCGACGTGCTGCCACGCGGGGAGGAACCGCCCGAGCGTCTCCGGCGAGACCGGCTCGACCTCCTTGCGCAGGGCGGCGAGCGACCGTCGGCGCAACCGGCGCAGCACCTCGGCGTCGCACCACTCCGAGCCTCCGGCGCCGGGCGTGAACTCACCCTCGGTGACGCGACCCTGCCCACCGAGGCGACGCAGCGTCTCCGACACGACCGCGACACCGAGGCCGAAGCGTACGGCGACCTCGGAGGCGACGAACGGCGCGTGCGTGCGGGCGTACCGGGCGACGAGGTCACCGAGCGGGTCGTCGACCGGGACGACGAACGCGTCCGGAACGCCCATCGGGACCGGGACTCCGAGGGCGTCGCGCAGGCGTCCGGCGTCCTCGACCGCCACCCACCACTGGGCGTCGGCGAAGCTCACCCGCAGCACGCGTCGCGTCTCGGCCAGCTCGACGAGCCAGGCGCCTGACTCGGCGGGCTCGGTGCAACGCTCGGCGACCTCGTCGGACGTGAGCGGGCCGAGCAGCCGGAGCAGGTCGGCGACGCCCTCGACGCCTCTCGCACGGCGGTCGGGCACCAGTCGTTGCAGCTCCGCCTCGGTCTGGGCGATCACCTCGGCGTCGAGCAGGTCGCGCAGTTCCGCGCGCCCCAGCAGCTCGGAGAGGAGCGACGAGTCGAGCGACAGCGCAGCGGCGCGACGCTCCGCGAGCGGGCTGTCGCCCTCGTACAGGAACGCGGCGACGTAGCCGAACAGCAGCGACTTCGCGAACGGCGAGGGCTCCTGCGTCTGCACGTCGACGATACGGAGCCGCCGCCCCTCGAGGTCGCGCATCATCTGCACCAGCGACGGCAGGTCGTAGACGTCCTGGAGGACCTCGCGCACCGTCTCGAGCACGATCGGGAACGTCGGGTAGCGGCGCGCGACCTCGAGGAGCTGGGCGGCGCGCTGGCGCTGCTGCCAGAGCGGGCTGCGCCGACCGGGATCACGGCGGGGGAGCAGCAGCGCGCGGGCGGCGCACTCGCGGAACCGCGCCGCGAAGAGGGCGGATCCGCCGACCTCCTCGGTGACCAGGTCCTCGATCTCCTCGGGGGTGAACGCGAACAGCTCGCCGCCGGGTGGATCGGCGTCGGTCTCCGGGAGGCGTACGACGATGCCGTCGTCGCTGGCCATGCTCGCGGCGTCGAGACCGTATCGCTCACGCACCCGAGCACCGACCGCGAGAGCCCACGGCGCGTGGACGGCGAGGCCGAGCGGGGAGTGCAGCACGAGGCGCCAGTCGCCGAGCTCGTCCCGGAACCGTTCGACCACCAGCAGCGTGTCGTCGGGGACCCGCCCGGTCGCGGCGCGCTGCTCGTCGACGAGCGCGACGAGGTTGTCCACGGCGTACGCGTCGAGCCCCGCGGCCTCGCAGCGTGCGCGCGCCTCGTCGCGGTCGCCGGTCGCGACCGCTCGGGTGAAGGCGCCGAGGGCCCGCCCGAGCTCGATCGGCCTGCCGGGGTTGTCACCGCGCCAGAACGGGAGCCGGCCCGGCTGCCCGTACGCGGGTGACACGAGCACGCGGTCGTGCGTGATGTCTTCGATGCGCCAGCTCGTCGCCCCCAGCGCGAACACGTCGCCGACCCGCGACTCGTACACCATCTCCTCGTCGAGCTCGCCGACCCGCGCGCTGCCCCGGGCGTTGGACTCGGCGCCCACGAGGTAGACGCCGAACAGGCCGCGGTCGGGGATCGTGCCTCCGGAGGTGACGGCGAGCCGCTGCGCGCCGGGGCGGCCGGTGAGGGTGTTGGCGACACGGTCCCAGACGATGCGGGGGCGCAGCTCGGCGAACTCGTCGGACGGGTAGCGGCCTGCGAGGAGGTCGAGCGTGGCGTCGTAGGCGGAGCGGGGGAGCGTCGCGTACGGGGCGGCGCGGCGCACCGTCTCGTACAGCTCGTCCACGTCAAGCACGTCCAGCGCGCACGCGGCGACGACCTGCTGGGCGAGGACGTCGAGCGGGTTCGTGGGGACCGAGAGCTCCTCGATCGCGCCCTCGACCATCCGCTCGATCGTGACGGTCGCCTGGAGGAGATCGGTGCGGTGCTTGGGGAACACGACGCCCCGGGAGATCTCGCCGACCTGGTGACCGGCTCGGCCGACGCGTTGGAGACCGCTCGCGACCGACGGCGGCGACTCGACCTGGACGACGAGGTCGACGGCCCCCATGTCGATGCCGAGCTCGAGGCTCGACGTCGCGACCACGCACGGGAGACGACCGGACTTGAGGTCGTCCTCGATGAGAGCGCGCTGCTCCTTGCTGACCGAGCCGTGATGGGCTCTGGCGAGGAGCGGGGACGAACCGGCGGCCGTGCCCGACTGCCCCGGCGTCGCCGCTGCGGGTGAGCCGGTGTCGGGCACCTCGACGCCGACGCGCTCGGCGTGGATCTCGTTGAGCCGTGCCGTGAGCCGCTCGGCGAGACGTCGCGAGTTGGCGAACACGATCGAGGAACGGGCCTGCTCGACGAGGTCGACGACGCGCTCTTCGACGTGCGGCCAGATCGAGGCCTGGTCACGGGAGTCGGCCGCGCCCTCGTCCTCGCCGTCGGTGCTCCGGGTCGGGAGCGAGGTCATGTCCTCGACGGGGACGACGACCGAGAGGTCCCAACGCTTCTGCGACTCGGGAGCCACGACCCTGACCGGCGCCGCGCCGCCGAGGAACCGTGCGACCTCGGCGTGGGGGCGCACGGTCGCCGACAGCCCGATCCGTTGGGCCGGGCGCTCGAGAAGGGCGTCGAGGCGCTCGAGGCTCAGGGCCAGGTGGGCGCCGCGCTTGGTGCCCGCGACCGCGTGGACCTCGTCGACGATGACCGCCTCGACGTCGCGCAGCGTCTCGCGCGCGGCCGAGGTGAGCACCAGGAAGAGCGACTCAGGCGTTGTGATGAGGATGTCGGGGGGACGGGTCGAGAGGGTACGGCGCTCGGCGGGTGTCGTGTCGCCGGAGCGTACGCCGACCGTCACCTCGCGCGGCGGCTCTGACTCGCCGGACGCGGCGAGGCGCTTGGCGGTCTGGGTGATGCCGACCAGCGGTGAGCGGAGGTTGCGCTCGACGTCGACCGCCAGCGCCTTGAGCGGCGAGACGTAGAGGACGCGCGGACGCCGCTTGGGGTCCTCCGGAGGTGGGCCGGTGACGAGCCGGTCGAGTGCCCACAGGAAGGCCGACAATGTCTTGCCGGAACCCGTAGGGGCGACGACGAGGGCGTTGTGGCCGTCGGCGATCGCGTCCCACGCACCGACCTGCGCGGTCGTCGGCTCCGGGAACGCGCCACGGAACCACGCCGCAGTGGCGGGGGAGAAGCGGTCGAGAACGTCGGACACCCGTCCATCATCGCGCGCCCCACCGACAGTTGCGGACGGCCGTTCACTCGGCGCGGAACGACGTACGGATGCGGTGCCACAGCGGGTCCGCCTCGCCGAGGCCCGACACGATGCGGAGCACGCCACCCAGCTGGCCGAGCCCGGACAGCAGAGCGAGGACGCCGACGGCAGCGGCTGCGTACGTCACCGTACTGGTCTCGGTCACCACGTCCCGTACCGCGGCGGAGATCCCCGCCACCGCGAGCAGCAGCGCGGCCGTGCTGGTCGCGAGCCGGACGAGGATGCGCGGCTCGACGTTCACCGTCCGGGCCTTCAGCCAGCCGCGTGCGGTGCGCGAGCGGCCGCTGAGGAGGTACGGGACGCGGATCCACTGCGCTGCGCCCCGAGTGAGCCGTCGCCCGCTGCGCCACAGCATCACCAGCACTGCCGTTCCGGCCAGGCCGACGGCGCCCGCGATCGTGACCGCGACGACGTCGATCAGAGCGACCCCACGATCGAGGGCGTACGCGGTGGTGACGACGCCGACGGCGGTGAAGAGTCCGCCCGCCGCTGAGACGAAGCCACCGAGCCCCAGCGCCCAGCGCGACCAGCGCTCGTAGTCGGCACGCAGCTGACCGGCGGCGCGGTCGGCGTCCGTGGGTGAGGGTCGGGCGACATCGAGCCAGGGCTCCGACTCGGGCCGGATCAGACGGAACACCGGCCACACGCTACCTCCCCGATTTGGTCGGTTCTCCACCTCCGGGCGTACGAGTTCGGTGGAGAACTGACCAAATCGGGGGACGAGGCGCGGCGGGTGTCCGGTATCGGCCATGGAATCGATTGACGTGACGGCGGTCACGTCACTACCGTCGTGGCGCACCCTTGAAACGTTTCACCCGAGGAGTCCCGTGCGCCCGACCCGTGCTCTCTCCGTGCTGCTGACCGCGGCCGCACTCACCCTGCCGGTCGCGGCCGCGCCGGTGGCGCTCGCCGCCTCGGCGCCCACCGTCGTACCGGCCGCCGCCGAGGCGGACAGTGCGCCGACCGGCCTCACCGTCGGCCAGCGGGACAGTCCCGCCGACGTCGACGACCGGGACGCGCCGCTGCTCGGCTGGCGCGTGGCGTCGTCCCTCCAGTCGGCGTACCGCATCCAGGTGGCACCGCTCGGCGCCGATCTCGCGGACGCCGCCGTGTGGGACTCGGGCAAGGTCGAGACCGCCGCGAGCACCAACGTCGCGTACGCCGGGCCGCAGCTCGACGCGGCGACCGGCTACCGCTGGCGCGTCCGCACGTGGGACGCAGCGGGGGAGCCGTCCGCCTGGTCGGAGCCGGCGACGTTCGGCACCGCGCCCGACGCGCCCTGGGGCGACGCCGTCCCGATCTGGCTCGCCGACCAGGCCGGAGCGACGGCGTGGACCGACTACACGGTCGAGACGACGTTCCGGATCACCAGCCAGAACGCGAGCATCGTGTTCCGCGCCAAGGACGCCAACAACGGCTACATGTGGCAGATCCGTGGCGACGGCGTGAACCAGCTGGCCCCCCACAAGCGGGTCAACGGCGCGTTCACCGTGCTGAAGACGGTTCCTCTGCCGCTCGCGTTGGCTCGCGACACGGACTACCGCCTCAAGCTCGAGGTGAACGGCGAGACGATCACGACCTCCATCGACGGCACGGTCGTCGACACGACGACCGACCCGACGTTCGCGTCGGGCGCGATCGGCTTCCGCACGGGCGGCAGCGAGCGCAGCGCATGGGACGACATGTCGGTGACCGCCGCAGACGGGACGGTGCTCTACCAGAGCGCGTTCGACCGACCTTCCTCCGAGTTCGCCTGCGCCACCGTCTCGGACGGCTGCCTCGTCGTCGGGACCAACGCCAACTGCGTGTACGGCCAGGGCGGGACCGACTGGGCGTTCCTGCGGGGCGAGACCCAGCTGGCCGACAAGGAGATCGCGCGGGCGACGCTGTTCGCGACCGCGTCGTCGACGGCCCCCACGCGCCAGTACGTGTACAAGGCCTGGGTCAACGGCACCTTCGTCGGCCTGGGGCCCACCCAGCCGGTCCGGAGCGAGACCCGGTACGACGGCTATGACGTGACGTCGCTGCTGAAGCCCGGCGCCGACAACGCGATCGGTGCCCTCGCCTACACCACCTCCGACAAGCGCTTCCTCGCCCAGCTCGTGGTCGAGTACGCCGACGGCAGCCGCCAGACGTACGGCACCGGCGGCGATTGGCGGACGCTCAACGGCTCGACGGTGTTCCCGTCCGCAGGCAGCATCGGCACCGGCTACTTCGTGGCGCCGAAGGAGAACCTCCAGGCCGCGGCGTACCCGACCGGGTTCGAGCGCGCCGGGTTCGACGCCTCCGCCTGGAAGCCGGCACAGCCCAAGGCCGCCTTCGCCGACCTGCAGGCGACCCCGACGGCGAAGGTCGAGCAGCAGCTCCGCGACCCCGTCGAGGTCATCGAGAAGTCTCCCGGCAACTACTTCATCGACTACGGCAAGACGTGGATCGGCGGACTCAGCCTCGACGTCGACGGCACCGCCGGCCAGGTGCTCGACCTCCGCTTCGGCGAGGAGCTGTCGGCGCCGCAGACCGTCCGGTACGCCATGCGGACCGGCAACACCTACCAGGACAGGTGGACCCTCGCGGGTGGTCGGCAGCACGTCGAGACCTGGGGCATGCGGGTCTTCCGGTACGTCGAGGTGCTCGGCGCACCGACCGGCCTGGGGAAGAAGGACTTCACGGCGCTCGCGCAGATCTATCCGTACGACGCGAAGGGGGCCGTCTTCGACTCCTCCGACGACAACCTCAACCAGGTCTGGGAGCTGTCTCGCCACACGATCGAGGCCACGAACCACAACCTCTACGTGGACTCGTGGAGCCGCGAGCGTGGCGCATACGAGGCGGACTCGTACCTGCAGATGATGGCCAACTTCTTCGTGTCGGACGACCCGACGCTCGGCAACTACTCGCTGGAGTATCTGCTGAGCCGGCGGACGTGGCCGACCGAGTGGCCGATGTACACGATCCTCGCGTTCCACGACAGCTTCCAGCAGACCGGTGACACGGCCGCGCTCGCCATGAACTACGCCGCGCTGGTCGACAAGCTGCCCGACGAGTGGCTCGAGCAGAGCACCGGGCTGATCCGCAAGAACTCCGGCTCGAACGGGGCGAGCGGATGCGGCAACGACTGCGACATCGTGGACTGGCCGACGTCCGAGCGGGACGGCTACGTCTTCCGCCCGTACAACACCGTCATCAACGCGATCGGCCACCAGAGCTACCGCGACATGGCCGAGATCGCGAAGGCCCTCGGCAAGGACGCGGACGCGGCACGCTTCACGGCGACCGCCGACCGGCTCCGCGAGGAGGCCAACGCCAGGCTCTTCGACGAGACCAAGGGTGCGTACCGCGACGGGCTCAACGCTGACGGCACCCCCGTCGACCACTTCGCGTTCCACGCCAGCGTGTTCGCCACCGCGTTCGGCCTCGCCGGCGACGACCGCGCGGAGCAGACGGCGGACTACATCGAGTCGCGCGGGATGGCGTGCTCGGTCTACTGCGCGGCGTTCGTGCTGGAGTCGCTGTACGACGGTGACCGTGCCGAGGCGGCGCACGCGATGCTCACCGGCACCGGGCTGCGCAGCTGGATGAACATGATCGCCAAGGGGGCCGGCGCCACCGCGGAGGCGTGGGACGTCTCGTTGAAGAGCAACATGACGTGGTCCCACCCGTGGGCGGCCTCGCCGGCGTACAACGTGCCACAGGGCATGTTCGGCATCGAGCCGACGACACCGGGCTACTCGACCTTCGACGTACGCCCGCAGCCCGAGGCGGTCGACTGGGCGCACGTCACCCTGCCCACGCTCAAGGGGAGCATCGGCGCCGCGCACCACACGGTCGACGGGCGTACCGACATCGGCGTGCACATCCCGGGCAACACCGTCGCGAGGGTGTCCGTGCCGGGTGCGGCCGAGGGCGACGACACCGTGTACGTGGACGGCCGCGCGACGCCGGCGGCGTACGAGCGGGGCTACCTGCGCGTCGACGGCGTCGCCGCCGGCTGCCACGTCCTGAGCCTCGAGCCGGGGAACGCCGCCGGGCTCGACGACCGCCTCACGAGCATCTGCCCCGAAGGGTACGACGTCGCGCAGACGATCACGCTCGAGCCGCTGCCGGCCCGGGCGTACGGGGATGCGCCCTTTGCGCTCGAGGCGACGGCGTCCTCCGCGCTGCCTGTCTCGTACGAGGCGACCGGCGTCTGCCGCGTCGAGGACGGCACGGTGACCCTGACCGGAGCGGGAACGTGCACGATCACGGCGTCGCAGCCCGGTGACGAGGACTACGCCGCGGCCGAGCCGGTGACCCGCACCTTCACCGTCGGCATCGGGCTGCTCGACGACTTCGAACGCCCCGACGGCCCAGTCGGAGCCGGCTGGACCGGCCTGCCAGGACCGGCGTTCTACCGGGTCGTGGACCGCGGGCTCGACGTCCGGCTGGGCGGCCCACTCGTGTGGAAGGAGTCGTTCGGGACGACGCAGGAGGCGTCGGTGCGGATCCGTCAGGTGGACACGCGGGCAGCGCAGGGTCTGCTGCTCAAGGTGCAGACCGGCTCGATCCCGGACGCCGGTGCGATCTCGGTGGTCTACGACGGCCGGAGCAAGGGCGTCCGGGTCTCCGCGCTGCGCCTGGCGCGAAACGGCTGGACCGACTACGGGCTCACCCAGGTCACGCTGGCTGATGGAGACGTTCTCCGCGCGCGCGTCGGTACGGACGGCGTCGTGACCGTGTGGCGCAACGACGAGCAGCTCGCGGCAGCGACGCTCAACGCAGCGGACCGGGCGTTCTTCGACGCCCGCGGCGGTCGCGTCGGGTTGTGGACCGTTGCTGCCGGCGCTGCGGTGCTCGACGACGTACGGGGAGGCACGATCGGCTGACCACCACTTCCGCTGGTCGAGGCGCGCAGCGATCGAGACCCGGATCTCGAGACGGGCTCGTTCCTCGCCCTCCTCGACCAGCGGGACTGGGGGGCAGCGCCGATATCGACAAGACATTCGTCGGCGATCGTCCCTAGGCTCGAACGGTGAGCCAACCGATGATCGAGGCGCGCGGGCTGCGCAAGACGTACGGGACGTTCGAGGCCGTCAAGGGCATCGACGTGACGGTGGAGCGCGGCGAGGCGTTCGGGTTCCTCGGCCCCAACGGCGCGGGCAAGTCGTCGACGATGCGGATGATCGCTGCGGTGTCGCCGGTGAGCGGCGGCTCGCTCCGGATCCTGGGACTCGACCCGGAGACCGACGGCTCGGCCATCCGCGCGCGGATCGGGGTCTGCCCTCAGGAGGACTCGCTCGACGGTGACCTGACGGTCCGCGACAACCTCGTCGTCTACGCCCGCTACTTCGGCATCGGGCGTCGCGAGGCG